>CAZFWM010000158.1:0-16440 GCA_964522545.1 uncultured Thermodesulfobacteriota bacterium
TTTGGAATAGAGCCACGGTGTCTAGTGTGGGTAAAGATCAGCCCTCTGAGAGAGGATTTGGGTGAGGGCAGACGAAACACTACATACAACTTCGGAGATAATTCGTTGGAAGAGTACTCCTACTATCCCGGATGCACCGCCCATGGCACGGCCGTCGAGTACGAGGCCACGATCAGGACGGTCTGCGATCTGCTCGAGATCGAGCTCCGCGAGCTTCCCGACTGGAACTGCTGCGGGGCCAGTTCGGCCCACGCCGTGGCCCCGGACCTCGCCGTCGGCCTGGCGGAGCGCAACCTCGCGCAGGCTGACCGGATCGGTCTTCCGCTGATCGTGCCGTGTTCGGCCTGCTTCAACCGGCTCCGGAGCGCCCGGGTCCACGAGGCCGAGGAGGGCGCGGCGGGATCCGGCAAGGAGGCCGGCGTGGAGATCCGCTTCATGCTCGACCTGGCGGCCTCTCCGGAGAATATGGAGCGCATACAGGAGGCGGTGAAGCAGCACCTGGAGGGTCTCACCGTCGTCCCTTACTATGGTTGTCTCTCGGTGCGCCCGCCCGCGGTGACCGGATCCACGGACCATGAGAATCCTCAGGAGATGGATCGAGTCCTAAGGGCCATCGGCGTGGAGGTCCTGGACTGGCCTTACAAGACACTCTGCTGCGGCGGGAGCCTCTCGCTGGGACGACCCGACCTGGTGGGGGGCCTATGCGGACGGCTCGCGGCCATGGCACGTCGGGCCGGCGCCGCGGCCCTTGTCACGGCGTGCCCACTCTGCTTCATGAACCTGGACAGCCGCCAGCCGACGCCGGAAGGCGGGGGAGAGACGCCGCTGCCGGTATTTTATTTCACGGAGTTGATAGCCCTTGCCATGCAGGATCCCTCGGTACGGGGTCATTTCAAGCGCCACATCGTCCCGGTCGACGGGGCATTGGCGGGGGTTGGATTTTTACGCAGAGACTCAGAGAAGGAAACCCGTGGAGTCTTGTGATAACGTTTTTTTCAACCACAGAGGACACAGAGGTCACAGAGAAAGAGAGAATATAATCGATACATTCTCTCTCTGTGACCTCTGTGTCCTCTGTGGTGAATTTATATAACGTTACGTTTGAAATGTCAGAGAGGTAACATCCTCTCAAAGGGCAGTAAGTCTTTAAGAAGGAAAATATGGAGCCTCTAGAAAACAAGGCTGCGGGAGCTCCGGAGAGAGGCAAGGGCCCTGTCGGCGCCGTCCTGGTACTCGGCGGCGGCATCGGTGGGATGCAGGCATCCATCGATCTGGCCGAGGCGGGCTTCAAGGTCTACCTTGTGGAAGAGACCACCGCCATCGGCGGCCGGATGTCCCAGCTCGATAAGACCTTCCCCACCAATGACTGCTCCATGTGCATCGTCTCCCCCAAGCTCGTGGAGGTCGGCAGGCATCCCGACGTGGACGTGATGACCCAGACCTCGATCCTGAGCATGGCCGGGGAGGCTGGAAATTTTCGGGTGCGCCTCAGGCAGGAGCCCCGGTACGTGGATCTGAGCAAGTGCACCGGGTGCGGCGAGTGCGTTCAGGCCTGCCCGGTGAAGCGGCTCAACGAGCAAAACCTGGGCATGGATGAGCGGCGGGCCATATTCAAGAAGTACCCCCAGGCCGTGCCGGGCGCTTTCGCCATCGACAAGGCCGGGGTTGCCCCCTGCAAGGACGCCTGCCCGGCCGGCGTGAGCGCGCAAGGCTACATCGCGCTGCTCGCGGAGGGACGTTTCCAGGAGGCGGTGGAGCTGGTGCGCCTGCGCAATCCCTTCCCCGCGATCTGCGGCCGCGTCTGCACCCACCCCTGCGAAGAGGCCTGCTCCCGGGGCCAGGTCGACTCGCCCCTGGCGGTCCGTGATCTCAAGCGGTTCCTGGCCGACATCGAGTTCGAGGGCGAGGGGATCAAGCTCCCGGAGCCGGAGCCGGCCAAGCCCCAGAAGGTGGCGGTCATCGGCGCCGGCCCGGGCGGCCTCAGTGCGGCCTACTATCTCGCCCTGGCCGGGTATCCGGTCACCGTGTTCGAGTCCCTCCCGGTCGCCGGCGGCATGCTGGCGGTCGGCATTCCGAGGTATCGCCTTCCAAGAGAGATTCTGGACAGAGAGATCGACGCGATCCGCTCCCTGGGCGTGGACATCCGCTGCGGCGTGCGGGTCGGCCCGGGCGAGGAGGTCTCGCTACAGAAGCTGCGTGACCTGGATGGGTACAGTGCCGTGCTCCTGGCGGTGGGGACCCACAAGAGCCTCAAGCTCCGCGTCGAGGGGGAGGATCTTCCCGAGGTCATCCCGGCCACGGACCTCCTGCGTTCGGTGCCCCTCGGCGAGGAGGTGGCCGTGGGCAGGCGAGTCGCGGTCGTGGGGGGAGGTAGCGTGGCCGTGGATTGTGCTATGAACGCCCGGCGCCTCGGGGCTGAGCAGGTGGTCATGGTCTCCCTGGAGTCGCGCGAGGAGCTTCCGGCCCACCCCCAGGAGGTCGAGCAGGCCCTCCAGGAAGGGATCGAGCTCAAGCCGAGCTGGGGCATCGCCCGGATCGCCGAAAAGAACGGGCACGTGGCCGGCCTGAACCTGGTGCGCTGCACTTCGGTCTTCGACGACGAGGGCAGGTTTTCGCCGACCCTCGACGACTCGGTCACCGACTTCGTCGAGGCCGACACGGTGATCACCGCCATCGGGCAGGTCATGGACACGGACCTCTTCGGCGAGGCTGAAGGGGCCAAGCTGGTCTCCCCCCGGGGGCGGCTCATCGCGGACAGGGGCAACTGTCTCACCGCGGTCTCCGGCATCTTCGGATGCGGGGATGCCGTGACCGGCCCGGCCTCGGCCATCGAGGCGATCGCGGCCGGCCAGGAGGCGGCCATCTCGATCGACCGCTTCCTCCAGGGGGTGCCCGTGAGCGAGGGCCGGGAGTACAGGCCGCCCGTGGCTCCGACCCCTGCGCTGGAGCAGGTGGAGCGGGCCGAGCGGGCCCGGCCGGACGAGCTGGATGCCAAGACAAGGGTCCGGGGCTTCGACGAGATCCAGGCGCGTCTCACGGCGGAGCAGGCCCAGGCCGAGGCGGCCCGCTGCCTGAGCTGCGGCATCTGTTCCGAGTGCTTCCGCTGCATCGACGCGTGCGAGGCCAAGGCGATCGATCATCTCATGGAGCCGCGGGAGCAGGAGATCGAGGTCGGCTCGATCCTGCTCGCACCGGGATTCGAGCTCTTCGATTCGGCCCTGGCCGGCGAGTACGGCTTCGGCCGCTGGCCCAACGTGGTGAGCGGGCTCCAGTTCGAGCGGCTCCTCTCGGCCACCGGTCCCACGGTCGGTGACCTCCGACGCCCCTCGGACGACGCCCACATCAAGCGCGTCGCCTGGATCCAGTGCGTGGGGAGCCGGGACCAGCGCAAAGAGCAGGGATACTGCTCGGCCGTCTGCTGCATGGCCGCGGCCAAGCAGGCCACCGTGGCCCGCGAGCACCACTCGGACCTGGAGGCGACGATCTTCTTCATCGACCAGCGGGCCATCGGGAAGGGCTTCGATGCGTACGCCCAGCGGGCGGCCGAGCAGTACGGCGTCCGGTTCAAGCGGTGCATGGTCTCCGGGGTGGACGGCCTGCCCGACTCCCAGGACCTGGAGATCCGGTACGTGGACGAGGATGGCGGGCTCCGCACCGAGACCTTCGACATGGTGGTCCTCTCGGCCGGTCTCCGGCCTCCCGAGCGTCTCAACGATCTGGCCGGCAGGCTCGGGGTCGACCTCGACCGGTACGGCTTTTGCCAAACCAAGAGCTTTCAGCCCGTCTCCACCTCGGTGCCCGGCATCTTCGTGTGCGGTGCATTTCAGGGCCCCAAGGACATCCCCGAGACCGTGGCCCAGGCGAGCGGGGCCGCGGCATTTGCCTCGGCCACCCTGGCCCCGGCCCGCGGGTCTCTTAGGGTCGTCCGGGAGCTGCCGCCTGAAAGGGACGTCTCCGAAGAGGGCACCCGCGTGGGCGTGTTCGTCTGCCGGTGCGGGATCAACATCGCCTCTGTGGTGGACGTGCCCTCCCTGGTCGATTACGCCACGGAGCTCCCCGACGTGGTCTTCGCCGACGAGAACCTCTTCACCTGCTCCCAGGACACACAGGAGCGCATGAAGGAGCTGATCAAGGAGCACGGCCTCACCCGCATGGTGGTCGCCTCCTGCTCGCCCCGCACGCACGAGCCCCTCTTTCGACAGACCCTCCAGGAGACGGGCGTCAATCCCTATTTCTTCGAGATGGCGAACATCCGCGACCAGTGCTCCTGGGTCCACCAGGGCTCGCACGATCGCGCCACGGGTAAGGCCCGCGATCTTGTGCGCGCCGCCGTGGCCCGGGCGGGACAGCTCGAGGCACTTCACCAGGAGGACCTCCCCCTGACCCGCCGTGCCCTTGTGATCGGCGGGGGACTGGCCGGCATGACCGCATCCGTGCTCATGGCGCGGCAGGGTTACCCGGTGACGCTGGTGGAGCGCGAGGATAGGCTCGGGGGCAATCTGCAGCGGCTCCGGTCGACCTTCGACGGAGAGGACACCCGGGCCAGGCTCGTCGCCCTCACGGACCAGATGCTCGGAAGCGACCTCATCCAGGTCCACCTCAACGCCGAGGTGGTGGCGACCTCGGGCTTCCTGGGGAACTTCAACTCCGAGCTCATGGTGGGCGGCACCCACCGGGCCGTGAAGCACGGGGTCACGATCCTCGCCACCGGCGCCTACCCCATGAAGCCCGACGGGTTCCTCTACGGCGAGGAGGGCAGGGTCATGACCCAGCTCGACCTGGAGGAGGTCATCGAGGACGACCCGGAGAAGCTCGGTGCCATGAGGCGGGTGGTCATGATCCAGTGCGTCGGGTCCCGCACCGAGGAGCGGCCCTCCTGCTCCCGGGTCTGCTGCGGCGAGGCGGTCAAGAACGCGCTGGCCCTGCTCAGGGTCAACCCGGCCGCCAGGGTGACGATCCTCTATCGCGACGTGCGCACCTACGGACTTCTGGAGGATCTCTACCGGCAGGCACGCCGGGCCGGCGTTCTCTTCCAACGGTACGAAGAGGATCGCATGCCGGAGGTGGAACGCGCAGGGGACGACCTGAAGGTGACCTGGTCCGAGCCGTCCTGGGGTGAGAGAAGTGTTGAGGCGGATTGTGTTGTCCTCAGCACCGCCATGATCCCCCACGAGAACGAAGAGCTCGCCACCATGCTCAAGGTCCCGAGGACCCAGGAGGGCTACTTCCTCGAGGCCCACCAGAAGCTGCGGCCCGTGGAGATGGCCTCGGACGGGATCTTCGTGTGCGGGCTGGCCCACGCGCCCAAGCCTGTGGAGGAGACCGTGGCCCAGGCCGCCGCGGCTGTCTCGCGGGCGTGCACGATCCTCTCCAAGGAGGGGATCCGCATCAGCGGGGCCGTGAGCCACGTGGACCCGGACCGGTGCGCGGCGTGCCTCACCTGCGTGCGGGTCTGCCCGTACGAGGTCCCCTTGATCAACGAGGAGGGAAAGGCCGAGATCGAGGCCGTTCGCTGCCAGGGCTGCGGCCTCTGTGCGGCCGAGTGCCCGGGCCACGCCATCGAGTTGGCCCACTCGACACAGGCCCAGCTTGTGGCGCAGTGCCGGGCTCTTTTGGCGTAGCGACATTCTGCGAATGTCGAATTGGAAATTGAAGATTGAAGATTGGAAACTGGAAATTTAAAAATGGACGATAATAACACAGCCCCGTTCTCTCCGCGGATCGTCGGCTTCTGCTGCGTCTACTGAGCGTACAGCGCGGCGGACCTGGCAGGTTCGATGAGGCTACAATATCCGGATACGGTCCGGATCGTTCGGGTGCCCTGCACCGGGAGGGTCGGCGTCAGGGACATCCTCGAGGCCCTGATCGACGGCGCCGACGGCGTGTTCGTGGCCGGCTGCATGGAGGGGGACTGCCACTACATCCGGGGCAATCTCCGGGCCCGGCAGCGGGTGGAGTACGTGAAGATCCTGCTCGAGGAGATCAACCTGGAGAGCGGGCGGGTGGAGATGTTCAACCTCTCGGCGGGGCAAGGGCCCCGGTTTGCCGAGATCGTCCGAGAGATGACCGAGCGCATACAGGAGCTCGGCCCGGGCACTGCCCCGTCCGCCGCCGGGGAGCCGGCTCCCGACCAAGCGGAGGTCTAGAAATTTTTTGCCACGAATTAACACGAAAGGACACGAAATATCACAAAAAGGTTTTTCAACCACAGAGGACACAGAGGTCACAGAGAGAGAATGAATAGAACCAAACTCTATTTTCTCTGTGCTCTCTGTGTCCTCTGTGGTGAATTTAAATGATGTAATATTTGAAATGTCAGAGTTTAAAGGTTCGCCTGAAGTTCGTGTTTTTTTTCGTGATCATTCGTGTCTTTTCGTGGCTAAATCTTTAAAAGATTAGTTATGTTTTATTTGTAGTTTTGTTGCTTCAGGAGGAAACAACGATGATCGTGGCCGAACGCAAGCCGATGGAGGAGATCCTCGAGAGGCTGAAGCCATACAAGCGGGTCCTGCTCGCCGGGTGCCGCGGCTGTGTGACCGTGTGCAACTCCGGGGGGGAGAAAGAGGTGAGCATCCTGGCGGCCGCCCTGCAGCTCGCGCGCCAGGAGCGGGGCGAGCCCTTCGAGCCGCAGGAAATCACCGTGGAGCGCCAATGTGACGCCGAGTACCTGGACCCGATCCGCCAGAAGGTCGACGAGGCGGACGCCGTCCTCTCGACCGCCTGCGGAGCCGGGGTCCAGTTCTCCGCCGAGCACCTGAGTCGATCCGTGGTGCTGCCGGCCCTGAACACGGTCTTTATCGGCGTGGCCGAGCAGCGGGGGATCTGGGGCGAACGGTGCCAGGCCTGCGGGGATTGCAAGCTCGACCGGACCGGCGGGATCTGCCCGGTCACGCGCTGCTCCAAGAGCATCATGAACGGCCCGTGCGGCGGCTCCACCGACGGCCACTGCGAGATCGATGATTCGGTCCCGTGCGGCTGGCAGCTCATCGTGGACCGCCTCGACGCCCTCGGCGAGATGGAACGGTACGAGGAGATCCTCGAAGAGCCGGACTGGTCCAAAAGCCGAGACGGGGGGCCCCGCCGCTATGAACGGGAGGATCTGAAGTGAGCGAAGTAGAGCGAGGAAATCTCCAGGCCGTGCTCGAGGCGGGCCACTTTGCCGTGACCGCCGAGGCCGGTCCGCCCAGGGGGGCGAAGCCCGGGGAGGTTCGGACCAAGGCGGGCCTGCTCAAGGGGTATGTGGATGCCTGCAACGTGACCGACAACCAGACCTCGGTGGTCCGGATATGCAGCATGGCCGCCTGCGCCATCCTGCGCGAAGAGGGGCTGGAGCCGGTGATGCAGATGGTGGCCCGGGACCGCAACCGGATCGCCATCCAGAGCGACATGCTCGGTGCGGCCTCGCTCGGGATCAAGACCCTGCTCTGCCTCTCGGGCGACCACCAGAGCTTCGGCGATCACCCCCAGGCCAAGAACGTCTACGACGTCGACTCGATCCAGATGCTCCGGATCGCACGGAGGATGCGGGACGAGGGTCTCTTCGCCGGCGGCAAGGAAGTCGACGGCCGGCCCGACCTCTTCCTCGGGGCCGCGGCCAACCCCTTTGCCGACCCCTTTTCGATCCGGGTGCCGCGGCTGGCCAAGAAGGTGGCCGCCGGGGCCCAGTTCATCCAGACCCAGTGCGTGTTCAACGTGGAGAAATTCAAGACCTGGATGGATGGGGTTCGCGAGCGCGGCCTCCACGAGCACACCGCCATCATGGCCGGAGTGACGCCCATGAAGTCGTACCGGATGGGGAAATACATGGCGACCAAGGTGGCCGGCATGGACATCCCCGATGAGCCGCTCGAGAGGATGAAGGCCGCGCCCAAGGGCGAGGGGAAGCAGAAGGGGATCGAGATCTGCGTGGAGACGATCCAACAGCTCAAGGAGATCGAGGGGGTGAGGGGCGTGCACATCATGGCCATCGAGTGGGAGGAGGCGGTCTCCGAGATCGTGGAGAAGGCGGGATTGCATCCTCGGCCGGAGGCGGCTGGTTGAGTGGGATCAGGGATCAGAAAAACAATAGGGCGGGCCATGCCCGCCGACTTTTTCAGAATGGAATAATGTCGGCGGCCACGGGCCGCCCTATTGAAATGGCTGGTAAAAACAAAGATTTAATGATACTCTTTTATTGTGTGTGAGGCACATAGCCAGGTGCCACAGGAGGAAACAGATGAGCGAGAAACAAAAGGTGCTGGTTGTCGACGATGATCCGGACTTCGTGAACGCTACCAGGGCATTTCTGGAAAAAGAGGGATACCTCGTGGAGGTCGCCTATGATGGGGTCGAGGGGCTGGAAAAGGTGAAGGCCTTCATGCCGGACTGCATCGTGCTGGACGTGATGATGCCGGAGAAGGACGGCTACGAGGTGTGCAAGGAGCTCAAGGAAGATGACGAGCTCATGGAGATCCCGATAGTTCTGTTGACCGCAGTGGCCTCGCACGTCACCAGCACCCGGTACACACACTTCGACGGCATGAGCATGGAGGCCGACGACTACATCGCCAAGCCGGCCTCGCCCGAAGATATCATCAAGAGCGTCAAGAGCCTCATCGGTTAGCGGCGCACAGGCAGGTACACGGTAAAGGTGCTTCCCGAGCCGACCTCGCTCTGAACCTCTATCCGCCCCCCCATGGCGTCGACGATCCCCTTCACGATGGGCAGGCCCAGGCCGGTCCCCACGATGTATCGGGTCTTGTCGTTCTTGACTCGGTAGAACTTCTCGAAGATCTTTTCCAGATGACGGGCCTCGATCCCGAAGCCGTCGTCCTGTATGGCGATCCGGATCTCCTCCGGTCCCCCGCCGGCCTCCACCCTGACATGTCCCCCCTCGTCCGAATAGTTCAAGGCGTTCGCCGCGAGGTTGACGAATAGGCTCTCCAGGGATGCGGCGTCCGCACGAAGAGTCGGGAGCGCCGTCCCTTCCGGCAGGGCGAGCTCGATCGTCTGGCCCCGGCCCTCTGCGTTCGGCCGGAGCATCTCCACCACCTTGCGCAGGACCTCCGGGATATCCGCATCCCCCACCTCCTGGGTGGGGGCGGGCAGGCGTGCCTCGATACGCGAGAGGTCGAGCATGTCGCCGATGAACGAGATCAGGGCCCGCGTCTTCTCTTTGGCCCGCGAAATGAGCTGCCTCTGCTCAACCGGCACTTCCCCGACCAGGTCGCAGAGGATCACGGCGAGCTGCTGGTCGATGGATGACAGGGGCGAGCGGAGCTCGTGGGAGACCTTGGTGACGAACTCCGATTTGAGGCGGTCGAGGAGCTTGAGCTCGGTCACGTCCACCAGCACGGTCACGGCGCCCAGGATCGTGCCCTCCTCTCCCAGAACCGGCGTGGAGTTGGCCATGAGGCAGGTTCCGCCGCCCACCTCCAGCTCGCAGGTCAGGCTCATCTCGTCCTCGATCCCCTTTCCGCTCGACACGTCCGCAACCTGGTCGAGGAGCCCTTCATCCTTTGTGTAGGCCGAGAGGGGCTCTCCCGGCTTCGGCCGCTCCGTGAGCCCCAGCATTCGCGAGGCGGCCGGGTTCAGCAGGGCCACCTCCCCCTGCGGGGTGGTCACCACCACGCCGTCGGCCAGGCAGTTCAGGATGGTGCGGGTGCGGCTCTTCTCGGCATCCAGGTCGCGCAGGGTCCGCCGTCGCTCGTCCGCGAGGCGCTCGGCGTCGAGCCTCAGCCGCCGGCTCTCGGCCGCGCGGCCCACCACGATCCGGAGCTGATCCGGGGTGAAGGGCTTGGGGATGAAGTCGTATGCGCCGATCTTCATCGCCTCGATGGCGGTCTCGATGGTGGCGTACCCCGTGATGACGATCACGAGGAGCTCCGGGTGGCTTTTGCGGAGCCGGGTGAGGATCTCCATGCCGCCGATGCCCGGCATTTTGAGGTCGAGGAGCAGGATGTGAAGCGTCTCCCCGGCGATCCGATCCAGGCCCTCCTGGCCGCTCGAGGCCTTGAGCACCTCATAGCCGGCCCGTGTGAGGACCCGCTCGCACCCGTCCCGGATATCTCTCTCGTCGTCGACGACGAGGACACGCATGGCCTCATCTTGAGAGCCCAAAGACTACCCCCTTTCTCCTTTTTCGTCGAAGGGCAGGTGAATCGTGAATTCCGTGCCCCGGCCGGGATCGCTCTCCACGGCGATCCGCCCTTTGTGTTTTTCAATGATCCCGTAGGCCATGCTGAGCCCGAGGCCGGTCCCCTTTCCCTCTTCCTTTGTGGTGTAGAAGGGCTCGAAGATGTGAGGGAGCACATCCACCGGAATCCCGCATCCGGTGTCTCGGATTTGGATGACGGCCCAGGGGCCGTCGTCGGCCCTGGCGGTCCTCACGATGAGGCGGCCTCGCCCCTCCATCGCCTCGGCGGCGTTGAGGATGATGTTCATCAAGACGTGATTGAGCTGCTGCACGTCGGCCGGGACCGGGGCGAGATCTTCGTCCAGCTCCTTGACGATCTCGATATTTTGGAAGATCTCCTGGTTCTCCAGGAGGAAGAGGGTTTGAGAGACGGTCCGGTTGATGTCGCAGGGCCGGATCTCCTGCCGGGTCTGTCGTGCGAACTCGAGCAACTCCCTGACGATGTCCCTGCACCGCTCCGTGTCCACGGCTATGCGGACGAGGTCCGAGCGCGACGGATCGTCGGGGGGGCAGTCCTCGAGGAGGAGCTGGGAGTAGAGCATGATTCCGCCCAGCGGGTTGTTGAGCTGGTGGGCCACGCCAGCGGCGAGTTTGCCCAGGGAGGCCATCTTTTCGGCCTGGAGGAGCTTGATCTGGGTCTCCTGGAGCTCGCGCTGCATGCGCAGCTTCTCGCGCTGGTCCGTGAAGAAGCCGACCGAACCGACCTCACGATCCCCCTCGTGGACGATGGAGGCCGAGAGCTTGATCGGCACTCGGGATCCGTCCTTGCAAAGACAGTCCACCATGTAGGCCTTCAGCTTTCCCCTGCCCCCGTGCTCCTTGCTGCGCAGCAAGCGCATGATCTCCCGGGCCCCGTCGCCCGGGTAGACCTTGGTGATGTGGAGGTCCCGGATCGCCTCCTCGACCGAATAGCCGCTGATCTCGGCGGCTGCCTCGTTGAAGATGACGATTTTCCCCCTCATGTCCGAGGCGATGATTCCATCCACCGAGCTCATGATCAGATTGTTGAGAAAGGCGTTGGATCGCCTCAGGTCCATCTCCAGGCCGTAGAGATCGGCCAGGTCCACGTCCACCACCGCCACGGCGCTCACGCTTCCGGCCTCGAAGATCGGGTAGGCGAAGAGGCAGATTTCTTCTTCTTTCCTCGTGTCGAAGGCCCTCTGCGACAGCGGCTTGCCGGTCTCGAAGACCTCGAGGGCCGGGCAGGACCCGCAGTCGGCCGGGAGGTCGTAGAGATATTCGTAGCAGCTTACACCGGCCCCGGAGGTGGGAGGGGGCGGACCGGCACTGGACGTGGCCGCAAGGACTTTGAAATCGCGGTCCACCACGATGAGCCGGCGGCCGAAGGCCTCGATGGCCTTGATCAGGTAATCCTTACGGCCCGGCTCGCCTTGTTTGCGCTCAGGTTCGGACATAGTCACTGATTGTAAGCACCCCCAGTCATAAAGGCAACAGAGCGGCCAGCTGTGTTGACAGAAGCAAGGTGTTGGTTTAATGATACGGTCCAAATAGGGATTCCCTGCAAGCTAAAAAAAAAGGGACAGGTCAGCAACTCTGAGACAAGGAGGCAAGAGCATGTTTGTGAAGAAAACGGCAGCTTTGCTAGTGGCGCTGAGTTTACTGTGGTTGATCGGGTGCGCCGGGCATGTTCACACCATCGGCAGCGGGCCGGCGGGACACACGCAGATCGAGGCTCGACAATGGTATGTGATCTGGGGATTGATCCCGATCAACGATGTCGACTCGACTCAGATGGTCGGCGATGCTGCGGATTACAAGATCAAGACGGAAATGAATGCACTGGACGTGATCATCAGCTGGATCGGCTCGTTCGTCACAGTTATGTGCAGGACCGTGACGGTAACCAAATAGCAGTAGGGCTGGCTTAATTTAAAAAAAATCCCCTCTTCCCCGTTTCTCAGGGGGAGAGGGGATTGCTTTTTTCGGATCAGGCGTGGGCCGGTAGGACCCTGTTCAGCAAGCGGCGGATGAAGCCGACGACCGAGTACCAGATGAAGAGGGTGGCGTCCCGCAGATCGAACATGGGGCTCGGCAGGCCGAAGGTGAGGGGGAGGGCGAGCAGGAGGCCTTTGGTCCCGACCGGGCAGCCCTTGACGCGACGGACCTTTCGGGCGGTGAGGCGGCCGTCGACCCGGGTACAGTCCCCGATGAGCAGGACGTCCTCTCCCGGTGCCCCCACGTCCCCGCGGTAGACCCCGGTCACGATGTGCCCCGGCCGGGCCCGCTTGAGCGAGCCGGGCCTGCGGGCATCGATCGTCCCCAGACACCCCTTCAGCGCCGCCAGGCACCCGCCGTGGCAGAAATTGTCCCGGTCCTCCGCATTTCCGCAGTAGAATTTCAGCGGCGAGTCGACCCTGTGGATGTCCTGGAACTCGCTCACGATGTGTCGGGTCCGGGCCGCCAGCTCCTCCACGCTCACGTCCCCTGTTACACGGTACGAATCCTCTTCGATCGAACCGTAGCCCCGCTCCGATGCGAGCACGAGGTGGCGGCACTCGTGTGGATCGAAGTTGAGCACGCGGCACCCCACGGCATCGATGGCGATCGGATCTCGCGAGATGATAATCGCCCCGAGCCGGAAGAGCTTGGGTGTGGACTCATAACCGTGGCCGATGTCGATGGCGTCTGTGATGACGAGGTCGGGGTAGCCCGGCTCGAGGAGGTCGACGATCTTTTCGTCGAGGCGGTCGTCGTGGAAGAGCATCCGCTCCCGGTGCGTGAGTATGCCGATGTTGAGCTTGAGGGCGTTGGTGATGGTGCAGACGATGTGGTACTTGAGCTTCGGGATCCAGACCTTGGTGTCGGCCTGGGCCAGGCTGCTGGCCAGGAGGATCGATTTGTGCAGGCGCCCCCGCTCGAGCGGTACCCGCACCGTGGACTCCTCGTTGAAGTCGGCCACGCGCACACCCTTGGCACGGCCGAGCCTGTAGTAGCCCGCCTCCCGGAGGAAGAGGCGCGGGGGGATCCCGAACCCTCCCGACTCCCCTATCGTGATCGACTCCGGATCGTGCTCCCGGAGCAGGTCCACCGCCGCTCCCACGACCTCCCGGTCGGTGTAGGAGCCGCGGATGTAGTTGCGGTTCGCCGTGACCACATTCGGCTTGATGAGCACGCGGCCGCGGGCCCTGAACCCGAGGTCCTCCATGCTCTCGCGGACGATCGAGCGTATGCGGTCGGCGTTGTCGTCGGGGCAGCTCCGGATGATCACGGTGCGGTCGGGCGGGTTGGCGGACATTGGGTTCCTCAGTGAATTTTAAGCAGATGGTAAGGTTGTGTTATCTTATGTTTTAGAAAATAATGAAGATCGCCTGTTGAACACCCTGATGTCGTTGTGAGGAGCATCAGCGACGAAGCAATCCCCCGAGCCCAATGGGACAGGGTGCTCAGGGGGTTGCTTCGGGACTTCGTCCCTCGCAACGACCAAAGCTGTACTATATAGACAATTATAGCAGTCAACGAGCAACGCCAACAACCTACTCCATGGTTCTTGATCCGCACAATACTCCAAAAGCCACACTCGACCTCCCCATCCAAACCATCAAAGGCGTGGGGCCGAAGACCGCGGCCCTCTTGGGGCGCAAGGGGATCGCCACGGTGGGGGACGCGCTGCGGTTCTATCCCCGGAGGTACGAAGACCGCCGTCCTCTCGCTTCGATCGTCCGGGCCGGGCCCGGGTCGCCTCTGGCCGTCACGGGAAAGATCGCGGCGGCAAGGGAGGCATTTCCAAAGGGCGGGCGTCGCCGCTTCGAGATCCTGGTGGAGGACGGGACCGGCAAGGTGAGGGGCGTCTGGTTTCACTACCGGCGGGCCCAGATGCGGGCCCGGTTCTCGAGGGGGCAGACCGCGATCCTGTACGGCTCCATCGAGCTCTACGGCAAGCACAAGGTCATGATCCATCCCGACGGGGAGGTGGCCGGGCGTCCCGGGGAATGGTCGGTCCATTTCGACAGGATCGTACCGGTCTATTCGGAGACCGAGGGGCTGGCGCAGCGCACTATCCGTCGCATCATGAGCGAGGTGGTCACGAACCATTCCTTCTCGGTTCGAGATCCCCTGCCCTCTGATCTGCGCGATCGGCTCGGGCTCGTCGACCTCCCGTCGGCTGTTAGGGAGGTCCACTTCCCGTCCGATGGGGAGGTCGAATCCCTCAACGACCGGGCCTCTCAGGCCCACCGGCGCCTGATCTTCGACGAGCTCTTCTTCATGCAGCTCGGCCTCGCCTTCCGCAAGGCGGCCCGGGGGCACGACGCCGGGATCCGATTCATCCCCGGGGAAGGCCTCCTTGGGAGGTTCTCCTCCGCCCTCCCCTTCCCCCTCACCGGCGCACAGCAGCGGGCGATCGATGAGATCGCGTCCGACATGGCCGGGCCCCGGCCCATGCACAGGCTCCTGCAGGGGGATGTGGGGAGCGGCAAGACCGCGGTGGCGGCCGCCGCGGCCCTGATCGCGGCTTCAGGCGGTTGCCAGACCGCGATCATGGCGCCCACGGAGATCCTCGCCCGGCAGCATCTCAAGACCTTTGGCCGCCTGCTCGGCCCCATGGGGGTGGAGACGCTTATCCTCACAGGGGGGATGGGCCCGGCCGAAAGGGCCCGGGTCCTCGATCGGGCGGGCAGGGGCGAGGCGGCCGTGCTGGTCGGGACCCACGCCCTCATCCAGGAGGGGGTGGAGATCCCGGGGCTTGGGCTCTGCATCATCGACGAGGGGCACAGGTTCGGGGTCTCCCAGCGGGCCAGGCTCGTGCACAAGGGCCCGAGGCCAGACGTGCTCGTCATGACCGCCACGCCGATTCCGAGGTCCCTGGCTCTCACCCTCTACGGGGACCTCGACGTAACGATCATAGACGAGATGCCCCCCGGAAGGAGAGCCCCCGAGACCCTCCTGTTCGGCGAACCGGAAAGGATCGAGGCCTACGAGATCGTCCGGGAAGAGCTCGGAAGGGGAGGACAGGGATTCGTGGTCTACCCGGTCGTGGAGGACTCGGAGGCGCTCGAGCTGAGGGCGGCAACGACCATGTCCGCGGCCCTGGCCGAGCGGGTGTTCCCCGAGTTTCGCGTGGGCCTCGTACACGGTAAGATGGACAGGGAGCTTCGGGACGAGACCATGGAGCGCTTTGCCGCCGGAGAGATCGACCTCCTCGCGGCGACCACGGTCATCGAGGTCGGAATCGACGTGCCGGGCGCCACAATCGTGGTGATCGAGCATGCTGAGCGGTTCGGCCTGGCCCAGCTCCACCAGCTCCGCGGCCGGGTGGGCAGAGGGGACCGGCAGGGGCGCTGCATTCTGATAGCCCGCGACGGCGGCACCGAGGCGTCGGCAAGGCGCCTCGACGTGATGGTCGAGACCGCGGACGGGTTCAGGATCGCCGAGGAGGACCTGAAGATCAGGGGTCCCGGGGAGCTCATGGGCAGGAGGCAGTCCGGGCTGCCGGATCTCGTGCTCGCCGATCTCGTACGGGATATGGAGGTGCTCGTAAAGGCCAGGCAGGAGGCCTTCGCTCTAATCGAAAAAGATCCTACACTGGATACGCCGGAAAACCGGGCGATCCGCTCGGCTCTGGAGAGCCGCTGGGGCGAGGGGTTGCGGGTACAGGGAGCGGGGTAGGGGCACGGCATGCCGTGCCTCTTCAGCGAAACATGAAGACGCGATCTTCTCGGTAGGGGCGACCGGCCGGTCGCCCTTACAAGGATACAATGCCAAATCGGATCGAGGGCGACTGAAACGGGAGGGCAACACATGAACAAGACCGACACGTACATAACCAGACTGGCCGAGTGGGCCGCCACGGTAACCCTGAACGATATCCCGCCCCGGGTGATCGAGATGGCAAGGCTCCAGATGCTGAGCGTCCTCGGCGCAGTTCACGCCGGGGCCGCTTCGGACGCCGGTGCCAGGCTCCTCGAGTCGGTGGGGCGGTCCGCCAGGCCGGGTCGGTGCACGATCGTCCCCAATGAGTGGAGGCTCAGCCCGGAGCAGGCCATCTTCGCCAACGCCGCCCTGAGCTGCGCCCACGACTTCGACGACTACCTCTTCATGGGGCACACGGGCCACTCCGCCGTGCTGGTCCCCCTGGCCGTCTGCCAGGACATGGGGCTTACGTGCGACCAGATGATCCTCGCCCAGGTGATCGCCAACGAGGTCGAGGGGAGGCTGGGGGCCTCGGCCCTCATCGGCCCGCTGAACGGCCAGATGTGGACCTTCATTCACCTCGTCGGAGGGGCGTGTGCCGCCGGGAGGCTCATGGG
>CAZFWM010000159.1:0-16357 GCA_964522545.1 uncultured Thermodesulfobacteriota bacterium
GTCATGATCATGTAGCCGAGGCCGAGGCCGCTCTTCACCCCCGTGAACTCCGCGGCCACGAGGGTCATCCACCCGATCCCGAGGCCGACCCGCATGCCGGTCATGATGGAGGGCATGGCCCCGGGGGCGATCACCTTGAGCAGCAGATCGGCCCGGCGGGCCCCGAGAGTGCGGGTCGCCTCGATGTAGATGGGGGGCACCGACTTCACCCCGGAGATCGTGTCGAGAAGGATGGGAAAGAAGGCCCCCAGGAAGATGAGGAAGACCGCCGACTTGATCCCGATGCCGAACCAGAGGATCGCTATCGGAATCCAGGCAAGGGGTGGAATCGGCCGGATCAGGTTCAGTATCGGGTTCACGGCCCGGTAGAAAATTCCGGACCAGCCCATGGCGATCCCGAGGGATACTCCGAGAAGCGCGGCCAACGTAAACCCCAGGATGACCCTGTACAGGCTCATCCATGTGTGGTGCAGGAGATCATAGCCGCGGGGGAGGCCGACCGTGGCGAGCTCCCTCAGACCCAGGACCACCTCCCAGGGGGATGGGATCTTTTGGCCCGGTAGGATCGACAGCTCTGAAAGAATCTGCCAGGCCCCGACGAAGAGGAGGATCGGGAGGCCGCTCTTCAGGCCTTTCAATGCTTTTCCCCGATAAGTTTTTCAGCGCGTTCCAGAGGCCCGGCGTCGATGATGCCGTCGGTGAAGATGCCGGGGTCCTGGACACGGATGTATCCCAGGCGATCCAGGAACCGCACGTAGTGGAGCTCTCCGTGGCGGCTCGGATGATAGTCGAACTCGATGTCGGCCATGGCGGCCTTCACGGTCTCCGCATCCATCCCGGTGTAGAGGACCCCGATCGCGACAGCCTCTTCAGGGTCCTCCCGTATGAGCCGGGTGGCCCGTATATGGGCTCGCAGGATACGATCCACCGCCTTCGGCCTGGCCTCCATGAATTCGGTCGCGGCGACCAGAGCACAGCAGGGGTGATGGGCCCAGATGTCCCGGGAGCGGGCCAGGATCTTGCCCGCCCCCCGGGTGAGGGCCCTGGCCACATAGGGCTCCCACGCGATGAAGCCGTCAATGTGCCCGGCCGCGAGGGAGCCGATCATCTCGGGTGGCTTTATGACGACGACGCTGACATCCTGAAGGTCCAGACCGGCCGACTGGAGGGCCTGCCTCATGAGAAAATCCTGGACCGTCGAGTGACCGGGTATGGCCACGGTCCTCCCGGCCAGGTCCTTCAGCCCTTCGATCTTTCCCTGCTTCGCCACCACGAGGGCCGAGCCCTCCTTGTTCACCTGGGCCAGGATCTTTACCCGGGCGGCTCCGTTCGCCACGGCCGTGGTCGCCGGGGCCGCGCCTACATAGCCCACATCGAGCTCGCCCGCGGCAAAGGCGCTCATCTCCTCGGGTCCTGCCCTGAATACCCCGGCCACCATCACATCGACCCCTTCGTCCAGGAACAGCCCCTTGCTCAGGGCTATGAAAGCGGGAAGCTGGTGCAGGTCGCTCTGAAGGTAGCCGATCCTTACCATCGGGTCTTCCTGCTTCGAACAGCCGGCAGGGGCCAGGGCAATGCCCAAGATGAGAGCGAGGGCAAGCAGGCAAATATATCTAATCATTCAAACTCTCTGGCAGAGTATGTGTAAGCCAAAGGGAAATGGGGAAATTGGAAAAAGGGAAAAAACTTATGATATTTCAACACGTCGAACGTCTAAAGTAACATCCGAGAAATTTGCTAAAAGTCCTACTTTCTGTTTTATCGATCTAATATATGACCTCACCTGCGCATAATGCTTTTTATGAATTTGATCTACTGTTTCTAACTCGACGACCAATGCATCATCAATCAGAAAATCTAGCCGATGAATTCCTACTTCCTTTCCTTGGTACTCAACAATAATCTCCCTCTCTGTTTCATACTTCACTCCTTGACAATCAAACTCTATTTCAAGAGCTCTATGATATACATTCTCTAAAAATCCTGGCCCAAGTCCTTTATGCACAGTAATCATGCATCCAATAACTTTTGAAATCAAATTTTCAAAATGCTTCTTTTCCATTTTTCCATTTTTCCCCTTTTCCTTTGCTTACACAATCAAACTGCTAATCGCCCCCTGTGCTGTATTTGGCCTCGAGGGTCTCGATCTTCTCGGCGAGTTCGGCCCAGCGGGCCATCTCCTTCTCGAGCCGTGATTTGAGGGCGGCGTACTCTTCGAGGGCCTTGCCCGAGCGGGCCGGGTCCAGATAGAAGTCCCGCTCCTTGAGGCGGGCCTCGAGCCGAGCCAGGCGCTCCTCGCCCCGGGCCACCTGTGCCTCGAGCCTTTCCAGCTCCTCCCTGAGGGGGCGGACCTTGCGATAGAGCCGGTTTCGCTTCTCCGCCTCGATCCTCTTTTTCTCCCGCCCCGCCTGGCGGGACCTGCCGAGCGAAGCCTCCTGATGCGCGTCGCGGTCCCGGGCGGCCTCGGGCACCGCTGCCGCCTGTTTTTTCGATCCCTCCGTCCCATCGGCCTCCATCTTGCGACGCTTCCAGGCGTAGTAGTCGTAATTGCCCGGAAAGGGGGTGAGAGTGCTCCCCGTGCCGGGCGCCCCCGGACCCTGTGCGACCTCGACCACCTTGGTCGCCAGCACGTTGATGAAGGCCCTGTCGTGGGACGTGAAGACCAGGGTCCCCTCGTACCGGGACAGGGCCGCCTCGAGGACCTCACGGGAGTCGATGTCCAGGTGATTCGTGGGCTCGTCCAGGATGAGGAGGTTGGCCGGCGCGAGAAGGAGTTTGGCCAAGGCGAGTCTGCTCTTCTCACCCCCGCTCAGGACCATGACCTTCTTGTCCACGTCGTCGCCGGAGAAGAGGAAGGCCCCGAGTATGGCGCGCGCGAGCGGCATCGTGGCCCCGCTCCGGCCTGAGAGCATCTCGAGGAAGACCGTGTTCTCAGGGTGAAGGGCCTCGAGCTGGTGCTGTGCGAAATAGTCGAGATGGACGTTGGCGCCGAGGACCCGCTCGCCGCCGTCTAGGGCGAGACGGCCCGCGAGGATCTTGAGCAGGGTCGACTTGCCGGCCCCGTTCTGCCCCACCAGAGCGACCCGCTCCTTTTGGAGCAGGTGAAGATCGATGCCGCCGAATACGGTCCAATCGCCGTAGCGCTTCTTCACCCCCTCGAGCCGGAGCACATCGTTCCCCGAGCGGGGCGGCTGGGGGAACTGGAATCGAATGCCCTTGGAGCGGCGCGGCAGCTCGATCTTCTCCATCTTCTCGAGCTGCCGGATCCGGGACTGGACCTGGCGGGCCCGGTCCTTGCGCGTCCGGTTGCGGGCGATGAAATCCTCGAGCTCGCGGATGCGGACCTGCTGCTCCTGAAAGCGCTTCTCCAGGAGGGCCTCCTCCTCGGTCTTGAGGCGGCGGTAGCGGTCGTAGCTTCCGGGATATTCCCGAAGGCCGCTGGGGCCGACGTCGACGATGCGCCGTACGGTACGGTTGAGGAAGGCCCGGTCATGGGCCACGATCACGTACGAGCCCTTGAACGTGGCCAGGTAGGACTCGAACCACTGCATCGACTCGAGGTCGAGGTGGTTGGTAGGCTCGTCGAGCAGGAGGAGATCGGGATGGTTCAGGAGGATCTTGGCAAGCTCCACCCGCATGTGCCAGCCGCCGCTGAACTCGCTCAGGGGTCTCTCGAAGTCGTCCCGAGAGAATCCGAGGCCTATGAGGACCTCACGGGCCTCGGCCTCCAGGGTGTAGCCGCCGATGTGCTGAAATCGCTCCTCCACCTCGCCGAGAGCATGGGCGATCCTCTCGGCCTCTTCATCCGTGGCATCGTGGAGGGCCGCCTCCAGCTCAGCCCGGCGCTCCTGGAGCTCGCGAAATCCCCGGACAGAGTCGACGACATCGACGAAGAGCCCCCTGCCCTGTCGCGGGTCCATCTCCTGCGGGAGGTAACCTATGCGCAGCCCCTTGTTGCGCTTGATCGTGCCGTCGTCGACCGAGCCCTCGCCCGTGATGACGCGGAAAAGTGTGGTCTTTCCGGTCCCGTTTGCGCCCACGAGGCCGATCCGGTCCTCGGGCCCGATGTGCAGGTCGACATTCGAGAAGAGGACCTGCGGCCCGAAGCGCTTCGATATGGTTTCCAGGTGGATCATGGAATGTGCTTCAGATAGCTCACATAGCCGAGCCATGCAATGTACGAGAAGTAGAAAAGAAGGAGGACCAGTCCTTCCGGCCTGGCGAGCCTTTGCCGGGTGTAAAAGAAGGGCCACACGAAAATGGCGATGCCGACCATGACGGCAATGTCGATCCAGCGCTCTCCGATAGGGCAGTACAACGGCTGTACCATGGCGACGATCCCGAGAATGAGGAGCAGATTGAAGACATTGGAGCCGATGACCATGCCGATGGAGAACTCGGAGTCGCCTTTGAGCACGGCGACGATGGAGGTGGCGAACTCCGGAAGCGATGTCCCGAGAGCCACGACAGAGAGTCCGATGAAGACCATGGGCACGCCGAAGTACATTGCCAGACTCACGGAGCCCCGGACGAAGCTCTCGGCCCCGAGAACGAGCGCCACCCCGCCGAAAATGACGAAGGCCGCATCCAGCCTGCCGGACTTTGAGATCTTCTCGGCCTTGTCGAGCTCCTCCTTTTTTCGGGCATTCAGGAAGCAGTAGGCTATGTACGCCGCGAAAATGCAGAGTAGGATCGCGCCGTCCAGGCGGCTGATCACGCCGCCAATGAGTATCATGATGACGATAACCAAGGATACGAAGATCACAAAGGGCATCTCGAAGGTTATTATAGAGCGCTGGACCTTGAAGGGCTTGAGGAGTGCGCTCATTCCCAGGATGAGGCCTATGTTGGCGATGTTGGATCCGATTACATTTCCGAGGGCCAGGTTGGCTGGATTGTCCGGGTCTCCTACATCGAAATTATTGAGAACTCCTCGGATCACGGCCGCGAGGCTGGCGGCGAGCTCCGGCATGGAGGTCCCGAAGGCGATGATCGTGAGCCCCACAACGAGTTTGGAGATGCTGTGTCTCAATGCAATAGACGACGATCCGCGGACCAGACCCTCGCCGCCGATCCACAGAAAGACCATTCCAAAGAGAATTGAGAGCACAGAGGTGAGTATTTCCATATTCATTTCATATCGTAAGTTCACGGCATTTACAATACGATCTGAGGTGCGATAGACTTTCGCAATCTTGCATTTGACATCCATCCCTGCACAAACGAAGAAAACAAAAAAAGCAGGAGAACATCATTGATACGCATGAAACTCTCCAAACCCGCCCCTCTGATCGCGGCGGCCCTGCTCATCTGCAGTATGACGGCACGGCCGGCCATGGCCGCTTCGACCGACCCTCTGGAGAAGCTGCCGTGCAAGGCGGCCTTCTTGATGGACGCCAGGACCGGAGACGTTCTCTACGAGAAGAACAGCCGGGCCCCGCTGCCGCCGGCCTCCATGGTGAAAATGATGGTGCTGCTCCTTGTGATGGAGAGGGTCGCCGGCGGAGATGTGACCTTCGAGGACCCCGTGAGGGTCTCGGCACGAGCAAGCAGGATGGGAGGCTCCCAGGTCTACCTCAAGCACAAGGAGAGCTTCCCGATCAGAGAACTCCTGAAGGCCGTGGCCATCCATTCCGCCAATGACGCCTCCGTTGCTCTTGCCGAGTATGCGACCGGGAGTGTGGAGGCCTTTGTTGACCTAATGAATATGCGCGCCTCGGAGCTCGGGATGGAGGAGACGACCTTTCACTCGGTCCACGGACTTCCGCCGGGAAGGGGGCAGGATATGGACAAGAGCAGCTCACGGGACCTTGCCCTACTGGGACGCGAGCTCGTCCGGCACCCGGAGGTGCTGGAGTGGTCCTCCACCAAGACCGCACCCTTCCGGGGCGGAGAGTTCACCCTGTACAACACGAATCCTCTGATCGGCAAATCTCCTGGCCTGGACGGCCTGAAGACCGGGTACATCAGTAAGTCCGGCTACTGCCTCACCGCCACGGCCCAACGAAACGGGCGCCGCATGATCTCCGTGGTGATGGGCGCGCCCACTTCGAAAGGCCGGGAGATCGCGACCACACGCCTCCTTGCGCGGGGCTTTGCCATGTACAAAACACTCCGGCTCACCGAGGAGGGACAGCCCCTCGAGCACGGCCTCTCGGTAAAAGGGGGGAAGGCGAGCGAGATCAGCGTGGCCTACGGGAGCCCCCTGGAGATCGAGGTCCGCAAGGACAAAGCTTCCGAGGTGGTGCTGGAGGAGGAGCTTCCATCCTTCAAAGAAGCGCCGATCCAGGCCGGCGAGACCGTGGGCAGGGCCGTGGCGAGGCTGGGTGAATTGGTCCTTGGCGAGGCGCCGATCGTTGCGCTCGAGTCGGTCGAGGAGGCCTCGTTTCTGGAGCGGCTCTTTCAATAGGGCGGCCCGTGGCCGCCATTCCGATTTTAGCCGGCGGGCATGGCCCGTTTTGCCGGCGGGCATGGCCCGCCCTATCATTATTCTCATGAGATGCAAACTCGCACAGGATAGGAGAGAATGAATGGCGGATGAAAAAAAGAAAAAGTGGACCGATACGCTGAGGGGATTCCCCAGGACCTTCTGGGTGGTCATCATGTTCGAGTTCTTCGAGCGGGGCGCTTACTACGGCATGATGAGCTTCCTCTCGGTCTACCTCATCGAGGAGATCGGCCTGGGCAAGGAACAGGTGGGCCTCATCAAGGGGACCATCCAGCCCCTTCTCTACTTCCTGCCGATCATCAGCGGGGCCCTGGCCGACCGGTTCGGCTACCGCAGGACCCTGATGGTCGCCTTCGCCCTGCTCGGCGGGGGCTACTTCCTCACAAGCCAGGCGGGATCCTATGCGACCGTATTCCTGGCCCTCGTGGTCATGGGACTCGGGGCAGGCACGTTCAAGCCGGTCATCTCCGGCACGATCGCCCGCACCACCGACGAGAGCAACAGCGCCCTGGGATTCGGGATCTACTACTGGTCCATCAACCTCGGGGCCTTCCTTTTCCCGTTGATCCTGGTCCCCTGGCTCAAGAACAGCATCGGTCCGGAGTTCGTGATCATCGCCTCGGGCATCTGCACGGGCATCATGATCCTGCCCACTATCTTTGGATTCAAGGAGCCGGAAAGGGAGAAGACCGAGAAATCGATCGCTCTCGCCATGCGCGACGTGTTCAAGATCCTCTTCAGCCCGTTCATCTATCTGTACTACAACTTTCAGAAGGGCAAAGAGACGATACAGCAGCTTGTGGAGGAAAAAACCAAGGAGTCGAGCTCCAACTTCAAGTTCCTCCTGATGATCTTCATCTACTCGGGCTTCTGGGTCCTCTACTTCCAGATGTTCGACTCCGTCCTCTGGTACGTGAAGGACTACGTGGACCCCTCATCCCTCGACAGGGCCGTCAACGGCCTCCTGCACGCCGTGGGCCTCAACATCAACTGGCGCTTCGACGTGGAGCATGTCACCGTGATCAACGCGGGCACCATCATCCTCCTGCAGATCTTCATCTCCATAATCGTGAGGAAGATGAGGGCCCTTCCGACCATGCTCGTGGGGATCGGCTTCGGCACCCTCGGCATGGCCATCCTCGCCATCTCCACGAATATCTGGGTCTTCGTATTAGGTATCGTCATCTTCTCCATCGGCGAGATGACGGCCCACCCCAAGTTCATCAGCTACATCGGCCTCACGGCTCCCCGGGACAAGGTGGCCATGTTCATGGGCTACATCTTCCTCTACGGCGTGATCGGCTCGAGCATCGGGGCCATTCTTGGGGCCAACCTCTACGTGCACTTCGTGGACGAGCTCAACCAGCCTCGCGTGCTCTGGCTCATCTTCAGCAGCATCGGCGTGGCCACCATCATCGGACTGATCCTGTACGACCGGTTCGTGGCGCCCGAGGCGAGGGAGGAGAAGAAGGAGGGATGATGAGAGAGGAGGGGATGATGAAGAAGGCCGGATTCATAACGAACGTCGTCTTTATCGTAATGGCCGGGACGACTTGTATCGCCTCGGCAAAAGGTCAGAACAAAGCCCCGGCACCGCAAGGGGAAGAGATCGTGAAATGCACGATCATCGCCGACAGCGGCGGTCCCCTCGCCTGGGGCAAGAAGTCCGACAAGATTCTTTTTAGTAGGATCGAAAATGACGGCTGGTTCGATATATGGGAGATGAATCCCGACGGCAGCGGGAAAAAACCGTTGACCTCGAATCATCCGAAGCTTCCCAACAACCACATCGGGCAGCCGGCATGGCATCCGTCTGGGCAGATGGTCGTCTTTCAAGCACAGAAGCCCAATATACCAAGGAAATATCACACAAAGTGCACACCCGGGGCAGGGTCCCTCAACGATCTCTGGATCATCACCCCTGATGCAAAAAAGATCTGGAAGATTCATTCCGTGCGCGATTCCATAAAGAAGGACGTCGCGGGCGTGCTGCACCCCCACTTTTCCCACGACGGGACGAGGCTGTTCTGGGCTGAGCGGGTCAAGAACAACAACCGCGCATTCGGCGAGTGGAAGCTTCGAATCGCCGAGTTCAGCTATGATGAGGAGCGCGGGCCGCGGCTGGCAAAGATACGGGACTACAATCCCGGCGGAAAAAGTTCTTTCTTCGAGAGCCACAGCTTCAGTCCGGATGACAAATACGCCCTGTTCACCGGAAACCAGGACGGCCCGCTTGAAATCTACGAGATGGAGGTGGCCACAGGCAAGGTCAAGCGCCTCACGAACCATTCACACAGCACCTGGGACGAGCACGCCCATTACTCACCCGATGGAAAGAAGATCGTCTGGATGTCGAGTCAGGATGTCAAATTTCGGGCGAAACCATTCTTTCTACAGACCGAGTACTGGATCATGGATCGCGACGGCTCCAATCAACGGCGGCTGACGTGGTTCAACGAGCCGGGTCACCCACACTGTCTTGAAAAAAAGTTTGCCGTTGCCGCGGATTCGTCATGGAGCCCGGACGGCAAGCATGTCGCGGGGCTGGTCATATCGAGTATGCCTGATAGCGACGAGCGAGACAGCGGTATCATTATGCTGATCGATCTTCCGGACGACTTATGAAAAAAAGCCATAGGCCCGGGCCTATGGCTTTTTCATTGTATAGGAAATTATAAGATCGACAATTGAGCCCCTCGACTAAAACCGTTTCTTTTTTCGCAGGCGATGCTTCATGGCTCCGATAAATAAAACCGGCATCAAGTATACGATAAAGGATGATGCAATCCCTCCGGATACCTGAGTTTTGTAGAGGGAGCATCCACAACCTCCCGAACCTCCACCTCCATCCTCTTGGGGATCAG
Organism: uncultured Thermodesulfobacteriota bacterium; assembly: GCA_964522545.1. GTDB lineage: Bacteria > Desulfobacterota > DSWW01 > CAZFWM01 > CAZFWM01 > CAZFWM01. Next base: position 9,313 of record CAZFWM010000159.1, read on the forward strand.
GTTGGGGAGGCTCATCGTCTTTTGTCAGTAAATCCCATAATCCAAGAAAGACCAAGGCCTTGATTAGTTGGCAAGGTCCTTCATCGACTTTCCCGTCACAGTCGTTATCTAGAGAATCGCATATCTCCGCAGCTACAGGAAAAACAGTGGGATCCAAATCGTTGCAGTCGCCTTCACAGCCCATCCAGCCATCTCCATCGTCATCCGCCTCATCGTCGGGCACTACGCTGTCGCAGTCGCTGTCTTTCCCATCACAGATCTCCTCCGCTCCGGGATAGACCTGCGGATCTGTATCATGACAGTCACCCCCTCCAAGGATGTTGGGATCTGTCCCAACCCAATCCTCACACATAACATAGAAATCTCCATCGTGATCGATCTCTTCATCGGGGGGGAAGAATCCAATGCAATCGTTGTTCTTTCCATCGCAGATTTCCAGGGCGCCCAGATAGGAGTTCGGGTCTGAATCGTCGCAGTCGGATCCTCCACAGGCCATGTCACCCTGTCCGTCCATATCTGCATCCCAGCAATCACCCACTCTCATCTTCAGGTCCTGATGACCATTGTTGATCAGAACTCCACTGTGGTTGTACAATTCAATATCAACATGATCCGATCGGACCTTGACGATGCCAAATGCCGACCGCAGACCATCCGGCCCGGAAAAAATACCATTCTCACCATTGAGCTCCCATGAACCTTGAGGGGTTGGCATATACGGGAGCCCCAGATAGCAGAGCGGAGCCGCCTGGACCTCCGGCCATGGGTCGTCATCGTGCGAAGCGTCGTTCAGACCGGAAAAATGGCGATCTGCGGAAAGCCAAATAACACCTTCAGCAGTTATATTGTCCTTTAGATAGGTCCTCAAGTCATCGTTTGGGTCATGATCACCCCACTTGTCATACTTCTGAAACTCATAGTAATCGTCAGGCGTTTTCTCATCATGCTTGAAGGGGATCTCGCACACGATGAACTTCCACCGCTTCGTGGAGTTGTTGATACCGTTGACCAGCCAGTCGCGCTGAATGTGTCCGGCCTTTGACCCGCTCCCCACGTCCTCATAGCCCGGTTGAGCGTCCTCTCCGAGATACCTGCGCCCGTCGAGCAAGTCTCCATCCGCTGTCCCGTTCGGATCCCTCTTCGATCTCGTATCGAGGAAAAAAAACTCTGCATTCCCGACAGTGACCTTGTAATACAAACAGCTGCGCCAGATCTCATACCCGTCACCGGGCTCAAAGGCCGGGCCCGGCGCTCCCGTACTCGTGCTCACCAGGTCCTGACTCAGGGTAATCATCGTATCGCTGACCTGAGCCAAGAAGGAGATTGCTTCATCCTCTCCGTTCGGATCGTGGACGACGACCATCCCCGGAAAAAGCGACTGAGAGCTGAAATCAGCGCTTACGTCCACCAGCAAACTACTGCCCCCCCCGGTTGAGACTCCGGTAACCTCTGTAGCAATCCCGTTATGGATCCCATCAAAATCCGGCAATGGAAAATACTCGATCCGGGCCTGGTTTGCATTCGGGATTCTACGAAACTCCTGGTAGACATACTCGTCCCACTGTTGCGGCATGCCGACCTTACAGTAATTGTTCCCCACTCCGTCATGATCGGAACCCACCGCGAACAGGGGCATCTTGCGAAGGATGTAATGATTCAGGTGTCGTGCCTCTGCGTGGTATCCACGCCTCTGGAAGAACCCATCCCGTTGAATTCTCAGATCGTCACTCTCATTCCACCAGTAATCTCCCAAATCGATGAAGAAGTGAGGGAGATCGCCCACCGTCAGCTTCATCTCCATCTGGGCGAAGAGGTCGTGCTCCAGTGGATACTCGTGCATATCCCCTCCGATGGCGAAGTTGAAGTCGAAAACACTCTCCTCCGAGGGGAAGGTCTTGCAGTAAGGAAGGGCGAGCCAATAATCGTTCTCCGCTTCGACGTCGTGAACCGCGTACCCGTCGATCAGGGCCGTGAAAAAATACCGGCTGTTCGGTGCCAAGCCCGTAATCTTGAATGTCAAGGTGTTGTCCTGGTCATCGGAGGTAAGAATGGGCGCCGTCGTCTGAGTATCGCCCGTGTTCTCCCTTACATTGGTCTCATCGGTCCCGTATCGAATCTGGACGCTGCAGGTTTTGCTCGTCTTGACCCATGCCTTTATCTCAGAGCTCGTGACCCCCCCGAAGATGGGGCCGGCCACCAACAGGCCGGCATCCGGATCTTCGCTTGCCAGAACCTCGACGTACAGCTTTACAACCCGCCCCCCTCCCCCCGGGTCCGTGGGCTTCCCGGCCATGATGAGAGCTTGGTGGTCGTAAATGTCCGACCATGTCCAATCTTCCCCCGTAGTGGGATTCACTGTCCACTCCGCGTAATGGGCCTCATTGTAGTTCGTGAGGCGAATCCGCTCGTAGTACTCCTTGTGGCGCCCTTCTATTTTGTCATCGACCTCGTGATAAGGACGGATGCCGATCCCGATACTCCTGTTTTTGGTCGCTTCTTCATACAGACCCCTCCCTCGTATCCACACTCTGACAGCGAGGGGATAGCTGTCCTTGATCTCGTCGGATGGATCGGCCAGATTGATGACGAGCTTCTCCCCAGGTGACGTCGTGTACACATAGGTTTCATAGTCAGTGTCCGCGAGAACCTCGGAACGGTCCGATTGCTCGGGGAACACATCCCAGTTGGGCAATTCGACGGACGCCGGATGGAATATCTCTCTCGTGATCGGGGAGCTATCAGAGATCTCCACCTTTTCTGACGGCCCGAGCAGATAGGTCCATCCCAGGGTAGAGACAAAAAGAATTCCTGCCACGGCAACCAAAATCCTTCTCATCTATCTTCCTCCTCTTTCGCTTCACTCAGTGGATCCAAGTACTCCATATTATTCGATTGGATCAAGATTTCAACGTATTCGGGTTGCTCGAAATCATACGCGAGTGCGGCTTCTGCTGCAAGGGGCTCGAAGTCCTGGGCAAGGTCCCTGCGTCCACTGCGTCGGCGCTCGCCGTTCTTCATCCCCTTGCCATTCTACATCCCCTTGCCATTCTACATCCCCTTGAAGAAGTTCTCGATGATGGGATCAGTTTGCGCGCCCGCCTCACCCTACCGGTGGCAGAGCCGGCACATCCGATCGTTCTTGCTCATGACACTCACGTCCCAGCCGGGCGGGTGCACGGTGGCGCCCCGGGCCGAGGCGGTGCCGCCGAGACGGTGGCAGATGACGCAGTTGGTGTTTGCACCCTGCTCGTGGCAGCCGGCGCACTGGACGATGTCACGCCGGGCCGACCGGCCGTGGCCCGTGTCCCATCCGGCCGGGTGGGGGCTCGCCGGGGAGGGGCTGCCGTGGGTGAGGCCGTAGCGGGCGTGGCAGTCGCTGCAGAAGGTCGTGCCGTGGCAGGCCTTACAGCTCGTCCGGTCCGCCCGGGCGTCGATGACGTGGCGGGTCACGTAGTCGCCACGGTGCACGAAGTGCCGCTCGATCGACTCGGGGAACTTGAGGCTCGGTTTCAGCTCCTCGAGCTGATTGTGGCAGTCCCCGCAGGCCGTCTGGTCGTGGCACCGGAAGCAGTCCTGCGGCCGGATCCGTGCCTCCTCCTGGTGGTTTTTGATGAAGTCGCCCTTGTGGCTGAACTTGGTGATGTCCCGAAGCTTCATGGAGCCGAGGTCTTTGTGGCAGTCGAAGCACCGGTGCCCGTCGATCCGGTCGGCGTGACACGCAGAGCACTCCCCGTGCCCGGGCGCCGCGTGCTCCCCGTGGCCGGTCGAGGCGATCACCGAGGCGTGGCACGATTTGCACTTCGCGCGGGGCCCGTGCGCCTTGTGGGAAAAGATCAGGTCCGTAGCGACGTAGAGCACGACCTTCGGCTTATCGGGGTTCGTGTGGCACGCCGCGCACTCGTTCATGAGCTCCTCATCGTGACAGGTCGCGCACGTGGCCATGGGGGGCATGTGGGATGCGAGCTCCACGCTCTTGTCCGCATCGACGTGGCACGTGAGGCACTCGGCCCCCTCGTCGAGGTGAAGCTTGTGGTTGAAGATGATCGTGTCCGCCTTCAGTACAAAGTAACTACAGGAAACGCAAAGCACGAGGACCCCGATCGCCAGGAAAAGGGCCCGTTTGTTCTTTGCAAAAACGCCTGGGTTCAACATCTATCGCTCCTCTGTGTTAACTGCCAATGATCCAATAGGGCGGGCCGTGCCCGCCGTCTGGTACCGGATGCAATGATAGCGGCGGCCACGGGCCGCCCTATTGTTATAGTTATCGGCCTAAGATCCCGTAATAGTCATATGTCAGCTTCAGGATGGCCCGGACCTCTTCGTCGAATATCGGATTCGTGCTGTACTCGATGGCCCCGACGACCTCCAGATTGTTTTTGATCCGATAGCTGCAATCCAGGGCCGCGTTGATGGAGTAGTCCTTTCCGCCGACCTCCTCGTCATAGAAGAAAGTGTAGACATCCGCGTCCCAGTAGAGTCCCTCCACACGTGTCCCCTTCCGGACGAAGAGCCGGACGCCTGTGTACCCGTTCGATTCGGCGTCGGTTCGGCTGGCCCCGAGCCCGACCACGCTGTCGGAATTCGGGCAGCGATAGCTCGCCTGCCCCCCGACCTCGTGTGCATCGTCGCCTGTGTCGTAGTCGAAGAAGCTGTAGTCGAGCCGGAAGGCCAATCGTCCGCCCGGATAGTAGTGAAGGCTCCCACCGTACTCCTGCACCTCCTCGTTCGAGAAGACCGAGAGCACGGAGCTCTTGCTGATGAAGGCCGACGGAGTGGTGCCGTTGTAGCGGACCGAGATGCGCATATCATCGGTCGGCCTGAACCGTCCCAGCACGGCGATGTCGTAGAGCTCATTGTAGATGAAGTCGTAGAAAAGATGCCCCGAGACGTCGAGCCAGCCGACCGGATCGACCCAGTAGTCCAGACCGAGGTTGAACCGGTCGGGGTCGTTGTTTTCTCGCGAGTAGAGAGCGGAGGCGCCGATCTCCGCCACATGGAAGAGCTCATAGTAGGCACGCCCCCCGTACATGGAGTCGCCTGCCTTGTCTTCGAAGATCGAGAGTACCGGCAGCCCTCCGAAGAGGCTGCACCCGAAGTCGCCGATGTCGTTTAGCTGTACCACGAGGGCGTCCGCGTACTCGGAGGTAACGCCCGCGAAGATGTGCTGCCGGCCGGCACGCAGGTTGAACCGGCGGTCCCAGGTCGTGTAGTCCAGGTACCCGTAGGTCATCTCCACCCGGGAGACGTCCCCCGCGAAGTTGGAGGAGAGCTGGTGCCGGGCGTAGCCCGCGAGGTGGAGGGAGAGGCCGTCCACCTCGAAGTCCCTCACGGTGAGAGCGAGATGCTCATAGAGGGGAAGGAAGGTCCCCTCCTCGTCCACGACGGTTTCGTCGAAGATCCCCATCCAGGTGAGCGAGTGCCCGGTTATCGTGGCGCCCGTGGCGAACGACGGGGCCAGGCCGATCAGGCATATCAATGAAAATCGCAATGAAAGTCGGAAGACGAACTTCCTGTTCATAGGCTCTCTCCTTGAGTCGCTCCTAGTTGATTGTTCGTGTACATCTCGCCCTTCGGGCGGACTTTCATCGGCGTCGGAATCGGGACCGGGATCGTCTTTTCGCATCGTTCGATACCGATAGCGATACCGATCCCGATAGCGAATTGGATTTCCTATTCGCATTCCAAAACGACTGGACACTCCGCCCCGAGTTGTCTATGCTTTCAATCTATTTTCCTATCCGACCTTCCTATCGATCGAGGGGAGAAGGCACAGTTGACACTCGGCATTGAATCTTCTCGCTTTATCTCTGTCAAGGGCCATGAGTTCATCCTGGAAAACGAGCCCTTCCGGTTCGTGGGGGCCCACACATTTCCGGTCCTCACCGACCAGATCTGCTACCCGAATCCTTCATGGCGGTCAGGGATCGACCGGTACTTGGCCGGCCTGGAGCCGCTCGGCGTCAGGGTGATCCGGTTCTTTGCGGCGGGTCCCTACACAGTGAGGGCCGCCAAGCAGACCGAGCCGGATTGGCGGCGCCTGGACTACCTGGTGGAGCAGTGCGAGACCCGGGGCATCTACATCATCTGGTGCCTGTGGGACTACTGGAACTACGACATCGCCTGGCCCCCGGACGGACTCTACCGGTTCTGGGAGGACCGGCTCGTCGGCCGTACTATCACCTCCATGGTCAACACCTACCGCCGCAGCCCGGCCATCTTCGCCTGGCAACTCATGAACGAGCCGGACCTCCACACCGTCAACGAGCACTTCCCCTTTCTCCACCAATGGACCCGCGAATGGGCGGACCGGGTGAAAGATATCGACCCGGACCACCTCGTCACCACGGGGTATTCCGGCGAGACGCTCCGGGAGTGGTACTTCGACCGGCCGGACCTTTACGAACGCGTGAGGGAGCGCCTTGTGGAGATATACAGCCTGCCCACCATCGACTTCGCCACCTTCCACGGCTACGGAGGCCCGGCCGACGAGATGACCGATGCCTCCTGGTTCGGTCAGGAGTGGCGCCGACAGATGACGTGGTACGTGGACGAATCCCTCGCCATCGGCCTGACGGTGGGAAAGCCTGTCATCCAGGAGGAATGGGGATTCCAGCGCCAGCTGGGCGAGCCGCTCCGGACCGAGCTGTACCGGTTCATGATGGACCTGCTCCTGGCACGGCGGATCAACAGCGTCTTCAACGCCTGGGGCCGGGAGTACTGGTTCAAGCTCCTGCTCAACCCGCGGCACTGGCCCAAGATCATTTCGCGGCGCTACCAGCCCAAAAGCATGCTCATCGATGAGCACGACAGGGAGGAGCACCGCATCGTGGCCGAGGGGAACCGGCTACTGCGATCCCGGTCGAACGAGTGACCCCGGGGAGGCCGGCGCCTTGACACCGCCCGGGGCTTTCCGGTACAAGGGCGGGATGAAATAAAGCTGATTTACATAGGGCGGGCCGTGCCCGCCGACTCTTACAGAGTGGAAATTTAAAGGCGGCCATGGGCCGCCCTATGAAATGGAGGATAGAGAGATGAAGGAATGGAA
>CAZFWM010000160.1:0-16317 GCA_964522545.1 uncultured Thermodesulfobacteriota bacterium
ATGCCCTGTTCACGGCCGTGCTCGACCGTGTGGAGTCGGGGTCGCCGGGCGGATACACCTGGATCGGCCGTCTGGAGGGTGTGGAGCAGAGCCGGGTGATCCTGGTGATCCGGCAGGGGCTGATGGCGGGAAACATTGCACTGCCCGGGGCGTTCTACCAGGTGCGCTATGCCGGCAAGGGCGTGCACGCTATCCGTGAGATCGATCAGTCCGCTTTTCCGCCCGAGATGGAGCCGATCCCCGTCGATCTCCCTCACGGCGATCCCCCTGCGCCTCCCTCCGGGCCCAGAGACGACTGCTCCTCCATCGACGTCCTGGTGGTCTACTCGACGAATGCTAAAACGGCCGAAGGCGGGACCGCGGCCATGGAGGTGCTCATCGATCTGGCCGTGGCCGAGACGAACCAGTCCTACATCAACAGCGGCGCCACCCAGAGGCTCACGCTGGTCCACACGGCCGAGGTGACCGATGCCGTGGACGATTTCTACACGGACCTGGGGCGCCTCCGGGACCCGGCCGACTCCTTCATGGATGAAGTCCACCCGCTTCGCGAAGCCTATGCCGCGGACATGGTCTCCCTGATAATCGAGAGTTACTCATACTGCGGCCTGGCCTATCTCATGGACCCGGTCTCATCCTTTTTTGCCCCGTGGGCCTTCTCCACGGTGGCCCGGACCTGTGCGACCGGCTATTACAGCTTCGCCCACGAGCTGGGGCACAACATGGGGGCCCGCCACGACTGGTTCGTGGACGACGCGGTCACCCCGTACACGTACGCCCACGGCTATGTGAATGCGACGGACCTGTGGCGCACCATCATGGCGTACTATGATCATTGCGATTGCACCGATGAGGTGAGCCCGTGCCCCGCCTACGCCTCCCGTGCCACTCCCGGCAGCCCCTATTGTCCACGGCTCCAGTACTGGTCGAATCCGGACGTGACTTACGGCGGCGATCCCATGGGCGTGCCGGACGGCACCTCCACGGCCTGCACCGAGGGCGACATCTACAACCCCGACTGCGACGCCGACAACAGCCTGACCCTCGACGACACGTGCGGCACCGTCGCCAATTTCAGGGTGCCCCGGTTCGGGGTGATCAACGAGATCCTGTACGATCCCGCCGACGACGAGGCCTCGGGCGAGTGGGTGGAGATCTACGTCACCTCCGGCGGGTTCGACCTCGGCGGCTACGTGCTATCGGACCAGGACGGCTACTCGGTCACCTTCCCTTCCTTCACGCCCGAGGCCGGGGAGTACATCATCGTGGCCAACGGGGTCGGAGACGATGACCTGGTCGGACCGATCTACGTTATTTACAGGGGAAGCGGCAGCGCCATGTGGAACAATGATGGGGATGACGCCCTGCTCGAGTCTGCGAGCCACGAGTGCGTGGACTACATGGCCTACGGGTCCGGGGGGTCGATCCAGGGGCCGCCCGCGGGGTGCGCCTGGGGCGGGGCTCCGAATCCATCATCGGGCTCCGAGGGGACGAGCATCTCCCTCGTGGTCGACGGGTACGACACCGACTATGTTTCCGACTGGGCTGCCTCCGGCTCGGGCGGGACCACGGGCCCTCACAGTCGGGGGGCCGATAACAACGAAGGACTGACCTGGGTCAGCGACGTCATCGGCGCCGCGAGCGGCTCCGGGAGCTGCCCGGCCTGCGTGCCTGCCCTGGCGTCCAGCTATCCGCGCTTTACCATCCGCCATCCCGACCCGGACCTGTACGAAGATTACGTCACTATTCGGGGCACGTCCGCCGCGGGAACCCAGATGCCGATCCGCACCGTGCTCAAGACCCTGACGCCCGAAGCCGTTTTCGTCGATAATCCGGACGGCGGAGGGAGCGATCCCCCGACGGCGTACTGGGAGTACAGCCTCTCGAGCCATGACGGCACCACCTCGGCCGACGATATCCTGGGACTCGATGAGGAGATCGCGCGGATCTGGCGTTTCGCCGACGAGGGGGGGGCGGCCTTCAGCTTCTGGGCGGAAGTGTACGGCCAGGGCGCGAAGGGGGATCGATGGCTGGGTAGGCTCGGTTTCTCCCCGTTTTCGAGAGAGAAGGTCACAGCCGTGATAGAAGCCGGAGAGTGGCCCATCGTCGACGACGGGACCGCCGAGATCCACGCCGGATCGACGACCGGAGCCCTGGTTCTGGCGAACCGGTTTGCCGCCCTATCACCGGTCTCTCTCCGCTCGGTCTCCTATTACACGAGCGGGTGGGCCGCCGGGGACCGGGCCGAGGTGATCGTCTACGAGGACCCGACCGGGGCGGCGGCCGCACCGGATCCGTCGATGGAGGTGTGGCGCGCCCCTGTCGTGCTCGGGGACGGCGGCTTTCAAGAGGTGCCCGTGGATGCTCCCACGCTCAATCCCGGCGGAGTCCCCGGAGCCGCCTTCTTCGTGGCCGTGGCGAACCGGGGCGAACGAAGCTACACCCTCGGCATCGATATGACGGGACCGCATGCCGGAGCATCGACCCTATCCACAGACGGTGGGCTGACCTTCGAGCCGCTCTCCGGTATGCCGATCATCGACGGCAACGCCATGATCAGGGCCTACGTAGAGCAGGCAGAGACCTGTTTTGTTGGAGTGCTAAAGTAAGGAGTCTGATTACAGAGACGGAAATCCTCCACAATCATTTAAACAATTGGAATAGTCGGGAAAGCAATCAGCGTCCGTATCACAATCGAGTATGCAATCCATTTGGTCCGTATCGTAAATCTCACAGCCGGTGATACAGTCATCTTTATCGAAGCCGAAGCATTCCTCCACTTTCTGGCAAGTGTCTTTACAGCTCTCCTCATTGTCATCACCGCAGCCAATCAAGCTCAGCCCCCATATCAGGCCGAAGCAAAGTCCCCCTACCAACAATACCTTTAATAGCTTCATCCTGTCCCCTTTCCTTCTGTGGATTGGTAAGTAAATAACGAATCCAAGGGATACATGTCAATACAGATTGCCGACTGCCTCGGGCGGAAGGGATGACCATTTCGTTAAACAGTAACACCAATTCTTTGTAATACCATCCAATTAAGCATTGTCTTACAATTTACAGCTACCAAATCGCCGGGTACTTCAGTACAAGATTGCATCGCACTCGAGGAAGGAAAAAGAGAATGAAATCACCATATCTTCTCATGAGTCTCCTCCTGGCCCTCGGCCTGTTCGTGACCGCAGCCGCGCCGGCCCATTCTTTTTTTGTCGACCACACCTGCGCCGACATCTGGCAGATTCCGGAATCGGCCATCGAGCAGGCCAAGGCGACCCTGCACATCGCCTACGGGCACACGTCCCACGGTAGCCAGCTCATATCGGGCATGGGCACGAGCGGCGGCGCACAGCTGGACGCATTCATGACGGCCGGCGGCGCCACGCCCGGTCTCTATCTGTGGAACAGCGGGGGAACCGGAGGGGCCCTCGATCTCCGGGACACGCCCTTCACCGGGGCGAGCGATCTCGGAAATCCCGACCGATATGCCTGGGAGGCGGCCACGCGGAATTATCTGGCAGGCCACCCGGACGTCAACGTCATCATTTGGTCCTGGTGCGGGCAGGCAGAGACCACGACGGACAATATCGACATCTATCTGAATCTCATGGAGGGCCTGATCGCGGACTACCCGGACGTCGCCTTTGTCTTCATGACCGGCCACCTGGCGGGGACCGGGCCGACCGGGATGCTGAACCTCGCCAATGAGCACATTCGAAATCACTGTTGGACATATGACAGAATTCTTTATGATTTCGCCGATATCGAAAGCTACGATCCCGACGGGCTCGTGAATTACATGGAATTGTCCGCGAACGACAACTGCGATTATGACAGCGACGGCAGCGGATCGCTCGACAGGAACTGGGCGCTCGACTGGCAGGGCTCTCATGTCGAGGGGGTCGACTGGTGGCTATCGGGCGCCGCCCACAGCCAGCACCTGAATGGAAACCTCAAGGGATACGCGGCCTGGTGGCTCTGGGCGACGCTGGCCGGGTGGAATCAGTGCATACCGGCCCCCTCCGGCTTGACGGCGGACGCCGACTCCCTTGCCCTGGAGATCGCTCTCAGCTGGACGGACGGCTCCGACGATCCCAACGAGGACAGCTTCATCATCCAGCGGCGCCTCGACGGCGGGGCGTGGGACAATGATTACGCCCCCGTGGCGACGGACGTCACCTCGTACACCGATACGGGGCTCGCCCTCGGCTCATACAGCTACCGGGTCGTGGCCCACCTGGACGACGACGGGAGCGGTGCTCCCTGTGATTCGGGACCGTCCAACGTGGCATCGGCCGCGATCTCCACGGCCACGCCCGCAGCTCCCTCCAATCTCGATTCGGATCTCAGCGGCTTCGATATCACTCTGACCTGGATCGATGAGAGCGACGATGAAGAGAGCTTCATCCTGGAGAGGGCTGTCGACGGGGGCGAGTTCGCGGTCCTGGCCACCCTTCCCATGGATACGGTGAGCCATCTCGATGCCGGCCTGCCGCCGCTCCACACGTACACCTATCGGGTCATGGCCAGGAACGACTTCGGCGACTCCGACTATTCCAATGAGACGTCCGAGTATATCGCCGAAGCAACCTATGCCCTTGTCCTGAAGCAGAGCGTGGACGGATACGCGGGGTGCCGCGACACCTACCTGGACTCCGCCAATCCCACGTACAATTACGGGGGGGATCTGTACAAGTCCGTGCTGGATGTGCCCAAGTGCAATTTCGCGGTCTCCTTCGATATGCCGGAGGAGGTCGTGGGCAAGACGATACTGGAGGCGACGATCGGCTTTTACTGCTGGACCGTGAGCTCCTGGCAGGAGGGCCAGTACCTCGATCTGTACAGGATCACCGAGGAATGGGAAGAGGGGACCGCGGACGGGGCCTTTCAGGCGGGGAGCGCGAGCTGGAACGTCAGGAGCGGAGAGATCGACTGGTCGACCCCGGGCGGCACATTCGATCCGGTCATCCTGGACAGGTCCCTCATACCCAACCAGGACTATTACCCGGAATTCGACATCACCGGCCTGGTTCAGGAGTGGGCGGACGGGACCACCGATAACTTCGGCGTGCTGCTGAAAAACGACTCGGTGGCCAGCACCGGCATCAAGGCGAGTGAATACAGCGAGTACGGCAGGCCCTATCTCGAGATCTCCTATTCCGTCGATTCATGCGTGGATACGGACGGAGACGGCTATGGCGACCCGGCCAGCGCCGACTGCGCCCATCCCGAGCTGGACTGCGACGACTCGGACCCGTCGGTCAATCCGGGCGCCGAAGAGGTCTGCGACAACGGGTTCGACGACGACTGCGACGGCCTCGCCGACGGCGATGATACGGATTGCGCCTCGGAATTCATCCTCGATCTGATCGCATCGTACAGGCTGGGTTCACTCGGACTGGACTTCACCCTGGGCGCATCCGAGCCTTCCACATGGGCCAACTATCTTATCCTGACCTATCCGTCGGTCCAGGTCGTCCCGCTCTGGACCGTTCCTCTGCCGGTCATCGCTCCCCCCCTCGATATACCGGTAGCTTTCCCCTTCCCCGGCCTGGGGTGGGTGGGTGTCTACTCCGGCTTGTTCACGGAAGCGGGGCCGCAGGCGGTCGAGATGGCCTGGGTCGATACCGGTGGGTGAGCCGCTCTGGTCTCGAAAGATCCTAAAAGGGCTTCCATCCTCCGATCCCACAGCCCTTCTTCCTGAAGCCTCCCGCGGAAGCGCTCCACCACCGGCGCCCGCCGGTCCCGAACGTGGAGCTTGAGGATCCCGTCATCCAGGATGACTCCGGCCGATCGGGACGCCTTCGCCTGCCTCCGGATCCGGCGCCCGAAGAGCCGCCGGGCGGCCCACTCGAACAGGCCCCGGAACGGCCACAGGGCCTTCTCGATGCCTCGTTGAATCCACTTCTCCCACCGTCGCTCCTGCCACAGCTCTTCCGGGCAGGGCATCGGTGCATTCGGGTACAGCTCGAGGGCCCAGGCGTTGGCCTCCACCAGGGCCCGGGCCCAGCGCTCTCCGGTCAGGGGCTTGATGGAGAGGAGCTCATGGCCCTTGAACAGATCGGCCCCGCCGGGCAGGCGCAGGTGCGTGGTGTCCACGATGTAATTGGCGCAGGCGACCCGCCGGCGTCGGAAGAGGCGTGAGATGAGGACGAAGAGGGCGTGGACCGTCCAGATCCTTCCCGGGGCTGCGACGAGGAAGAGGTCGAGGTCGTGGCAGGCCGGGGAGTTCTTGTGGCTCGTGCCGCCCGAGAAGGCGATCATCCTGAGGAAGGGGATTCGCGACAGGACCCGCAGGAGGACGAGATTCCCGGCAATGAGCCGGTCCGTGGCCGCCTCCTGGGACCGCCGCCGCTCGACAAGCCCCTCCCTTCCCTTCAGACAGAGATGCCCGTCGCAGCGGGTCGTGCGATCCCTGAGCCGGGGATCTCCCCGCAGGCGCTCCTCCACCTCCTCTCGATCGGCCCGCTGTCCCATGAGGCCTCTGTGCAGCTCCCCGAGGGTCAAGGGGAAGTGGAAGAGGTCGGCGTAGATCAGAGTGCGGAGGATGCTGCGACCCAGGTCTTCCGGTCCTGGAGACGCGACCGGCGTTGACGGGTGCGGGTCTTCGCGCCACAGGGGGCTCCGGCCCCCGGAGGAGTCCAAAACCCGCCGATAGACATCCAGGGTCTCCCCGGCGGCCCGCCGCCAAGAAAACTCCGCGGCACGGCTCTTCCCCCGCTCCGCCAGCTCGCCGGCCAGGCCCGGGCTCGTGAGGACCCTCTCGATCCCTTTTCGGATATCGCCCACATCCTCCGGATCCACGAGGACCGCGGCCGTGCCCGCCACCTCGGCCATGGAGGAGCGGTCGGACGTGAGGACCGGGGTCCCGCACGCCATGCCCTCCACGATGGGGAGCCCGAATCCTTCGTAGAGGGAGGGGTAGGCCACGAGGCGGGCCATGGAGTAGAGGGGAGGCAGGTCCCCCTGCGGAACGTAACCCAGCTCCAGGAGCCGACCCTTTTCCTCGAGCCGCCTCATCCGGTCCGCCAGGGGCCCGGACTTCCAGCCCCGTGCCCCCGCAAGGACCAGCCTGACGTCCCGGAGAATCGGGTGGTGCCGGGACAGACCCTCAAAGGCCGAGAGGAGCCGGGCGATGTTCTTTCGGGGCTCCAGCGTTCCCACGTGGAGGACGAAGCTCTCCGGAAGCCCGTACCGGCTGCGGACATCTTCATGCACGTCGGTGTCAGTGACGGGGTGAAAGGCGGGGGACGGGGCCTCGTGGATCGCGTGAACCTTTCGCGCGTGGATTCCAAGGATCCGGACGATTTCGCTCCGGGAGCTCTCGGACACCGTGATGACCGCCTCGGCCCGACGGGCCACTTGTGCCAGGAGGGCCCTGGAGAGGTGGCGCTTCTTCCAGCCATAGAATCGGGGATAGCGAAAGAGCGACATGTCGTGAAAGGTGACGACCCTCGGGCAGGGGCAGCTCAGGGGGGCCAGATAGTTCGGGAAGTGGCACAGGGCGGGCCGAACCTTCCTCAGAACACGGGGCAGGATGGTTTGCATCCATACCGCTCGTACGGGAAAGACATCTCCTTCGTGAACCTGCCGGCGTGCAGCGCCGGAGCGGTCCAGCTCGGCCGGGCGGTTGCTGAACAGGACGATCCGATCGAAGGCGTCCGTCTCCTGGAGAGAGCCGATCAGATTCTCCGTGTAGGTGCCGACCCCCGTCCTGCCGGGACGCAGGGGAGTGGCGTCAATTCCCAGGAAAAAGGAGTCGGACACTGCCATGGCGATCTCTCTTCAATGTGTCGCCCTTACATGGAATCGTCGCCGAACCCGTAAGGTCGCATCAATGAAAAAAAATAGAATGTATGTTATTATTTTTCAATCTCCAACGTAATATTCTTCTACAAGGGGAATGGATCCAGGCACGGATGCGGATCCGACAGTCGTTTTCACTCTATGAGGAGGAAATGCTATGAGAACGCTAAGAATGTCGAGCTTCATCGGCCTGATGATCTTTGCCGCAACCGTGGCCCTCAGTGCCCAGGCATCGGCGGATGTCCTGTATTCGCTTCAGCCGGGCACCATGTTTTCCGAGGGCTGCGTACCACCGTGCCTCTGCCCCGTCTGGAGCTCGGACCAGGTCTCCGGGACGTTCGTCCTGGGGGAGGGGCTCTCGGATCCGCTTTTCACGACCTATCCCATCAAAGAGATTCGCTGGATGGTCTACACCTTCGACGGCGAAATTCTTCACGAGATCACTGGGAGCGGCGTATACCGCCTCGGAGGCGAGGTGGCCCTCATGCAGCAGCTGGTGCTCGATATCAGCATCGACGGGGGCGAACTGGAGCACCTGGACAGCGGCATGGTCGACGGCGGCTGGGAGTTCCCGACCATTTCCGTCCGGAACGTGTCCCGGGGAACCGAGTGCTTCGACATCTGGATGGACATCGTGGCCGCCCCGGCGGCGGATCCCGTCCCCTACTTCCTCGTGCGGAGCTCCTACTCCGAGGGCTGCATACCTCCCTGCATGTGCCCGGTCTGGATGGGCAAGCTCGTGGGCCGGTTCACCATGACGCCGAGCGGATCCGACTGGCTCTACGACTACTACGATGTGGGTGACATTGCATGGTTCGTCGTGGGCGGGGGCGAGGTGATGAACCGGATAACGGGGCACGGCACCTACAAGATCGGCGGCGAGTTCGCCCTCACCCACCAGATGGAGCTGGAGATCAGCATCGACGGCGGCGAGCCCCAGCACATGGACAGCGGCGTCGTCACGGGGGGGAGCGGATTCCCCCGGTTCTTGTCCATCGGCCTCGACCGGGGCACCGAGTGCTACAGTATCTGGGTCAGCATCAATGCGCTTAAGAAGTGGTGGTGAGAGGCGGAATCATTTCAGCGAAGATAAAAGGAAGGGAAAAGCCATGAAATCCACAAAGATGACCCGCCTCACCGGGATTGCGGCCCTCGTCGTGATGACTCTCTTCAGCGCCCAGGCCTCGGGGGCGGACCTCTACTCCCTGCAACCGGGCTCGACCTTCTCGGAGGGGTGCGTGCCCCCGTGCCACTGCCCGGTTTTCGGCCCGAACGACGTGACAGGGACCTTCGTGATGGGGGAGGGGCTCTCCGAGGGGACCATCACCGAATATCCCATCGAGGAGATCGCCTGGACCGTCACCTTCGACGGCGAGATCGTCCACCAGATCCTGGGAAGCGGGGTCTACCGGGTGGGCGGCACCTGGGCCCCCATGCACCAGCTCGAGCTCGATCTGAACATCGACTCGTGCGAGCCCGAGCACCTGGACAGCGGCCTCGTGCCGGGGGGCCTGGAGTTCCCGTCCATCTCCATTCCGGTCTCCCGGGGCACGGAGTGCATGGACATCTGGATGGATATCGTAGCCGCCCCCATCGATTTCTACATCACCGGTCGGGGCAGCACCTACACAGAGGGGTGTGTGCCTCCCTGCGACTGCCCCACCTGGATGGGCAAGCTGCGAGGTCGATTTTCCCTGGCCCCGGGCGGGTCCGATCCTCTCTTTCGCTACTATGATATCGAAGAGATCCGATGGATCGTCATAGGCTTCGAAGGGATCATGCACCGCATAACAGGGCGCGGGACCTACAAGATCGGCGGCGAGGTCGCCCTCATGCACCAGATGGAACTCGACCTCATCATCGACGGCGGAGAACCCGAGCACCTGGAGAGCGGCCTCGTACAGGGCGGCGCCGATTTTCCCAGGAGGATCTCCATCTCCATGGCCAGGGGCACACTGTGCTACGACATATCGATCGACCTCAGGGCGAGGAAGCGGTGGGGAGGATCAGAATAAGGGTTCGCGTGAGCTTTGTATGACAGGGGCGGACCTATGTGTCCGCCCTTTTTTTTCGTTTATTTTTTATTCAATCCATCACCTCACCGATGAAGCATGGCTCCGCAGGCGTCTCGTAGGCCCGGATCATGGCGTTGCCGTCTATGATCTGCATCGTTGAGAGAGGTTTGAAGGTCAGGCCTCCGTCCGTCGATACGTATGAGGCCCCGACATAGGGCCCTGTCATGTCGATCCCGAGGGTGTAGTTCCTTTCCCCCTTGTTTGCCACGGCCACGTAAAAGGCAGCATCCTGGACTCCGTTGAGATTGAGTGCGGGACAGCCGGTGGCAGGAACCTCTTGAAAGCCCCCGCTTCCGAGCACTGCCGTCGATCGCCAGACCTCCATGGCGGGCTCCGGCCCGGACGAGCTTCCGGTCGGGTCCTCGTAGACGATCACCTCCGCCGTGTCCCCGGCGGCCGAGTCTCCCGTATAGAAGGAGATCCTCTGAAGGTGGGTCGGCTTAGAGAGGCGGAAGCGGTTGGCGATGACGAGGTCTCCGGTGGTAGCTCCCGTGCGGATCTCGGCCCCTCCGTCGTCGAGGATGAAGCCTTCGCCCGCGCCGGCGGCCGCCCGGCTCCGCTCCCAGGAGCCGGGGGAGAAGCCGAATCCTCCAAGATCCTGGTCCCCCTTGGGGCCCGACGTGTATACATCGACCCAGAAATAGAAGATCCCTCCCCCTTCAACGGCAATCTGCCAGAGCTTGCTGATCCGCTCGCCCAGGTCCAGGACGTCGTCCGCCGAGGTTGTACCGTCATGGTCCGCTAGGCTGTACGTCCAGTACCCGGTGGGCGGCCTGTCCCCGCCGCCGTCCGGGTTGATCGCATAGACAAATGACGGGTCGAGGTTCTTGAGTACGGTTTGGATCGGCATCTGGAGCCCCGAGGCGGACCGGCTTTCGATCGTGAAATAGTCCTCGTACATGTCGGGCTCGGGGTCTCGGATGGTAAACGCCGGGTAGTCGGGCGGCAGGTCCGGGTTGCAGGGATCGACCGGGTCCCCGGGGCTCTCTTTGCAGCTGTCGGACCCGCTGCGGGCCCGAATGAAATCGCTGGCCAGCGTGGGATCCAGGGCCTGGGCGGTCACGTAATCGTACGAGTTCGTGCCGAAGGTCGCCGAAGGCGATCCGGATCTCGGGTAGAACCGGGTCGACAGGATCAGGTACTGTACCGCGTCGGACGAGGTGCCCTGTGCGAGCAGGGTCTTGTCCGACTCGTCGGGCTGGGTCCAGATATACACGCTCGTAATGCCGCTGTATCTCGAGATCTCGAAGTACCTCGTTCCGCTGAACCCGACTGCATTGGGACCGCTGTTGTAGGTTGCGGTTCCAGCTTGGGCGAGGATGGATCCTCGGGACGCGATCCAGGCGTCGGCATAAGCCGCATAGGCGATGGTGTCGTCCAGGTCATCGAAAAGCCACATGCCTATGCCGGTCATGTCCCTGCTGGTACCGTGATTGTCCCAGGAGAGCTTGATGCGCGCCTGGAAATCGTCGGGCGCGACGAAATCGGCTCTCAGGCGAACAATGGAATAACATGTGCTGCAACCGCCGCTGCCGGTCCAGAAGTCGGGCGTGTGGTCATAGACGCTCAAGACGCCGCCTGCGACATCGTAGGTCCAGTCGTTGACGTTCTGATAGAACTCGATCGTCCACCAGGGAGCCAGGGAGCCGCCGGTGAACTCGTCCTCGAAGGCGTGCAGCCGATCGAGTGAGCCGGAACCGAACAGGAACGCGCCGATACCCAAGAAGATCATCCATTGTCTGATACTCATGGTTCTCCCTCCTCTTTTTTGTTCAGCTTACTTGTATAGATACCACGAAGCAAGACGGACAGCCTTCATCCACGGTGCCGTCGCAGTTGTTGTCGATGCGATCGCAGTGGTCGGGGGGGCCGTCGGTTGCGCCCGGATTGACCTCGGGGTCGGTGTCGTCGCAATCCGTGCCCCCGCAGGCCTCGTCCGCATAGCCGTCGCCGTCGCGGTCGGGGCAGCCGAAGGTGTAGAGCCCGCCGCCGCCCGTACCTGCAAGGATTCGCCGGGGATCTCCGGAGTCGAAGCCGAGGGATTGGATGTAGGGGTGGCCCAGGCCGTCGCCGTAAGGGGCCCAGGTGAGGCCGCTGTCTTCGGAGAGGAAAGCGCCAGCCCCTGTGGTGCCTGCGTAGACCACGCCCGGCAGGGCGGGGTCGAAGGCGAGGGCGGTGATCCCGGCGTTGAGGCCGCCGGGCACGGGCAGGCCGTCATCGATGAGCTTCCAGGTGGAGCCCCTGTCGCCGGAGCGGTGGAGGCCCATGTTTCCCCCAGCAAGGATGATCCGGCCGTTACTGGGATCGACGACAAGGGATATGACATTGTCGGTCATCTCCGGGGGCCAGAGGAAATCCCAGCTCAATCCGCCGTCGGTACTCCGGAGGACCCCGTAGTAGTTGGCCCCCACATAGATCACGTCGGGCATGCGCGGGGCGAAGGCGATCGACTTGGCGTCCACGCTGGTCGGCAGGCCGGTGGCGCTCCAGGTCCACCCACTGTCGGTGCTCTTTTGGAGTGAGGACTGGGCACCGAAGGTGTAACCGCCTGCATAGACCCGGCCCTCTTGGTGGGGGTCGAAGGCGATGGCCGCGATCTCCCCCTCCTGGGGCGTGCTCGACCAGACCGTGACGAACGAATCCCCTCCGTCGGAGCTCCTCAGGATGTAGGCCGTGAAAAGCATGCTCTCTCCGCCCACCAGGAGGCCCTCGTCGTCGAGGGGATCGACGGCCATGACGTATCCTCCGGTCGCGGAGGGGATGTCTTCCCAGGAGGCGCCGCCGTCGTCGCTGCGGTGGAACCCCATGGTAGAGAGGGCATAGAGGCGGTCCGCGCTCGCCCCGGCTCCGTCGGGCCGTCCGGCCGCGAAGTCCGTGACCGTCACGCAGGGCACCCCGATCCGGTCCCAGCCGAGGCCGCCGTCCGCCGACTTGTAGAGCCCGCTGGGAAAGCCGTTGTCGCTGCCGGCGTACAGGACGGCCGGGTCCCTCGGGTCCATGGCCAGACAGAGGGTCCAGGTGTCCCGGTCCGGGAATAAATCATACAGGGCCTCCCACTCCAGGCCCCCGCTCACGGTCCGGTACAGCACGTCGTCCAGGAACGTGTAGATGACCCGGGGATCCGTCGGGTCGACGGCCACGGCGCACAGGGTGTAGTAGTGGCCCGAGGGCTGTTCCGGAAATTCGATCGCCTCCCAGGAGCCCCCGCCGTCAATGGAATGAAAGAGGAACGCTTCGAGGTTCGTGGCGAACATGCGGCCCGCATAGAGGTGGCTGCCGTCCGAGGGATCCAGGGCCAGGGAGACGAAGGAGTCGTCTGGCAGGCCGGTGCTGGAGAGGATCCAGGTGTTTCCGCCGTCGCGGCTCAGGTAGAAGCCGTCGAACTTGGAGAGGAGGTATACGACCTTCGGGTCGTCGGGGTTGACCCGGATGGCTGCCGCGTAATTGACGTCCAGGTCCAGGAGGGTCCAGCTATCGCCGCCGTCGGTGCTCCTGTAGATCCCGTCGTAGTCGGTCCCCGCGAAGACCGCCCCGTCCGGAGAAACCGCCATGGCCTCGATGTTGAAGGGGATGCCGAGGTATGTCCAGCTCGCCGCCCCGTCCGTGCTCTTGAAGACGCCCGGATCGAGGACCCCGTAGTTCGTGATCCCTGCATAAAGCGTCTCCGGGGCGGCCGGATCGACGGCCAGGGCGGAGCACGTGGCATAGCCGATCCACGGATAGGGAAAGCCCGCGTTCGCCGCCGCCCACGTGCGGCCCGCGTTCACGCTCTTGAACACGCCGCCGTCGCATCCCGCGTAGAGGACATCGGGGTCGGTTGGGTCCATGGCCAGGGCCAGGATGAATCCCTTGTCCGGGCCGAGGGTATACCAGGTTTCGGAGGAGGCGGCCCCGGCGGAAGAGGCGAAAGCGATCGCGGCCAGGACAGTGACGGCAACACTCGTTTTCTTCATGGCAAATCATCCCCTTATCTTAAATCATCCCCTTGTCTCAAATCATCCCCTGTTGGCGTCTGCGGTGAGCGTGAAGAATTCATGCTATTCTATCACAGTTTCCGGCATTGATGAATTTGTGATATTTTACTTGCATTATCGAACATTCTGAAAAGATAAGATTTCTCCCTGCGGTCGAAATGACAAAAAGGAGGCGGCCGAAATGACAGAAGACGCAGGTAGAAATGACAGAAAATAAAGGCTGAAAGCTCGTGAAAATGAAATGGATCCTGATCGTCGCAGGACTTCTTCTCCCTCTTCTGGTGATCCTCAAGCCGGCCGATGAAGGCGCCCCTTACGATCCGTACTTCGCCGCCCTGAACCAAGAGCTCAGGGCGAACGGGCCGGGCCGTCCGGTGCTGGTGCTGGACCTGGACCGGCTCGACCACAACCTCGACGTGCTCATGAGCCACATCCGGTCCCCCAAGTCGTACCGGGTGGTGACCAAGTCCCTCCCATCGGTCGACCTGATCCGCTACATATTTGCGAAGACCGGGACATCCCGGTCCATGGCCTTCCACCAGCCCTTCATGAACGTGCTGGCCATAGAGCTGCCCGAGGCCGATATCCTCCTAGGCAAACCAATGCCGGTCCGGGCCGTAGAGACCTTCTACGATCGGCTGGGCGCTGGTGCGGCCTTCGATCCGGCCCGGCAGCTCCAGTGGCTGGTCGACAGCCGCGACCGCCTCGTACAGTACGAACACCTCGCCAAGGAGCGGGGGCTCAAGATGCGCATTAACGTGGAGATCGATGTGGGGATGCACCGGGGAGGGCTGAGCCGGCCCGAAGAGCTGGGGCCGATCCTGGAGGCGATCCGGGAGGCGCCCGGGCGCCTCGAGTTCGCCGGCTTCATGGGCTACGATGCCCACGTGGCCCACGCACCACCGCTTCTCTCGTCTCAGGCGAAGGCCCTCGATGCCGTCCTGGAGCGTTATCAGGCCTTCGTCGACTTCGGCCGGGCCCGGTTCCCGGCCCTCTTCGCGGGCGGGCTCACCTTCAACGGAGCCGGCAGCAAGACCTACCGGCTCTACGACCATGACACGCTGGTGAACGACCTGGCCGCGGGATCCGGCCTGGTGAAGCCGGTCGACTTCGACGTGCCCACCCTGGCGGACCACCGGCCGGCCCTGTTCATCGCCACGCCGGTCCTGAAGAGAGAGGCCGGGACCCGCATCCCCTTCATCGAGTTCCTCTCGCCCCTGATCGCCTGGTGGAACCCGAACCGGGCGCAAACCTTCTTCATCTACGGGGGACGGTGGATGGCGGAGACGGTCTCCCCTGCCGGGCTCAAGCTCAACACGGTCTACGGGCTCAGCTCCAACCAGCAGATCCTCAACGGATCGGACCGGATCGAGGCCGGCGTGGACGACCACGTCTTTCTGCGACCCACCCAGAGCGAGGCGGTGATGCTTCAGTTCGGCGATATTGTTATCGTTCGAGCGGGGAGAATCGTGGACCACTGGCCGGTGTTCGATTAGAGCATTTCTTTGCGTGGATGTTGGCTCAATTTCCTGAGCCAAGTTGGTTATCAGCTAAGACAATGGAGGATCCGGTCCCCCCGGACCGCGGACTGAAAAGAAATGAGAATATCGAACAGCAGAACAAGGAACCGCAGAATTTCGAAGGAAAAAAAATCCCTTTGAGTATTCATGGACCTCTACGGTTCGATATTCTCTTTTTCCTTGCGGCTCGGTCGCGTTAGGGTAAGCTCATCGCCGGCTGATCATTGGTGACGCAGTGAACCCCGCCCCCCCAGAACCATAGCTCGAGGATCTCCACCACGACCACGTCGCGGCCCGGAAACAACACTTCCACTCTGGACCTCGCCGCCTCGTCCCACACCGGCACGTCGAACCCGCCCACGATGACGACGCCATTGGCCACCAGCCAGTTCATGTAATCGGCCGGCATCGGAAAGCCGTGGTACATGACGTATCCGGGCATATCGACGCGCACGACCTCGAAGCCGGCGTCCTCGATGATCGTCGCCGCCTCTTCATAGATCCAGGCGTCGGGATCTTCCTGGTTCACGTAGCGGTTCACCGCCACGGTGTCCTCGTCGATGAAGCGGGCGATACCGTCCACGTGGCCATCGGTCATGTCTCCGGGAGGCGCGCTGAGGATCCACACCACCTGGGTCACGCCGAAGGCGGCCTCGAAGAGGGCCTCCATCTCGGCCTGGCTCACGCCGGGATTCCTGTCGCTCAGGCAGACCCACGAGGCGATGAGGGCGCCGGCCCCGTTGAATTCGAGGTTGCCCCTCTCATTGATGAGCTGGTAGCCTTCACAGTACGCGCGCTCGATGGCCGCAACCCGGAAGGGGATGGCGTCGTCCTTTTGATACTGGGGCATATACTCCCCCCAGGCGTCGAATCCCCAGTTCTGGACGACCCGCCGGCCCTCCACCTCGACCCACACCGGACCGTTGTCGCGCATCCATGCCCAGT
>CAZFWM010000161.1:0-16242 GCA_964522545.1 uncultured Thermodesulfobacteriota bacterium
TTGTTGCGCCGTCTCCAGATGGGCGAGAAGCTCTCCCTTCCTCAGTCACGGCCAATGCCGTCCATCGGACGGCGCTGCCATGAGCTGCGGATCCAAGACGAGTCCGCAACCTAGCGGATTATCTATCGAACCGATCCGGATGCAGTGCTTATTCTCGAGGTCTTCAGCAAAAAAACTCAGAAGACACCTGCCTCCGTCATTCAAACCTGCAAAGCACGTCTCAAGGCGTACGATAAACTCACTGACGGGAAGTAGCCCTATGAAAAAGACCAAGAAAGACCGCCTCGAAGCGGCGGGCTGGAAGCTCGGTTCCACCGCTGACTTCCTCGACCTCTCACCAGAAGAGGTCGCCTTCATTGAGATGAAGCTCGCTCTTGCCCGAAACCTCCGCCTGCGACGTCAGCGTCGCAAACTGAGCCAGGCTCAGCTCGCGAAACTGCTTAACTCCAGCCAATCACGAGTGGCCAAGATGGAGGCTGCAGACCCGACAGTGTCTTTGGACCTCCTCATCCGCTCACTGCTGGCACTTGGTGCCAAGGCTCGCGACGTCGCTCGGGTGATCACCACTGCAGAACAACGAAGTGCGGCCTAACGTCAGGGATAACCTGCCATTAATGCGGCGAAGCCGCGCTTATTACTGGTCAGGTTCATCCCATGTTCTGCATATTCCAGTGTGATTCACTGCTTCAGGCTCTTCGCCAAGTAGACTCGGAGCGGACACCGGCAAAAGTGCCCGTAGCCAAATGCAAGGGCGAACTTACAGGAAGAAGCTTCGGCTTCAAGACACTCCAGGTAATGTTCAAGCCCCATATCCTTGGCTTTGCACAAATCCTCAAACCCTGATTCCGCGCACAAGAAATTCTTTGGGCACGTCATTTCACCAATGATTTCGTTGATACGGCTTCTATGCTCTTCCTTCATCCCGTCTTATCCTTCATGCAGAACTTGTTCATTATGCAGACCTGTGTTGAACCTCGGAATATAAATCGAAAAACACTACAGTTTCTGCAGCATATGAGAATTAAAAATTCTTGTCAAGAATTTTAATCTATTTAATGAAACAAATAGCTTGTTGGGTTATTTTAAAGTGATACTTCACTGGTGATATGCTGCAAAAACTGCAGCCTTTTTTTCAGAAGGACTAACACTGCGAGTGGAAAAATTACTCGCCTATGACTGCTTCAAGCGATATTCACCACTCTTCATTGCTGAGGTACTTGCTTTCTGATATCTTTCCTAACGCGGCCGTGCCGCAACCAAAAAGATGTGTAAGCAAGGGAAAAATGGGAAATTGGGAAACAGGGAAAATATTTTTAATTTTTTCCATTTCCCCCATTTTCCCCTTTTCCCTTTCCTTACACAATTCGTGTGTGACATTCGGACCACATCTACGCAAGCCGCGTAAATGTCTCGTGGATGATGCGATGAAAGTCTTTAAGGTATGAGTGAATCAGAAGAGAAGCAGGTAATGAAAAAAGCGGAGATGCCCCCGCCCCGGCTGGGCGAGCCGGACGGGCAGGGGCTTCAGCCCATCGACATGCGCTTCTACAGCCACTCTTTTGTGGCCGGGGAGCCCGAGGGGGATCGGCTCCGGATCGAGTATTTCTACCGGGCCTCGGACGGGCACGTCCTCGGGACGGTCTGGTTCGGCCCGGGCTCTCAGGGACCTCCGAAGCACGTCCATGGCGGCTGTATCGCGGCCGTACTCGACGAGACGATCGGGGCCGTGGCCCTGGTGCAGGGACGGCCGGTCGTTGCGGCCCGGCTCGAGGTGCGCTTCCACCGGATGATTCCGGTTGGGAGCTCCCTCTTCCTGGAGGCCTGGATCGAGCAGAACCGGGGGAAGAGGCTGTCGTGCTCGGCCGTCATCAAGAGCTCCGACGATACGGTCTACGCCACGGGGGAGGCGCTCCTTGTCAAGGTGCCGGGCGAACGATTCGAGATGGAAGAGGCGGGATGAGCAAAGGAGTCCCTTTCTTCCTGATCCTCGGCCTGTGCGTTCTCCTGGCCGTGGGGTGCGGCGGCGGGGACTCCCACCGCGCTTCGAATGATGTTCCCGTCGACCCCGACGACGGAGTCCCCCCGGTCCCCTCCCGCCCGATCCTCGACGTGGAGGTGGAGGATCACATCACCTACCGGCTGATGCACGGCCTGTTTCCCCAGTGGACCGGGGACCTGTGGGCCGGCGCCTGGGGCGATGACGGCCGCCTCTACGTGGCCAACGGCGACGGCTTCGGCTTCGGCCCGATTTTCGCGGACATTGTCTTCAACATCGTGGACGGGCATCCCCCCTGCATGACCGGGTACTCCCCGCCTCTGGCACTGCACGCCTTTGTCGCCTGCAAGTGGGGGCCCCGCTCCTGGGAGGTCTCCCGCAAGCCGACCGGGATGGTCTGCGCCGGCGGCGACCTCTACCTCTTCTTCCAGAATCTGAAGAACCAGTTCACAGAAAACCCCTTCGGCGACGCCCCCCATGCTTCGATCTCTGTGAGCCGCGACCGCGGAGCCACCTGGACCTACGATCCTACGGAGCCGATGTTCACGGACCACGTCTTCACCACCGGCTTCTTCCTCGACTACGGCCAGTGCCAGGAGCACGCCATCGACCACTACGTCTACGTGTACGGCCTCGACTACAACTGGCGCTACTCGCCGGGCTTCTCCCAGACCAAGATGTTCCTGGCCCGGGTGCCTGATACGAGCATCCTGGACAGGGAGGCATGGGAGTTCTTCACGGGTTTGGATCCCCGCTGCCGGCCGACCTGGTCGCCGGACATCGACGATAGGGTCCCTGTCCTGGAGGACGGCACCCTTTACCACAGCAAGAAGAGCGGGATCGCTCAGGGGAGCGTGGTCTACATCCCCGGGCTCAACCGCTACCTCTATAGCACAAGGGCCCGGTATGAGTGGATCTTCTACGAGGCCCCCATGCCATGGGGACCCTGGACCAAGATCACCGTTCAGGAGTGGCTCGGCGGGTGGACCGAGGAGTTCCACGCCGGCTACCCGGCGATGATCTACAGCAAGTTCCTCGATCCCGACGGCTTGGGGGGCTGGATCACCACCTCCCTCTCCTCGAGCTACTTCGACGGCATGTACTACAACATGGGGTTCCGCCGGTTCACGCTTGAAGCGGGGGAGGCTGTTGAGGGCGCCCTCTTCTCTTCTACTCCTATGACCCCTTTACCCCCTCGATCCCCTTGACAGGCAATTGCAATTCGGTTATTTTTGCGAATCATGAATGAATTCGGCAAAAAAACCGAACAAAAACTCCTTGCCATCATCGGTGATATCTCTCGATCCCGGGAGGCCCGCGACCGGGCTGCCATGCAGCGGGGCCTGGAAAAGGCCCTTGCAACGGTCAATCGAGAGAAAGGCGAGACCCTGGTTTCGAGCTTCGTCGTCACCCTCGGAGACGAATTTCAGGGCCTCTTACTCTCTCCGGGCTCGGCCGTGCCGGTCCTCACGGCCCTCGGAATTGCCATGGAGGGAATCCCCGCGCGCTACGGACTCGGCTGGGGAGAGCTCACCACCCCGGTCAAAGAGCAGGCCCTCGGCATGGACGGGCCATGCTTCCACCACGCCCGCGAGGCGCTGCTCCGTGGGAAGAAGGATGGCCGATGGGTCACTGTCCGTGGATTCGGGGATGAGGAGGATCTCATCCTCAACGGGATATTCAGGCTCATGGGTGAAGTGCGGAGCCGATGGACCGAGAAGCAGGCAAGAACCGTCTCACAGGTGCGCAAGGCGTCGAGTCAGAAGGATGCGGCAGCCGCCCTCGGCGTGGTTCCCTCCGTTGTGAGCCAGGCCCTGTCGGCCGCCGGGTACATCCCTATGCGAGACGCCGAGGCCGCCCTGACAGTTTTATTTGAGACATTCGGCAAATCAACCGAATCTATCGACAATTCGGCATATAAGGCGAAATAATGTCCCTCAACCCGGCATCTCTAATCGGTGACGAGCTATTTACGCTGCTCATCCTGCTGTTTGCAGGCCATCTGGTTGCGGATTTTCTCGTCCAGACCGCCGATATGTCGGAAGGAAAGAGAGCACAGGGCCGGATCCTTCTCAAGCACGGGCTTCTCACCTTCGGGTCCCACCTGCTCCTGATGCTGCCTTTCTGGAGCTACAAGGTCCTGGCGGGAGTCAGCATCCTGGCCGTGGCCCACATGGTGATCGACAAGGCCAAGGTCCTGACGGAGAAGCGCTGGAAAAGCACGCTGGGCACTCTTCTCGGCGATCAAGCCGCTCACATAGCCTGCATCTTCATCGTCGGGCTTGCGCTGAAGTCCTGGGGGGCGGTCGATGGCCGCGGCCTCTTCTCGTCTGACTCGTGGATGGAGGCGACCAGGAACTCGATCCTCATCGCTTCAGGCTTTATCGTCAACGGAAATGGCGGGACCACGATCGTGCGGAGACTTCTCAATCGCTATCCCCAGTTCGACCAGAAGGGAGACGAAGGGATCTCGAAAGCCTATGCCATGGGGCAGACCATCGGCTGTCTCGAGCGTTTTCTCGTGTACACTCTGGTCCTGCTCGGCCACTGGGGGGCTCTCGGGCTGGTCGTGGCGGCCAAGTCGATCGCCCGCTTCAGGGAGCTGGAGAAGCAGCACTTCGCCGATTACTACCTGATCGGAACCCTTGCCAGTCTTCTCGTCGCCATTGCCTCGGGATTATTCGTAAAATCGCTTATGTGACACTCCCGGCGAAAGCTCAGGGGCTCAATGAGGCAGCGCCTCGACCGACAGCCCAGGGCGCGACAGAGCCCACGAAGCAGCTCGGGCACGTATCCTCGTCCACCTCCCCGTCGCAGTCGTCGTCGATCCCGTCCGGCGGCACTGAGCAGTCCAGGCCTTCCATGCCGGGATTCACATCGGGATCGGCATCGTCGCAGTCCGCTCCGCCGCAGCTCTCGTCGCTGTATCCATCCCCGTCCCGGTCCGGGCATTCCCCCAGGAGCTCGTAGATCTCGGCGATGACCCTATCGGGGCTGTGGCCGAAGTAGGGAAGTGCCACGTTCCCGGTCCGGTCGATGATGAAGCCCCGGCCGAAGGGGAGCCCCGTCTGGGGCTGCTGGTAGTCCATGGCCGTCAGCCCGGTCTCGTCCCACAGGACCCGGCCGCGCAGGTAGTAGCTCTCCCAAAAGGTCTCGAGCCAATCCCGCGTCTCCCCGTGGGATCCCCCCTGGTCGTAGATGGCGGTGACGACTTCCGGATGCCCCTCGAACTCCTTGACGATCGTGTTCTGCATATCCGCGACCGCGGACGAGCAGGCGGGTCACCACGACGCGTAGACTTGAAACCAGACGACCTTGCCCATCTGGTCCGAGAGGGTGAAGGGCTCTTCCGTGTAGGTGCCCGCCTCGTGATCCCTGCGTAGCACGGGGAGCGTGAAGTCGACGGCCGGCTCGCCCGGGTCCAGGGTGTGGGTGTTTCCGAAGACCTGGATCGGGAGCGGGCTCTCGTCCGGGTCGTTGGATCCGAAGCGAACGACGCCCGAGCCCTGGGAGGTCCCGCTTCCGCTATAGGTGACGGTGACGGTGACGCTCTCCCCGGGCGCCAGGGTACCGCCCGCGTAGTCAACGCTGAAGACGCTCTCGGTGACGTGGACGCCCGTGATCCTCAGCTCACCACCGCCGTTGTTCGTGAGCGTAACCTCCTCGGCTCCCCCGGACGGGGCGAACCGGATCCGCTGGGCGCTCGTGCCGATGTCGGCCTGCGTACTGGACGAGGCCGGCTTGAGCTCGTAGACGTCCATGAAGTTCCAGTCCGCGCAGAGCAGGCGATCGCTCCCGCCGTACCCCACGCCCGAACAGATGCGCAGGGTGCCGTTGCTCCCCCGGCGGCCCGTGATCTCGCTCGCCACCGTGGTCACATCGCCCGAGGCGTCGGTCCTCAGAACCACGACCCCGTGCAGGGTTCCCACGGCCAGGTCGTCGCCGATCCAGCACAGGCTCTCGGCGGCCCCGCCCGTGGCATGGAGCCGGCGGCTCCCGAGGTCGCCGGCATCATAGACCGCCACGCCGGCACCGCCGGCGGCCACGTAGACCCTCCCGCCTCGGACCGTCACGTCCTCGGACGTGCCCGCGGCCGAGGCCAGGTCCTCGCCGGCGAAGATCACCGGAGCGGCCGGGTCCGAGACATCCACAACCTTGAGACCTCCGGCCCCGTCCGCGACCCAGGCCGTGCCCCCCTCCACGGCTATGGCGAAGGCGTCGACGAATCCCGTCTCCAGCCTCCCCACCTCGGCCGGGGCCTCCGGGCTCGCGAGGCTGAAGATCCGGATCCCGTGGCTGTGGGCCGCCACGTAGAGATGGTCCCCGGCCACGCACATCTTCTCGTAGAGCACGCCCGGCTCCTTGATCGTGCCCAGGTGCTCGAGGATGTTTCCCCTGAGGCGCACCACGGCGAATCCGAAGCTGTGATCCGTGCCCTCCCGGTGGAGGTTCACGTAAAGGATCTCGCCGTCCTTTACATAGAGATCGCGGGCATTCAGACCGGTCAGCCGATAGAGATAGCTCTGGGTACCCCCCGGCGGGAGTGCGCCCAGATCGACCAGGGCCAGGCCCCGATTGCCGGCCACGATGGCCCGGTCGCCGCCGACGCCCACGGCGTCGAGCAGGTGGTCCGGCTCGCCCGACTGGCAGTTGTAACGGTAAAGATAGTCGAGGGCCATCTCCTCGGCGTCCACGGCCGCGGGGGCGATCGAGAGAGCCACGACCATGGCTGAAAACAGCTTATAGCGAATCCGTGACATCATTCCTTCTCCAGATTCAGGCGCGACAGGGCCCGCCGGACCGGGATCGCCACCATGCGGGTCTCCGGGTGGAAGCGCTCCTGAGGGTTGACCGGGCCGATGAGGGTGACGTTCACGCCGATGAGCCGTCCATGCTCATCCAGGACCGGGGCCCCGGAGTATCCGTTGCAGGAGTCGAAGGTCGTGAGGAAGGGCGACCGGGTGATCACGCCGGTCCAGGTGTCCACTCCCTCCACGGTGGTCTCCCCCTCGGGGCACGACTCGGCGAGCGTCCAGTGCTCCTGCCAGCCGTCCACGTTGCACAGGGGAAGGTCGGCCTCGTTGCGGTCGGCCAGGCGGCCGAAGCTCACCGACGGGGTGCCGAAGACCAGGTCGTACCCGGCGGCCCGCCGGTCCTCCGGGCTGCGCCGCTCCACCCTCGGGTAGCCCATGATGAAGATGACATCTCCCTCAGAGGGCAGCTCGGCCAGGGGATAGGGCTCCAGCCCCTCCACCTCGACCGCCACCGAGGCCACGTCCACCGGGTCCTCTTCGCCGAGGGCGACCCAGTGGTGGGAGAAGTCACTCTTGCCGATCCGGATCTCCCCGAGGTCCAGGCTTCGGGCCGGGCGACCATCCGAGCCCGGAACGAGCACCTCCGAGCGCGAGCAGAGCTCAGCGTCCTCGGCCAAATCGGCCACGCAGTGGGCCGCTGTCAGGAGGAGGCCGTCTCTCAGCAACAAGCCCGAGCAGTTCCCGTAATGCTCGTAGGCGCACGTCCCATCGGCGCACTGTCGGGCCTCCAGGGCCTCGCAGCACGCCTCGTTCCAGGCGCGCACAGCTTCGTCGCCGCAGTAGCGCTCCTCCCTCCACGCCAGCTCCTCCTCCGGCGCCTCCATCGGCCCGTAGGCGATGGCGATCTTGGCCACCCGGGCGCGCACCCGGGCCAAGGCCTCGGCCCGAAGGGGGATGCCCCGCCGGGCGAGCCACGCATCGTCGACGTCCCTCACCGGGAAGAAGCCCTCCCACCCGGCCGTGCCAGAGGCCTCGACATCCGCTTCACCGGGCTGCGGTGCCTTCAAGGTCGGTGAGTGGCTGCATCCCGCGAGGAGGATCAAAAGGGCCAGTACGATTCTCATCATTTCCCTCCCAAGCAATGCACTTATCGACCTTCGGGCGGACGTTTGCTCTCAGCAATTTTAACGCAAAGACGCAGAGAAGGAAACCTGGAGGGCCGACCTCTGTGTCGGCCGGGGCCGATGACGGACGCCTTACCTCGTTCCGAGGCTCTGCCTCGGAACGGAGCTCTCCAGGGGCTCTGCCCCTTTCGGCCTACACGTTCGCTATAATCCAATAGAGGAGGCAGAGCCTCCCGTGCGTTCGTTCCCAGGCGGAGCCTGGGAACGAGGGGGAAAGATTTCTCGCGGAGCCTGTCCCCGCGGAAGCGGGGGCTCGAAATGACAAGGAGGGAGTTATCGTCAAAGCTCCTCGAGCCAGGCTTCGTACGCGGCCGGGGCGTCGTCGAGGGTGCCGCCGGGCAACAGGAGCAGACGGCCCCGGGCCTGCGCCCACTGAGGCGGGGCCGGGGCATCGTAGAAGTTCAGAGAGAGGTCCCAGGCCGGCGAGTTGTACTCCCTTTCCCAGCCGCCGTTCGGCGAGTACCAGAGGTTGAAGGTCTCGGCCGGGTGGACCATGATCATGAACAGGAATTCGTCCACCGTGCCGGCAAAATAGGGACGATCTATAAAGTATTCCACAGGCGTGTAAAGGCCGGTCCCGTCCCTCTCCTCGACCCAGTACTCGCCGTGAGTGACGGCGTTGGCCCGCATCCAGCGCGATGTCCCGTTCTCCAGCGTATGCCCGATAAAGTAGAGGGTCGGGTCCTCGGGATCGTACATGTAGCTGGCGAAGAGCACGGAGAGGTCCGTGCCCGAGGAGGAGAATCGGGGGGCTCTGTAGAGCCGGAATTGAAAGGTGAAATCCACGGCCGGAGGCGCCTCGACCAGCGTGAACGTCAGGAGCGCCTCGATCTGCTTGCGCGCTGTAGGGGCCTGATAGAGCTCCACCGTTCCATCGTCGATCCGCCGGAGCTCCATCGGGGCGTAGCGCGGCTCCGCGGTCTGCCTCCAGCACCAGTCGATGACCCCGCTCAGCTCCGTCACCTCGAAATTGAGCCCGGCCTGAGAGGGCTCGAAGATGTCCCGGCCCGGCCTGGAAGCGTGCCGGAGTCGGGCGATGCCGTTCAATCCTTGGGGGTGATCGTCATACTCGGGCAGGGGCTCATTGTCCGCGAAGTGGGCGATGAGCGCGCCGTTGCTGAGCACCACGACGTGGGCCTCTTCCTCCAGGGATTCCCGTTCGGATGAATGACAGCCGACAGTCCCGATAAGGAAAGTCGATGCCAGGATGGATACAACCTGTGGAATCTTCGGTGACATGGGGATCTCCTCGCGCCCTCTCCCGGAACTCCCGCCCGGTACGAGTCGGTTACTGCGTATAGCCCAGTGATTTCAGCGCCTCCAGAGTTTCATCATCGATTTCCTTTTCCAGCCGGTCTGGCTGAACGTCCCTGCTCTGTTTATAGCTATGGACAAGAGAATCGAGCGTTTTGATCATATCTTGTACTTGTTCCGAATATATTGTCTCGTCGATAAGGTTCGTGCCCTCTCGAGGGTCGCGGGCGAGGTCGTACAATTCGTGTTTCCCATCGCTGCCCCATATCAACTTCATATTGTTCGAAATAACGGCCCTGAGCCGCCTCTTGAACCTGTCGAGTCTCGGATTCTCTCTGTCCTGTTCGTGAAAAATCTCCAGAACCTGCCTCGGATAATAATATTCGCAGAATATGTACCTTCTCCCTCCGGCATCCCTTCTCCCCCCGGGATCCCCCTGGAGCAGATCGCGGCCCTGGGAGGGAAAGGCGCCCGGCTCCAGGCCGGCCAGGTTCAGCAAAGTGGGAAAGATATCGGTCAGCTGAACGAGCGAATCGTCCTCGGAGCCCGGCGCAAAGGCCTTCGGGTATCGGATCAGGAGAGGTATCTTTGTCAACGATTCATAGAGCGAAAACACGTGATCCATCATTTCGTGATCGCCTATGTTTTCGCCGTGATCGGAGGTGACGATGAAAAGGGTGTCGTCCAAGAGATCCCTGTTCTCGAGGGATGCGATCATTTCGCCGACCAGATGATCGACATAAAGAATTTCCGCATCATAGAGCTCATTCAAATGTTCATTCTCTTCGACGGTGAATTCTCTTCTGCCCAGAAAGAAATCGTGCCATTGGTTGCTCTCGCACCGGATGGATCGATCGCTCAAAAAGCGATCGCGGAACGGCCCGGATGAATCATAGGGGCTGTGGGCCTCGATGAGATTTACGAAGATGAAAAATGGATCTCTCTTGTTTCTCTGGTTCAGAATTTTTTCGAAGAGCTCTGCGGCGATGCTCAGCGGCGCCTCTCGACCGCCCATCCTCCACGTCTCGTAATACTGCGAAAATCCCTGGTCGAAGTTGTGACGCCCGGACACAAGGGGGTTTTCGCTGATCCCGAAGGTCTCATAGTCTCGCTCGGCAAGTATCTCGGCAAGGGTCACGAGGTCCGGTGCCATGGTCCAGTTTTCCTGGGTCGTCTTGTGGGCGATCGGAAAGAGACCGGTAAAGAGAGAGGCGTGCGCCGGGGGTGTCCAGGAGCTCGTCGAGTACGCGTTGCGGTACAGGGTCGAGCTTTCAGCGATCCGGGTCAAATTCGGGGTCGTGTTTCTCTGATATCCATAACAGGCCAGATGATCCTGCCTTGTCGTATCCATCACGACGATCACTACATTCGGAGGGTCTCCGGAGTGGGGAGGATAGTTGCGTAGATTTTTTACCGTAATAAGAATCAGAATGACCAGAGCCGCCACAAGCCCTGCTTTGATTGCCATTCTGTTACCGGACATATTTTCTCACGGATTTTCTCGGTGGACTTCGACCCGGCGCTCAGAGCTCCAAGGCGCGGGCCTTCTTGCCCGTGATCAGGCGCCTTTCGATTGCGTCGGCAAGATCCGCCTCGAGATCAGGGAGATGGGCCTCCTCGCCGGGGAAGACCGCTTCGCGGCACTGGAGCACCACGTCGGAATCGACCAGGCCCAGCGCATAGAGAGCAAGGCCCAGCTGGAAGGCGCTTTTGACCGGGGCCACGATTTTCCCGAAGCGCAGGAACTTATCCGGCGGCGTTCTCCTCTCCAGGTGGATGAAGATCCGCTTCACGCGTCCTCGCTCGAGGGGCAGCCGGCTGACCAAGGCAAGAGCCGCCTGCCGGTCGGCCTTGCTCACCCCCCTTTGCGCCATGGTCGCATCCGCCTCGCAAACCGATAGCTCGCCGTGGATCAGCCTTGCATAGAGATGGAATGCATCCGCATCCTGCTCCACGTCGTCCCCGAACAGATATTCAGCGGCCATGGGGCGGCGCAGCCTCCCCTCGAGCAGGGCGCAGAGCTTGAATCCCATCTGCTCCCGGAGCCGCCGCGGCCGGCGCTGTTTCAGGATGCGCCCCCAGTCCTTGAAGGTGATTCCATCGTGCTCGACGCCGTCCAGGAGCATCTTCTGCTCCAGAACCCCGCGAAGCAGAGGCGGACTGGCCGTAACGAAGTAGAGGGGCGAACAGGCGAAGCCCGGCCCGGGCCCCCGCCTCAGCCCGCGCAGGATCTCTGGCATACCGGGGACGGCCCGTTTGTCCACGGCGAACTCCACGGGAATCCGAAGGAGCCCACGCAGGCTCGAGAAGGGCGTGGTCAGATAGGTCTTGTCCACGTCCCATATGAAGACGGGTCCGTCGAATTCCCCGGGTAGGGTTCGATAGTCGTGAATGCGCAGGGGATATTCCGGAGCCATGTTGTTTGCACTTATCGCCCTTCGGGCGGACTTTCATCGGGATCGGGATCAAAATAGGGCGGGCCATGCCCGCCGTTTCTTATGACATACAATCTTGACGGCGGCCACGGGCCGCCCTATGTGATGACAGATTCTACCCTCAACGGTACTGCAGGGCCGAGAGCTCGTCGCCGGTCGGGATGATCATCAGCTTCTTCACCACCTTCGGGACGGTCTGACCTTTGTACAGGACGTCATGGACCGCCCGGACGATGGGTAGGTCCAGGCCGATGGAGGTGGCGTGTTTGTGAACCGCCGCGGTCGTCGGAACCCCCTCGGCCACCTGGTTCATGCTGTCGAGAATTTCCCTCAGGGTCTCACCCTTGGCCAGGCGGCACCCCACCGAGTAGTTCCGGCTCAGGGGCGATGCACAGGTACAGATCAGGTCACCAATGCCGGTGAGCCCGCAGAAGGTGAACACATCTGCGCCCAGGGCCACGCCGACCCGGGCCATTTCACTCAGGCCCCGCGTCAGCAGCAGGGCCTTCGTGTTGTCCCCGAAGCCTGTGCCGACGGCCATGCCCGAAGCGACCGCGAGGATGTTCTTGAAGGCGCCGCCCACCTCGGTGCCCACCACGTCGTGTCCGCCGTAAACGCGCATGCGGCCGTCCTTGAACAGATCCTGGACGGTCCGGATCACCTCGTCGTAGTGGGAGGCCACCGTGGCGCCGGCCGGGTGGCCCGCCATGAGCTCGGCTGAGAGGTTCGGCCCCGAAAGCACGCCGATCTTCAGCGAGCAGGTCTCCTCGCGGAGGATCGTGGACATGCGCTTGAAGGTCTCGATCTCGAAGCCCTTTGTGGTGTGGACGAGGATCTGGTCCCCCTCGATGTGGTCCCCGATGGCCCGGGCGACCTCCCGAAACGATCTGGAGGGGATGGCCATGAGGACAATCCGGGTGCGCTTGATGGAGCCGGCCAGGTCGGTGGTGGCCTCGAGGGCGGGTGGGAGCTTGTAATCCGGTATGTACCGCCGATTCGTATGCCGGCGGTTGATCTCCCTGGCCTGGTCCTCCCGCCGCACCCAAAGGAGCACGCGCTTCTTCATCTCGGCCAGGATCGTGCCCAGGGCCGTGCCGAAGCTCCCTCCCCCGACGATCAGAATATCCAGTTTTCCTTTCTTGCTCACTGGGGTTTCTCCGTGACCGGCAGCCCGAAGCCGTCCAGTCTGTTCTGGTAGTAATAGAGTAGATTTCGATCGACGTGGAACAGGCGGTCGCCCCGGCGCACGAGGGCCGGTCGGCGGTGGTATGATTTGAGATGGGCCAGGGCCTCGCTGACCACACTGATGGTGTCCTTCTCCTTCAACGTATCGTCCAGCCTGACCCGGCCTTGTTCCTCCAGCCTGCGAAGGGCCTCCAGGGTGTTCCCGACCCGCTCGTATGCCTCGGTCAGCAGGAGGCTCTCGTCCGGCCCGCCCGTCCGGAGGAGCCGGTAGAAATCGATCTCGCGGCCCCGGTCGAGCAGCCAGTTGAAGACGGCATAGGAGACCAGGTTCGTCGATTTTATCACCGTGGCCCCGTGATAGGCCTCGGCCAGGGCACGGGCCAGCTCTCGGGCGTACTCCCCGTCGCGCTGCCGGTCGAAGGCGGGGCGGCCTTTGCTGTATACGAACTTCCGGCGGTCCACGACGCGGCCCCGCCCGTCGAGGGACCGTCCCTCCTCATCCACCTCGTTACCGAAGACATCGAGGGGCTTGGAGAAGACGACGTGGATCCTGGAATTCAGAGAGAAGAGCTTGGTGAAGAAATCGAGGATCCGCTTCGGCTTGGAGAACTCATCGTCCTCGATGATGTACCGGCCCTTCCCCACGGCCTTGAGGTAATCACCGATGAGGGTCTCTGCCTCGAGGACGAGCTGGTAGTTGATCGTACAGGGCACGATGAACACGTCCGGCCGCTCCTTCTTTCCGATCAGGTTGTGAATGTAGGCGTCGAGCCCCATGCCGAGGAGCCCCAGCTTGAGCTTGCGCTCCACGGCCCCGCTGCGGCTGCGGGTGCCGCCGGGGAAGAACATGTTGTGGTAGCCGAGCTCCATGGAGCAGCCCGCATAGGTCTTGAGCACTTCCTTGTAGACCCCGGCCTTCTTGCGGCGGTCCACCTTGTAGGCCCCGAGATTGTGCATGAAGAAGCCGATGGTCTTGTTGGAGAAGAGATTCAGGCCCGCCCCGTAGGTATAGGGCGGAAGGCCCAGGCGGTAGAGGACGTAGCCGAGGACGATGCTGTCCAGGTTGCTCGAGTGGGTGGATACGACCACCGTGGTTCCAAGCCGGTGGAGGATCTTGAGGGCCTCGGTCTCTCCCTCGATCAGGATCTGATCGTCCAGGGTGCCGAGCCCGCCCGGGACCACGCCGAGCAGCCTCAGGGGACTCAGGGTGTTGAGCACGACCGAGAGGAAGTGCGGGGCAACGCGGGTGGAGAATGTATAGACCCGCGGATCGAAGTGGCCCGTGACCTCCTGGACGAAGGCATTGAGCACCTCCTTGAGGAGCTCCCGCTGTCTCTCGGGACCGGTCCGGGTCGCCTCGCGGTAGACCCGGCCGTAGAAGGCTCGCGCTTTCGCCGCTTTCTTGCGATCGCGCTCGGTCTCCAGGCGGCGCCGCTCTTCATAGATGGTGTCGAACAGGGCCTGTTCGATCTTTTGGGGATTCTTGCCGTACCGGTCGGAGACCCGCTGCACGACCTCCACCTGGACCCGCTCTTTATCACCTTCTCTCACTTGATCCCCTTTCCCTCACTTCAATTCCTCCGGACTCGAATTACAGCCCGAACGATTCATTTTTGAATTATCGCCCTTCGGGCGAGCTAATGAGCTCAATTGCTCCTGGGGTTGACACCCCAGGCTACATGACCTGATCCCTTCGGGGTCAATTGGATTTCCTATCGAATGAACGTAGGGACACGGCATGCCGTGCCCCTACCACAACGAACACTCAATGTACCAACATCCCAGGCCAATGGCCAGTCATCTTATAAGGTCGCTAAGCCGCCGTCGGATGCGGTGCTTTTATGACTCAGCGGGATGGTGACTATCAGGTGGGTCCCCTTGCCCGGCGCACTCTGAAGGTCGAGCATTCCGCCTATGGTCTTCAGACGCTCTTTGATGCCAAAGAGCCCGAAACCTCTCTTTCCGGGATCCTGAGTCAGACCGTCGGGATCGAAACCCACCCCGTCGTCCTTTATGCTCAGTACGATGTCGGCCTTCCGCTGGGAGAGTTTGACGCTTACCGTCCTGGCACTCGAGTGCTTGGAGATGTTCGTCAACGCTTCCTGGGTGATCCTGAACAGGGCTATCTCGATCGCCTCTGGAAGCCGTTGCTCAGGCAGCGCAATACGCAGCCTTGCCTTTTTGTGGCCCCTCGTCCTGAAGGCGTCAACGTACCATCGCAGGGCGGAGACCAGTCCGAGATCGTCCAGAATCGCCGGCCTGAGCTCGTATGAGATCATCTGAACCATGTCGATGGTCTTGTGGAGCTGGTCCCTGATCGACAGGAGATGGGGCTCCACGGAAATATCCTCGAGGCCGGGGAACTTGCTGAGCAACTCGAGCTCGATGGCCATGCCGGTGAGCGCCCCTCCGATCGCGTCATGGAGCTCTCCGGCTATGCGCCTCCTCTCTTTTTCCTGGAGGTCGACAAGCCTGATCGACAGGTCCTCGAGGTCCCTCTGAACGGTAATGTCCTCGACCGTGCATATCATGCCGTCGAAGAGGCCCTCCTTGACCCTGGGAATAAGCCATCCAGACTGATAGCTCTGCCGCCCGGACTGAGTGACCACGGAAATCGCGTCGTAATAGAGGGGCTGTAATGTTTCCCTCGCTTTCAGGTAATAAGATCTGAAGAATTTCAAAGCGCTATCCGGAAAATCCTTCAAGATCCTTCTTCCCTCTATCTTATCGGATGGCACACCCGCGATCGCGGCCATGCCCTTGTTCACGTAATAGATAACATCATCCCTGTCCGTCACCCAGACGCCGGTAACGGTGCCGTCCAGGATGCTCTCATAGAAGGCCTTTTTTTCCAGGACCTCCTCCTCTGCCCGCTTGCGCTCGCTAATGTCGCGCGTGCAGCCCAGAATCCCGGTCGGCCGGTCCTCATGGTCGCGCAGAAAAGTCATCTCCACCTCGGTCCAGATCGTGGAGCCGTCCTTGCAGTACTGTTCGAGCTCCAGCATTCGGATCCGATTGAGATCCTTGTGCTCCATCTCCTCTATGGCCATCTCCTCTTCCCACGCCCTTGTTGCCACTTCGAAAGAAGCCGGGGCCAAGCTTTCTTCGAGTGATTGAGTCATGGCCTCTTCGACGCTGTATCCTCGCATACGCGTGACGGAAGGGCTCACATAGGTGTGCCGCAGGTTCATATCCCGGATCCAGATGCTGTCCGTGGCATTCTCGGCCAGCAGCCGGTAACGCTCCTCGCTTTCACGCAGCTTATTGTCTGCCTGCCTGCCATCGGCCTCCGATGCTTCCAATTCGGCCACCTGTCTGCGCAATTGTGCCAGCTCCTCTGTGAGCTGTTCCTTTGTCTTTTCTGAATCGTTCATCGTGTAACGTCCTGTTCTCGTCCGCTCGATGGGGACATATTATTTGTTATATATCTTCCC
>CAZFWM010000162.1:0-16115 GCA_964522545.1 uncultured Thermodesulfobacteriota bacterium
GGCTCCGGCGGCGTCATCTCCCCACAGGGAGGCGATCAATTCTCTGATGAACCTGTGAACTTCCTGCGCCTGGGCCGGAGTGGCCGTCTCGCCCGTTCCTATGGCCCAGACCGGCTCGTAGGCGATCACGATCCGGGGAGGGTCTTCCGCCCCGATCCCCTCGAGCCCCTGACGGATCTGCTCCTCAACCACTTTCATGGTCTCTCCCGCGCGCCGCTGCTCGATCCGCTCTCCCACGCAGAAGATCGGGTCCAGGCCGGCACCGAGCGCCGCTTTGAGCCTCCGGTTGACCGTCTCGTCGGTCTCGCCGAAGTACTGACGGCGCTCCGAGTGGCCCACGATGACGTAGCGACAGCCCGCCTCGCAGAGCATGCCGGGAGCTATCTCGCCCGTGTAGGCTCCCACGGCCTCCCAGAAGACGTTCTGCGCCGCCAGCGCGACGTTCGTCCCTCTGATCGCGTCCGCCGCCGCGTGCAGGGAGGTGTAGGTCGGCGCCAGGGCTATGTCGACGTCTTCCACGTCGGCCACCAGCGGTTTGAACTCCTCGAAGAAGGCGCGCGTCTCCTCCGCGTTCTTGTAAAGCTTCCAATTGCCGGCCATAAAGGGCTTTCTCATGACTCCCCCTTTAGGATTCGCGTAAAAATAATCTCACATTTTGTGAAATTATTTATGCTCGAGCCCTTAGTGCTTCGATCCCCGGCAGGGTCTTTCCCTCGAGGAACTCGAGAGATGCTCCTCCCCCTGTCGAGATGTGTGTGATCTTCTCGCGAACGGCCGCCCTCGCGATGGCGGCCACGGTATCCCCTCCCCCGGCTATGCTCACGGCGCCACTCTCGGCCACGGCCCGGGCAACAGCCATGGTTCCTCCTGCAAAGGGCTCCATCTCGAAGACGCCCATCGGGCCGTTCCAGAAGATCGTGCCGGCCCGGCCGATCTCGGCCGTGAATGTCTCCGCGGCACGGGGCCCGATATCCAGGGCCATCCAGCCTTGTGGAATAGCCTCGCTCGAAGTGGGCCTGTTCTCTGCGTCCGCCGCAAAGGCCGCGGCCGCGATCACGTCCTCGGGGAGAAGCAGCTTCGCTCCACCGGACCCTGCCTGGTCGAGGACTTCCTTGGCCATATCCACGGCCTCGGCCTCTACCTTGGAGTTCCCTACGGAAAGGCCCTGGGCCGCGAAAAAGGTGTTGGCCATGCCCCCGCCGATGAGGATCGCGTCCGATTTCTCGGCAAGCCGTCTGATCACGCCGATCTTGTCGGAGACCTTGGCTCCGCCGAGGATCGCCACAAAAGGCCGCTTCGGATCCGCGAGCCCTTTTTCGAGATAGGTCAGCTCCTCGCGGATGAGAAATCCGGCGGCTGTCTCAGATGCGAATCGGGTTATCCCTTCAGTCGATGCGTGAGCGCGATGGGCCGTGCCGAAGGCGTCGTTCACATAGACCTCGCAGAGGGAGGCCAGCTCGCGGCTGAAGCCCTCCTCGTTCTTGGTCTCTTCCTTGTGGAACCGGAGGTTCTCCAGGAGCAGCACCTCACCGGCCCCCAGCTTTTCGGCCTGTCCCCGCACTTCCTCGCCGATACAATCGGCGGCCATGGCCACCGGACGGCCGAGGAGCTCGGAGAGCCTTCGGGCCACCGGGGCCAGGCTCATCTCGGGCCGACGCTCCCCCTTGGGGCGGCCCAGGTGGGAGGCGAGGATCACGCTTGCGCCCTGCTCCAGGGCACAGCGGATCGTGGGCAGCGCCGCCCGGATGCGGGTGTCGTCGGTGATGTTCCGTGCCTCATCCAGAGGAACATTGAAGTCGACGCGTATGAAGACCCGTCGATGGTCCAGCGAGATCTCGTCGATATAGCGGATCGCCATGGGCAACTTCCTAAAGTGTGTGACCTTCGCACCACTTCTACGCAAGCCGCGCAGATGTTGTAATGAAACGCTCTACAAACCCGTGCTTATTTGGTTCGGGCCAACAGTTTGATCAGGTCGATCATCCTGGCCGAGAAGCCGGTCTCGTTGTCGTACCAGGAGAGGACCTTGACCATCCTCTTTTTCATGACCTTGGTCGTGCCTGCGTCGAAGATCGATGAATGCCCGTCGCCGTTGAAGTCGATCGACACGGCGGGATCATCACAGTAGGCCAGGATTCCCTTGAGAGGCTTCGTCGCCGCGGCCTTCTTCATCGCGGCGTTTACCTGGTCCTCGGTCACGTCCTTGCCCAGCTCCGCCACCAGGTCCACGGCCGAGACATTGGGCGTGGGGACCCGGATCGACATGCCGTCGAGCTTCCCCTTCAAGGCGGGAAGCACCAGGCCGACCGCCGCGGCCGCCCCGGTGGTGGTGGGAATCATCGAGAGGGCGGCGGCACGGGCGCGCCTCAGGTCCTTGTGCGGAAGGTCCAGGATTCGCTGGTCATTCGTGTAGGCGTGGACCGTGGTCATCAGGCCGCGCCGGATCCCGAAGTTCTCGTGGAGAACCTTGGCCACGGGGGCCAGGCAGTTCGTGGTGCACGAGGCATTGGACAGAATGTGATGTTTTTTTGGATTGTAAACCTCTTTCTTCTTGTCTTTTCCCACGAGGCCCAGGTTGACGCCCAGGCAAACCGTCGTCACGTCGGCCCCTTTGCCCGGCGCCGAGATGATAACCTTCTTCGCCCCGGCTGCCAGATGTTTGCCGGCGCTCGCCCCGTCTCTGAACAATCCGGTGCACTCGAGCACGATATCCACGCCGAGTTCCTTCCAGGGGAGCTCGGCCGGGTCCTTGATGGCTGTGACGCCTATGGGCTTTCCGTCGACGATGATGGCATCCTTCTTTGCCTTTACCTTGCCGGGGTACACTCCGTGGACCGAATCGTAGCGCAGCAAATGGGCCAGCGTCGATGCATCGGTGATGTCATTTATGGAAACGAATTCAAGATTTTTCTCTCCCATCCCCAGCCGCAATACGCAACGACCTATTCGTCCAAAACCATTGATTCCAATCCTGATCGCCATGAGCGACCTCCTTTCTAATTAAGCTCCATTTCAACTCATAATTGTTCCAATAATTAAACCAACTATTTTTAGCACCAAGAATCGACCGAGTCAAGATCGCAAGTAGAATCGGGATCGATCCTGCTCCGGTAAACCGTCGAACCGGATCAGATTGGGACGCATTCCAGGCCAAAGGCCTCGGCCACTCCGGGAAAGGTCACCTTGCCGCCCGCCACGTTCACACCCTTCCGAAGAGCCTCGTTCTCCCGGATCGCCTTTTTCCAGCCTTTATTGGCGATCTCCAGCCCGTAGGAGAGGGTTGCATTTGTCAGGGCGTATGTGGACGTGCACGGGACCGCCCCCGGCATGTTGGCCACGCAGTAATGAACGACTTCGTCCACGACATAGGTTGGCTTCGCGTGGGTCGTCGGCTTGGTCGTCTCAGAGCAGCCCCCCTGGTCCACTGCGATGTCCACGAAGGCCGAACCGGGCTTCATCCGCTTCACCATATCGCGGGTGATGAGCTTCGGGGCAATCGCGCCGGTGATGAGGACCGCACCGATCACGAGATCGGCCTGGGTCACCGCCTCCTCGATGTTGGCCCGGTTGGACATCAAGGTGGTAACATGCCCCTGCATGATGTCGCTGATATAGCCCAGGCGGGCGGCGTTGATGTCGAGAATGGTCACGTGTGCGCCCATGCCCACGGCGATCTGGCAGGCGTTCGCGCCCGCTATGCCGGCCCCTATGATCACAACCTCCGCCGGCTTGACGCCGGAAACCCCGCCCAGAAGAATCCCCATCCCTTTCGCCTTGGCCTCCAGACACTGAGCGCCCACCTGGATGGAGAGGCGGCCGGCCACCTCACTCATAGGAGCGAGCAGGGGGAGTGAGCGGTCGGGGAGCTCGATCGTCTCATAGGCGATGGCGATCACCTTGCGCTTCATCAGGGCCAGGGTGAGGGCCTTGACCGCCGCCAGATGCAAGTACGTGTAGATGATCTGCCCCTCGCGCATGAGGGGGAACTCCTTTTTCAGCGGCTCCTTTACCTTGACGATCATCTCCGCCCGCTCCCAAACCTTGCCGGCCGTGGGTATAATCTTAGCGCCCGCTGCCTTGTAGGCCTTGTCCGGTATGCCGCTTCCAACACCGGCATCCTTCTCGACGAGAACCGTATGCTTCTGCCCGATAAAGGCACTCACACCGGCAGGCGTGATGGCCACCCTATTCTCTTCGGTCTTGATCTCCTTTGGAACGCCAATAATCATCGTGTACCTCCTTGATAGCTATTTAGCCGTTTATTAAAATGGCCAAAAGTTATCAGATGAGTTTCGAGAAGTCAAAGATCAGGTCTTCCCTCGGGAGGCCCGGCCAAGCAAAGAATCGATGGCCTGCTCCGGCTCCTCGCCCCCTTCACTGATCTCGATGAAAACGCGAACCAGCTCGCGC
Organism: uncultured Thermodesulfobacteriota bacterium; assembly: GCA_964522545.1. Classification (GTDB taxonomy): domain Bacteria; phylum Desulfobacterota; class DSWW01; order CAZFWM01; family CAZFWM01; genus CAZFWM01. The sequence goes on from CAZFWM010000162.1 coordinate 4,411, forward strand.
AGATCCGATCCGCACAGGTCGAAGATCTCCTCTATCAGCTCGAGCCTGCCCCCGTATCGCAGCATGGAAAGGATCACGGCATTGTTGAGGGGAATGGAGGAGAACCACCGGTATGAGCCTGTTCGAAGCCGCGCCTGGAGCGCCGCGAATTTCTCTTTGGCCCCTTCGAAGATCTCTTCACGCCGACGGAGTTTCTCTCGACGCGACAAGTCCGATCCATACAGGGCGCGCAGGTCCCGGGCGAGGTCCTCTACAAAGCGCGAAAAAAGACGGTCGTCGTGCCAGAGATCGGAGGCGAAGCGGCATTCGTCCGAGTCGGGCCCGAAGCGCCCTGCCAGGAACCGGACCGCCCCCTCCTGGCCCACAAAGGTGGCGAGGTTCTCGTTCAACTCCACGCGGCCCTTGAAGAAGACGGTACTGTGCGTGAGCTCGTGGATGATCGTCTCGGCTATGCGTGCGGCGGTGCGATCGAGCATGGAGGAGAAAACGGGATCGCTGAACCAGCCCAGGGTGCTGAACGCCCCCGCTCCCCGGCGATAGGTATCGTAACCTACCTCCTTCAGCCTCGCCTCCTCTACCCGCGCTTGCTCCGGATCGAAGTAGCCCTTGTACGGCACCCGGCCGACCACCGGAAACCACCAGGTCTTCGGCTCGAGCCGATCCGGGAACGAGGCGCTCACCACGGTCACGACGGCCCCCTCCCCCACCTCGACAAAGCTCGTATAGGACGTGCTCTCGGCCAGCCCGATCTCCGCCTCGGCGAAGGCCTTCACCTCGGAGACCAGTCTCAACCGGAGCTCCCGCTCCTCCTCGAGCCCCCCTTGTCTCAGCACGTCCTCAACCGGGCGGCGGTTGAGGAGCAGCCGCGCCTGGTGATAGCCAAGGTGGGCCACATACAGGGGGGAGCAGCCAGTCTCGCAAACGATGACTATTGCACTCGTAAGTAGAAGTCTCTTCAGCCAACTCGACGATCTTCGAGGACGACGACGAGGACGATTTAGAGTGAACGTAATTGGGGCCATTTCTCCTTGTCACCTCCAGAGTGAGTATGCTATGGATGAGCGCGTACAGCCTGTTCACTTGATCGATACTTTGTGCAAAGAGTGATGATAGCATGAAATCGGACACAAAGAACCGGATATGCCTGGCATGCCCCGATGCCTCTTTCATCGACGCTAAAGGGATCTGTTACAAAACCGGCGGCCTTTACTGCAAGAGACACGACCGCGTCGTTGGAAAATACGACCCCTGGTGCGAGGACGCTCTGAAAGGCCCGGAGTCCGGCGGCGAGAAAAATAAATGACGCCCACGCGGTCTTCGCGAGTTTTGAATGCTGAGGAATCTCCGTGAGCGTGCGCATCACCTACCTTCGAGCCTCGATGCTCCTCATCGAGATGGGAGGGGCCTCTATACTCACCGACCCCTGGTACAGGCGTCACCTCCGGGGACTGCCGTGCTACTACGCACCGCCCATGTCCATCGCCTCCCTTCCACCCATCGATCTTGTCCTTGTCTCGCACCTGCATCCGGACCATTTCGACACCCGGGCCCTCCGGTCGATTGCCTCGGAGCGCACGGCCCTGGCCGGGCCGCCCGGGACGAAGCGCCGGGCCGCCGGGATCCGGTGCGCGGATGTTGTCGAGATGTCCTGGTGGGAGGAGCGACGATTCGGCCCTATTCGGATCAGGGCAACCGAGTCCCACCACAGCGGCTATGAGTGCAACTATCTCCTTTCGGAGCATGAGCCGCGCTCAGGAGGAGAAATCTCGGTCTTCTTCGGCGGGGACAGCAAGTTCTCCACGGCCTTCGGAAGCATGGCCGTAAAGGGACTCCGGCCCGACGTGGCCCTCCTGCCGGTGGGCGGCACGCGCGTTCTGGGACGCCGGATCGTGATGGACCCTGCCGACGCATGCCGGGCCGCCGAGTTCCTCGGCGCCCGCTTCGTAATCCCGATCCACGAAGGGGGCACCTGGATGAGCGTCCCTCCCCTGAGCCTTCACCCCGGTCGCGGCCGGGATCTGCAGCACATAGCCGAGTCGCGGGGCGCCCGGTTCGACGTGGTCCTCCTCGAACCCGGAGGATCGGCCCTCTTCACCCCCGAGTCCGGCCGCATCGCGATTACCCGTGGCTGAGCGCGGAAGAGATCACCACTGTTGTGCAACCTGAACCGACACCTACGATCAGACTTCTTCTCATTTGATATTCTCAACGCAGAGTCGCAGAGGAAGTAATAATCAACAAACCCTAACGTGTCCGGGCAACAATCCCTCTGTGGGGAATGCAAGCAGAAGAATACAAACAGAAAAAACTCTGAGGAACCCAGGAACCCAGGAAAAGGACCAGGATAGAATCGGAGACTCCGAAACCATTTGATGAAATAGAAATGTTCTACTATTCACATTCCCTTTTCCTTCCTGGGTTCCTGGGTTCCTCAGAGGGAATTTTCATGAATTCTTCATCCTCATTTGTGCTCTTCGTGTTGAAACAAACCTATGCGACTCTGCGTTAATTTTCTTCAACGGAAAAGGTTGCGTACTCCCCCGACGACGGCCCGTCCCAGGGCCCGTAGGCTTCCGAGATCGCCCCACGCCATCCGGACAATGCGCCAGATCGCACGGGGCCGCAGGTAAAAAGACCTCAGCAGCGCTTTCTGATTCCGAATCATCTCCCCTGGAGAAAACCGGTCGCTCCGGATGAGCGGCGTCTTTAGAAAGACATAGTCGTCCCAGTCCCGGCTCAGCAGCAGCCCTTCCTTCTCGCAATAATCTGCCAGGTCCGTCCCGGGGTAGGGAGTGCAGAACGAGACCTGCAGAAGGTCCGGATCGCAGCGCCCGATCACCGACCGGGTCTCCTCGAGGGATTCCTTGGTCTCCACGGGGGAGTGGATCATGACAAAGGCAAGGGTCTGGAGACCTGCGTCCCGGGCCGCGCGAAAGGCCGCCACGGTCTGGTCCGGCCCGATCCCCTTCCGGTAGAAGCGGAGAACGTCGGATGAGCCGGACTCGATTCCGAACTCGACCTTGAAGCATCCCGCCCTCTTCATCTCGATGAGAAGATCTCTGTCGACCCTGTCGACCCTCGTGAGACAGAGCCACCGGAGGCGCCTCTCGAGTTTGCGGCGGCGCACGGCGGCGCAGAGGGCGCGGACCCATTCCGGATCGGAGGTGAAGGTGTCGTCGAGAAAGGAGAGGGTGCGTACATCGTAGCGACTCCCGCATGTCTCCATCTCTTCGGCCACCGACTCCGGATCGCGGTGGCGCGTGTGCGGCCCGAAGAGGACGCGGGTGGCGCAGTAGACGCACCGGCCCGGACAGCCGCGCATGGCCACGAGGCTCGAGAAGGAATAGCCGTCCGGGGAGCGGTATCTCTCCAGGGGGAGAAGGTCCCTGGCCGGAAAAGGGATCGCATCGAGGTCCCGGATCAGGGGCCTCTGCGGACCCACCCGGGCCTCGCCGTCGGCGGCCCGGCAGGCCAGGCCTGGCAGGTCCGGAAGGGGAAGGCCCCCGGGCAGATGGTCCAGCACCTCGGGAAAGACCTCCTCCCCCTCCCCCATCACGATGAAATCTACGGCTCTCTGCTCCCGGAGGGTGTGGGCCGGGAGCGCCGTGGGATGGGGGCCGCCCAGCCCGATCAAGATCTCCGGACGTGCCGCCTTCAGCTGCTCGGCCAGCCGGCCGCACTGATTCACCGTGCAGGTGACCGCCGTGAAGCCGACCACATCCGGCCGGTGCTCCAGTATGCGCTGCACCGTATCGGCGTTGCTCAGCGAGAGGGCGTTTGCATCGAGGATGCGTATCGGATATCCTCTTCTCCGAACAGCCGCGGCCAGGTAGGCGAGGCCGAGAGGGGGGCCCACGGTGGTCTGGGCGATGTTCCGGATCCTGGGCTGATAGTGAGGGACCACGAGGAGGACCTCGGGGGCTGAACCTGTCTGGCGTGAATGTCGGTTTGAGATCAAGATAATGGCCTGCCTCGAATTGGAACGCTCCATCCCCCCCGGCTCTTCGCCTGGGGCTGCGTGCAATAATGACCCGACTCAACCGGTCTGTCGGATCGTACCATACCGCACCCGCCACCTCCAGGCCACCGCCTCGTTCACAGTCCGTGAGCCTGTCGATGAATGACTCGAAGCGGGGCACCGCTCTTGCCGTCCTGATCGGCGTGGGGCTGTTCGCCTTTTACTTCTTCAACTTTCAGGGTCTCTGCCTCGGGTACTGGGATACGTATATCGTGGCGCCCGCCATGTTCTCCACAGGCCACCCCACGACCTTCGTGGGAGAGGACGGAAGGCCGGTCTATGAATACGACCTCGCCGGGAGGCTCCCCGACGACCTCATGGACCGGGACCAGTACGGAATCATCTCCAAGGACCAGCGGCTCGGAACGGGGATCATGCTCTCCGTACCGTTCCTCTTCTTCGGTCTCATCGGATTCCGTCTCGCCTATGCCGCGGCCGGGGCGCTCACTTTCCTGCTCGGACGCGAGCTGGGAAAAAAGCTCTTCCCCTCCGAAGCGGCGTGGACCGCCTTCGGGGTACTCCTGGCTGCCAATCCGCTCATGATCTCCATGGACAGGCTCAACCCCAACTTCTTCGCCATCCCGCTCCTCGCCGCGATCGTGCTTTTGCTCGTGTGGGATCGGCCCGCCTGGCTCCTCGCCGGCCTCCTCTACGGAACGCTCGGGGGCATCCGGAACGTGGCGATCATCATAGGCCCGGCCCTGCTGCTCTGGATGCTCCGGAGGAAAGATCCACTGAGGGCCTATATCCTGTTCGCCGCGGGCGCATTCATCATGATCCTTCCCTTTCTGTACTGGAACGCCTACGCCTTCGGCAGCTCCCTCATCCACTCCAGCCAGTACGCCCACTTCGAGGGATTCCGCCCCACCTTCGAGCACCATCTCCTCGGCATCTCCTTCCAGTTCAATGGCCTGATGAACTGGCCCTTCCACGACCGGGTGGTCCGCACGCCTCACTATCCGTTCCCCACCTTCCTCACCATCCCGCTGACCCTCGTGATGACCCTGGGCGTTGCCGGCGCGGCCCTGGCCCTCCTGGGGATAGGCTCGGCCGAGCGGCGACGGTCCTCGGAGCTCTGGCTTTTCTTTCCCTGGCTCCTCCTCTATCTTCTCTTTTTCCTGTTCTTCGAGAACTGGGAGGAGGTGAAGACGACCTTCATCGCTCTGGTCCTTCCGCCGCTCTGCGTATTCGTCGTGGACGGGGCCTTGTGGATCGCCGCCGGCGGGCGCCGCCTCCGGCGCGCCGCGGCCTTCGCCTGCACGGTACTCGCCATCAAAGGCATGCTGCTGGCCGCCCGGAGCTACGAGACGCCGGCCGACCAGCGCTGGTACGAGCGGTTTCCTAAGTCCTCTCCCGACCGGTCTCTTGACCGGTGCCTCACCGACTCTGAGAGAAAGGACTGGACTTTTCACGCAACGGCCGAGTGCCCCGAAGAGATCGCCTTTCAGCGGGAGAAGCTGACCCGGGGACGGATCCTCCCGTCCCTGCTGCTGGAAAAACGCCGGCGGCCGGCCGCGATCAGGGATGAGTGGGGTGCCCGGAGCCTGGAGACGCGGGCGATATGGAGCTATATCTACGGGGGTTATGAGGAGCCGCCCTGATCGGCGCGTTGATCGGCCTCCACCAGGATTTCCTCCCGGTGGAGGATTCCCACCAGGGTATCCCGGAAGAAGGTGAAATAGAAGCGGCTGAGGCGTCTGTACCGAGGACGGAAAAGGCTCAGCAACAGTGTATAGAGACCGATGACGAGGTAGGCCCCGAGGAAGACACAGATACCGACGAGGTACCTTGCACGGGATATGGGTTGCGCGTCCCCCTTGCCGCCGCAGCAGGCCATCAGCCTCCCCCCCCTCCGGACCGCCCGGGTCCTTCCGGGCGCCGGATCCCGGCCTCGTCGAGGCGGGCATCGATCATCCGGCGGGCCTGATCGCCTTTGTCACGGATGTATTCGGCCACAGGTCCTTCGTCGTGCTTCGGCGGCTGTTTGAAGAGCAGATAGGGAAGATAGTAGAGCTCGCCGGGCTTGCATTTCGGCTGCACGCCCAGGTACCGATTGCCCACGGGGATCCCCATCCTGAAGCCCATCTCTTTGAGCCGAAGGCGCTCTTCGTCCCGGGATACTTCATAGACGGGCGTGGTGAACTCGATTCCGTAGTCCTTGTAAAGAAGTCGGATCATGGAGACGCTGATGAGCATCTGCTCCACCATCTCGCTGGTGTCCATGGACGAGCCGTCCGACATGCACGAAATCCCATGTTCGAGGTTGTACAGTATGCTGCGGGCGTGCATGGACAGCTTGCACCCCAGGCACCAGACGAATCCGGACCGGAATCTCCGGTAATCCTCGTCCAGTGTATCGAGCACGAGGGCCTCGAAGATGTCCTGCACGGAGATAATGGAATGGCGGAACTTCCGAGGGAAACGGTCCTTCAGCTCCTGGGCGCGCCGCCCGGTCCTCCCTATCTTATAATGTCCGTACCCGTTGTAGTAAGTGAGGAGATGAACCTCGTCGTACTCTTCGGCAAGGGCGGTGGCCGCGAAGGTGGAGTCCACCCCGCCCGAGAACATCAGGGAGATCTTCCGTTCCCCATTGCATTCCATAGCTGACCTCGAAGGCAAACAGCCTAAAAGTCGATAAGTTTACTCTTATATATTTTCGACCATTGCCGGAAATATTTCAAGCAGGGGCAGCGGCCGGGATGGCGTGTGACGGTCGCGCCCGATCGCGCCTCGGACAAATCCGCGCAAAAGAACGGGCATCAAATTTGTCAACGATTTCAACTCATTACACAAAACCACTTGATATTTTCCACTCTATTTGCTATTTTGGGTCACTATAATTTTCTTCAAAACATGCAGGTCAGATGAAAAAAAGGTCAGCAAAGCGATTCAGATGGTCCTATCTTCTCGCTGGCAGCGCCTGGCTCATCGTTGTGGCGGCGCTTACCGGCGGAGTGGTCTTCTGGCATTTCACAAGAGACCTACCAAGGCTCTCTTCGATCAGGGACTACCGGCCTAAGGGAGTGACTCAGGTCTTTGCTGAAAACGGAGAGTTGATCGGCGAATTCTTCATCGAGCGCCGGTTCGTCATTCCCATCGAATCAGTACCCCACCACGTCATAAATGCATTCATAGCGGCAGAGGACGCCAACTTCTTCAAGCACGAGGGGATCGATCTCAAGAGCATCCTACGGGCGTTCCTGAAGAACCTCCGGGCCGGAGAGATGGTGCAGGGTGGGAGCACGATCACTCAGCAGGTAGTGAAATCGCTCCTGCTCACTCCGGCCAAAAGTTTGCGGCGCAAAGCCCGCGAGGCCATTCTCGCCTGGCGGATCGAGAAATCCTTCTCCAAGAAGGAGATCCTCTTCCTCTATCTTAACCAGATCTATCTGGGGGCGGGCGCATACGGCGTACAGTCCGCATCCCAGCTCTACTTCGGAAAGGACGTGCAGGACATCACTCTCGGAGAGGCGGCCCTCCTGGCCGGCCTGACGCAGGCCCCAAGCCGCACCTCGCCCTTCGCCCATCCGGACCGGGCGCTCGAACGCCGCCGGTACGTCCTGCAGAGGATGGTCCAGGAGGGCTTCCTTAATGAAGTGGATGCGGGGTGGGCCAGGGCCTCCTCCATGGACCTGAGGCCCTGGACGAACCCGAGCCGCACCAAGGCCCCTTATTTTGTGGAGCACATCCGACGCATGATCGAGGAGCGCTATGGAAGCAAAGCCCTCTATGAGGAGGGGCTTCGCATAGAGACCACCCTCAATGCGGAGATGCAGAACTATGCAGACCGCGCTCTGCGCGAGGGCCTGCGCGCGCTGGATAAACGCCAGGGCTTTCGCGGACCGCTCCGCCGGCTCCTGTTCGACGAGGTCGAGCGCTTCGTCAAAGAGGCCAGGGCCAGGTTTTCTCTCGAGCCCTTCCTGCCCGGGGACATCTTTGAGGGGGTGGTCGTCGGGGTAGAGTCGAAGGACGGCCTCCTCGAGAAGAGCTACGTGGAGATCGAGTACGGCGATGCCATGGCTGCGCGAATTACGCTCGATCAGATCGAATGGGCTCTTGGCCCCGACAATGAGTGCCCGCTCCGCCCCGGAGACGTTGTGAGCCTCCGGCTCCTCGATCCCGGCGAGGAGGGAGGAGCCCCCTATATCGAGCTGTACCAAGAGCCGATCGTTCAGGGCGCTCTCGCATGTATGGACGTGGACACCGGTTTTATGAGGGCCATGACAGGGGGATACGACTTCGAGACGAGTGAATTCAACCGGGCCGTCCAGGCCCGCCGGCAGCCGGGCAGCGCCTTCAAGCCGATCATCTACGCCGCGGCCCTCGACAAAGGATACACGCCGGCCACCCGGCTCATCGATGCCCCTCTCATATGGAACGCTCCGGAGCTGGACCTGAAGTGGAAGCCGACGAACTTCGACAACCGTTTCCTGGGGCCGGTGACTCTTCGCGAGGCGCTCACCCACTCCCGAAACGTGGTAACCATCAAGATCCTTCGGGACATCGGCGTCCGATACGCCGCAGACTACGCTGACAGGCTGGGCATTACGGCCCCCCTGGCGCTCGATCTTTCCATGGCGCTCGGCTCATCCGGCGTCTCCCTTCTCGAGCTCACCCGGGCCTATGGCGCCTTTGCTTCGGGCGGCAACCTCGTCGAGCCGATCTTCATCCGCCGGATCGAGGACCGCGACGGGATCACCATCGACGAGAGCGAGCCCGCCTCCTGGAGCGTGCTCTCCCCCGAGACCGCCTACCTCGTCACGAACCTGCTCACCGGCGTGGTCCGGGAGGGGACGGGCCGCCGCGTCCGGAGCCTGGGACGCCCGTGTGCGGGAAAGACCGGAACGACAAACGATTTCATCGATGCATGGTTCATAGGGTTCACGCCGGAGCTGACGGCCGGCGTCTGGATTGGATTCGATCAGGAGCGCTCTCTCGGCTCCAAGGAGACCGGCTCACGGGCTGCATGCCCGGTCTGGCTGGACTTTATGAAGAACGCATTGGCCCATATGCCTGTAAAGGATTTTCCGGTCCCTCCCGGAATCGAGTTTGCAAAGATCGACAAATCTACCGGGCTCCTGGCGAGGCCGGATTCCGAGACAGCGAGCTTCGAGTGCTTCAGAGCGGGCACGGCCCCGACCACATACCCTCCGGATGACGAGAGCCTCGTCGATGAAGAAGACTTCTTCAAGTCCGACCACGAGATGTTAGAGGAAGGATTAGAAGATTATCTCATTGAGTCACCGCTCAGGGAGTATCCGTACTCACTCCATTCCACCGAAGGCAACCCGTTGGAGGGCCCGTCAGGAGAAAGTCCCGGCATCCGGACCACGACCTCCTCCGGCAGCTCTTACCCTGACCAAAGAGAGGATCACCCATGACGTCCAAATCAAAAAAGCAACCGACCGGCCCTTTGTCCCTCCAGATCACGGTCACCGACAGATGCAACCTTCAGTGCGTCTATTGCATGCCTGACGAGGAGATACATTTCACACCTCACCACAAGATGTTCCAATTCGAAGATCTACTGAGGATCGTCGGTCTCTTCGTAGAGATGGGGGGAAGCCGTATCCACCTCGTCGGAGGAGAGCCGCTCCTGCGCAAAGGGCTCTGCCCCTTCATCGAAGAGCTCACGCATATCACCGGTCTTGAGGAAATAAACCTCACCACCAACGGTGTGCTCCTCAAGGACATGGCCTCCGACCTGTGGAAGGTGGGCCTCCGCAATCTGGAGGTAACCATCGACTCCCTCGATCACGCTAAGTATCAGCGATTCACGCGGGGCGATTTCCTCTACCGAGTGATGGACGGGCTCAGAGATGCCCAAAAGACGGGATTCCAGAGGATCAAGATAAACACCGTCATTATCAAAGGTTTCAACAACGAGGAGATCATCGACTTCGCCATGATCACAAAGAAGAAGCCGTACTGGGTTCAATTCCATGAGTATGTAAGCGCAGACCCAAAGACCGATCCGGACAACCTCATCCCGGCCGAGGGGATCAAGAATATCATCAACGACTTTCAGCGCCTCATCTCTGTGCCCATGGCGCATACGAACGGACGGCCTGAAGTCTACCGTTTCTCGGACGGCCTGGGCAGGCTCGTATTTGTCAAGCCTGTCAAAGAGCACACCTGCAAAATGTGTCGACGGCTGGGAATCACCGTGGATGGCCAGCTCCTCGGGTGCCTCCACTCCGAAAGCCGGGCAGACCTGGGAAAGGTTATCCGGGAGGGTTCCGACGACCGAAAGCTCAAGCTGCTCATGAGTACGGCGCTACGCAACCGCCCGAAGGCGGCCCGTATCAAAAACGACATCTTCAAGGCCTGCAGCCGAACCCCGTAACGCGGCCGAATCGGAGTGGGATCAATCCGGGGATGAGGAGAGGGAGGACCAGTAAGCCGACTGGATTGTGCGCACCTGCTCTGCGTCACGCCCTGCGCTGTCCGCCGCAATGCCGCTCCAATCCGACACCTTCTCCGCGTCGAGGAGATTGAGAACAGCACGGACCGATGATGCCTGGCCCTCGATATGATAGCCCCCTTCAAGAGTGAATACGAGCTTTCCGGCGCAGCATTTCTCAGCCACCTCCCGTAGCGCGCTCGTCATGCCTGCAAAGCCTTCTTCCGTGACCCCCATCCCGCCGAGGGGGTCTTCGCGGTAGATGTCGAAGCCTGCGGATACAAGGAGAAACTGTGGGGCATATTCTTCGAGGACCGGGACGAAGATGTCCCTGAAGATCGCCAGGTACTCCGGGTCCCCGTGGCCGATTCCCAGGGGAACATTCAGGGTGAATCCGGCTCCCTCGCCGGATCCGATTTCGTCGACGCGCCCGGTTCCAGGATAATAGGGAAACTGATGTGACGAGCAGTAGAGGACGCGGCTCTCTTCATAGAAGGCATGCTGAGTGCCGTTTCCATGGTGCAGGTCCCAGTCGACGATGGCCACCCGCTCCAGGCCGGCCCGCTCCACGAGGTGGCGCGCCGCAACGGCCACGTTGTTGTAGATACAGAAGCCCATCCCCCGGTCCGATTCGGCATGGTGTCCCGGAGGGCGGACCAGGGCGAAGCCGTTGGCGAACTCGCCCGAGTTGACGCGGTCCACGAGTTCGAGGAGCCCTCCGGCCGAGAGACGCGCGATCTCGGCGGAATCAGGGCTTATGTAGGTGTCTGCGTCCAGGTGGGTCGTGTGCCCCAGAGTAGAGTCCACGATCCGGATATAATCTGGATCGTGGTTCAGGGCGAGATCGTCGTCGTCGGCCCGTCGGGGCTCGACCCTCGCGAACCGGCCGGACATCCCCGGCTCTTCGAGCATAGAGTGGATCGCCTCCAGGCGCCCCTCGTTCTCCGGATGGAATCTGGGAGCAATATGGTCGAGGTATCGTGGATCGGCGACGATGGCTGTGGTCGGCATGATTCCTCCTTATCCTACATCTCTGTGGTCCGCATGCTATCGACCGGACTTTTTCATGTCAAGATGAACTTAACGCCTCTCGGGCGGACTTTTGCTCCCAGATTTTTTTAACGCAGAGTCGCAGAGGAATATAAATCGATCGATTCAAATAGGTTCAATTGAGGGACGTTGCGAGGAGCGACAGCGACGAAGCAATCCCCAGTGCCCATTGGCATGCGGAGCTCGGGGGATTGCTGTCATAAGCTTGTCAAGCCCCCTTCTTTTACTTGGGTT
>CAZFWM010000163.1:0-16082 GCA_964522545.1 uncultured Thermodesulfobacteriota bacterium
GGAAGGGTTCCTCCTCGACAGGCAACCATTGCCAGGTTGCCCTCTGCGTCTCTGCACCTCTGCGCCTCTGCGTTAAAACTCTTCCATGGAAAAAATTGGATTTTCTATGCAATCAAGTAGGGGCGCATCTTGCTGTGCCCTTTAAAGACTGGAGAATTTTTGCATATAGAATCCATGGCAATTATTGACGCAGACGTCTTTTTGCTGATATCATTACTTCAGAAAATATATACCATGATCGGAAATAAGATACACTTCGCAGGACAACCCGGAAACAAGTTGTATGCCGGCAAATCACCATTGAGGAGGTCACCATGAGATCCTTTAGATTCCCTTTTCTGATTCTGCTTGTAATGGGGCTTTTGATTCCGTTCACCCGGACCGTGGCTCAGAATCCGGTCGTCGTGGAGACCTATGACCAGGAATTCATCAACTGGGCCGACCCACATGAGGCCACATTCCAGTTTCCACCGGCCGCCGAACAATTCAACAGGGTTGTTATGCATCTCACCATCGAATGTCCAAGCAGCCCCGCGGACTGCGATCCGTGGGACCGGCTCGGATTCCTGAACGTGCTCCGCCCCACGGGCGATGTGGGAACCGATGGGGAGCCCCTAACCGAACCGATCGAGATCGCCCGGTTCATAACCCCCTACGACATCACCGGCATATTCGGAGGCCATTACGGATTCGGCCCCGGAAGCTGCACCTGGCAATTCGACGTGACCGACTATCACATGCTGCTCCGTGACAGCGTGACATTGAGCCTCTATATCGAAAGCTGGATCGGGGGCGACGACGGATGGCTCATAACCATCTGGTTCGAATTCACGGAAGGAGAATTCACGAAAGAACCCTACAAGATTCAGAAGCTCTGGGATTACGACTTCGTCGAATACGGTGATCCGAACGACCCCATCGAGGACCGGCTGGCCCCGGTCTCGGTGGTGATAGATGACGAGGCCGACTCCGCCGTGGTGCGGGTCGTCACCACCGGCCACGGCCAGGGCAACACGGACAATGCCGCCGAATTCGCATACAAGTGGCATCGAATCACCGCAAGCGCGATCGTCGACCAGTGGTACCTATGGCGCGATGACTGCGCGAGCAATCCCTGCAGCGGACAGGGCGGCACATGGTGGTACGAACGGGCCGGATGGTGCCCGGGAGACGCGGCCCCCCCGCGCGATATCGACATCACCCCCGTCATCGCCCCGGGTCGAACCGTCGAGATCGATTACGACATCGAGCCGTATGAAAACTGCTGCCGCCCGGACAATCCCGAATGCACCGGGACCTCGCCATGCTGCGTTTTCGGCGACTGCAACAACCATCCCCCCAACTTCGCCATCAGCACACAGCTCATACTGTACCGGGACAAGGCCGGGCCGTGCGCGGCCTTCCCGCTACCTGGTGCCGGTGCTGAGGGAAGCGCGATCCTCGCCCGACTGGCCCTGTTGATGATCTTCTTTTTGGGATTGGTTTGTCTGCGCCGTCTTCCGGGAAGGAAGTCTTTGTAATTCTCCCGCCTGTCCGCCCCTACTTTGTCTAATGTCCTCTTCTTAGAAATCTTATATTCCTAGTAGAAATCCACGAACCCGCCCAGGCCGTCTCCGAGGAAGATGGAGATGGAGTCTATATCGTTCCCCACGGCCACATCGGCGTGGCCGTCCTCGTTGAAGTCGGCGGATTCAGCACATAAGGGCAATGCAGCCGCCATATAGTCGGCATGGCGGGCAAAGCCGCCTAGGCCGTCTCCGTAGTTGAGAAAGAGGTGGTATGTGTACCAGTCGATCCCAAGAACGTCGGGCAGGCCGTCTTCGTTGAAGTCGTTTACTGTAAGCCCGGATCCTGCGCCAAAATACATTTCAGGATTTTCAAACGTGCCGTCCCCGTTCCCCATGAGAATCGAGAAATAGAGATCATAATCGGGATCGTCTATGCTGGAAAAGAGGAGATCCAGATGCCCATCCAGGTCGATATCCTCGACCCGTTTCAAGCTCCCTTGTGTCAGGAAGGAGACCGGCTCTGTTAATGATCCCTGGCCGTCTCCAAAATGGATGATAACTTCGTCGTCAGGGTAGCTATGATATGGATTAACGGCAAGATCGGTATGGCCGTCTTCATCAAAATCTCCGGAGAAAATACTGGTAGGGTCGCATCCTGCATCATAGTCCAACCTGTCCGGGAATCCCCCGGTCCCGTCCCCTAAAAATATGGAAATACTATTATCAAGACCTGATGTGGATACAGCCAAGTCAGGTACCCCATCTTCATTGAAGTCGGCGGCATCAAGACATTTGCCGAAGTGATATTGTGATACATCGTAATTCAGGGGCTCCTCGAATCCACCGCGGCCGTCGCCGAGGAGGATGCTGAGGTAGTAGGCTCCGACCACCGCAAGGTCGAGGTGCCCGTCTTGATTCCAGTCTCCGGCTGCCAGACAGATACACCAGAGGCCGTCCAGAAAGGAGGCGGGTTCGCTGAAGCTTCCCTCCCCGTCTCCGAAATAAAGACTTACCTGTTCACCCTGGACCGCGGCGAGGTCCTGGTGGCCGTCCTCGTCGAAGTCACCGGTCACGATTTGCTCGACGTCCCCAGGGCCTTCGTACTCCTCCACATGGCCGAAGGCGCCGCTGCCGTCGCCGGTGAGCAGGGCCAGACAAATGGACTGACTGTTGGCGCTCACCAGGTCCAGGATCCCGTCGCCGTCGAAATCGGCCTGGGCCAGGTCTCGAATGTGCTTGTTCCCTATAAAGTCCCAGGCGAGGAAGGTCCCGTCTCCATAGCCGAGCAGAACTTGTACGTCATAATTGCTGTACGTGGCGGCTACGGCTAAATCCATGATCCCGTCGCCGTTGTAGTCGCCGGCCGCAATATTGTCCGCACCATCAGCGCCATAGAGTGCGTGGGGCAGGTGCTCGTCAAATCCACCAAGCCCATCGTTCAAGAGCACGCTCACATAGCTCGAATCATAGTTGGCCACGGCCAGGTCCAGGGCCCCGTCGCCGTTGAAGTCGGCCGAGATGATCTCAATGGCCACATCTCCGACAGTATATTCCACGTCCTCGGAGAATCCTCCATTTCCATCGCCGAAGACGACGCTCACCGTATCCGGCAGCCCCCAATATTCTCCATAGTGGGAGATCGCTGCATCCATATGGCCGTCGTTGTTGTAGTCTCCCACCGTCACTCCGTGGGGCTGGTAGCTCACGTAAAATTCGATTGGATCTCCAAAGCCTCCCTGGTCGTCGCCAAATAGAACCGCCACTCTTGCCGAGCTCATTATTCCGAACGGGGCGATAAGGTCGAAAAGGCCGTCCTCATCGAAATCGGCCGCGGCCATGGCGTGAAAGCCATAATAAGGATTTGACGAAGTGATAGGATTTTGAAACATTCCTTCACCATCTCCCAGGAAAAGATATATTTCCTCTCCTCCCCCAGCTACAATGTCGAGATGTCCGTCCTCGTTACAGTCAATGACGTCCACATCTCCACAGTCATAATCAAGAGGATAGTCGGTCTGGTACCACATCGTGTCCCCTCCCTCGTTGAGGAGCACCGTTATCTTCCAGGCCCCTGACATTGCCATATCGGGTAGGCCGTCTTCATCAAAATCACCCACATCAATGCCTCCCGTCCCATATCCTATGTCATAGGCCCGAACTACAGGGACAATGTCCAAGGGAGGGCGCGATACAATGAAGGGGACGGGGTTGCTCACGATCTCCTTGTAGCGGATCCATACCTGCCCGGTCTGCGCCCCCGGGGGTACGGCCACCTCGATTCGGGTCTCGCTCCAGGAAATCGCTCGTCCTGCCGGAACACCGCCGAACAGGATCCGGGTGAGTCCCTGCCTTGGGCCGAAGCCGCTCCCTTCGATCACAATGACCTGGCCCTCCCATCCCGCGGGGGGAGCGATCGATGTGAGAATAGGGTCAGTGATGCACCCAGTCATTAATACGAGGAGGACAATGGAGATGAAAACGATCCGATATTGCATAGTTTCACCTCTCCTATAATCAGCGGCCAGGAATCCTTTTAGCCTGCTCCGCTACGAAGGTCGTGCTCCCGATCTCCCGGAAGAAGACAATCTCTGGATTCGCAGTTCCTGAATCAGCGTCCGGGAACCAGCCGCCCCGTCCGTCTATGAGGTTGTCGGACCTGCCCGGATCCTCCAGGGGCCTTTTTTCTCTTTCTTCAGTACCTGGGGGATCACCAGCCGTGGGTCTCTGTCTGAACTGGTCGTAGAAGTCATCCGCAATGTAGTCATCCCGATAGGCCATTACTGTGTATGTAAGGTCTGTCTCGTCAATGCCACCCGGCTTCCAGTAAGGGATGAACTCCGCGCTCCATATATATTCTCCGCTTACATCAAAATGTTGGGTGATATTCCAGATCGTCGGAGATTCCGGAGGGGGGTCGTCGTCTATATAATGAGGATTATTAATCTCGAAATCTATGTCAACAATAATGATGTCCCAGTCCGAAGGATAGTCCGGGCCGATTTGCCTCTCAAAGACGATCAGGCCCCCCAGGGGGGAGATCCTCGGGTCGAAATCGCCGTAGGGGAGAGGCTCTTCTGTCGGATCCGGCGTCGGAGGTGTCGAGCTACAGTTGGCGACATAGTAATGTTCATGGTTCCCTTCCCATAGCGGATCGTATGTGGGATCTTGCATATCGTTTGAGGGCCTGAAGCAGGGATTGGTCAGGCGTTGAACGCTTCCCTCCACTACTGTACTTCCCGGGATAAAGGCTGGATGTAATTCCATTTTCCATAGCTCGCTTATGTAATATCCATCTCTATTCAATCGTCTGGTGTATAAAACTATGTAGTTAACTCCATTATAGTACCAGTGTGGATCGCCGTCCAGAACGGGAACGATTGGATTCTCCGGATCATCCGGATCCGGATCTACTGTGGTATCTAAAGCATCGTAATTGGGCTCGTCCATCAAATTTATCCTGTTGGACGTAGTTGTCTCACCATCCCAGTTGATCACGAATAGATCTGTATCGGCGTGTCCGCCGGGTTCCGTATCCATCCCGGACATATAGAGAAAGTAGTATCCATCAGACCGTTTCGGGGACCAGTTGGGGTAGGCATCCATGTTCGAAAAATCGGTGCCCATATTCTCGCTAGTGATGTTGACCCGGAATTCCCGTTCCGTATTGATCTCTTTCACCTTGTAGCTAAACTGATCATCGCAGGCTATTTCATCTCCACCTTCATCAACACAAGTGAGTGGCTTTACGATGATATCCATGTCGCCAGGGTAGTCGCTTTTTTGGGGTGTTGTTTCAACACTGAATGCCGCGTGGGTCAGTTCATCATTGAACACGATCCCTCCATCCTGGATATAGAAGGTCCTTTCCAGGTTGTACGCATCGCTCGACGGCGCATCATCGGACGTGGCTTCGACGCTGTATGGGGGGCCTGGGATGACCAGGGGCTCCGGCCTCTGCCAGAGGCCCTTGAGATTTTCGTCATAGATGATTTCGGCATCGTTGATCGCAGAAAGGTAGAGCTTCGGTTGAGATTTCAAGATGCAATTCTCATCTTCATCGTATTTGACACACTCTTCATGCTTCACCTCGGCCCAGAAAAGCTCCAGGGCCGGAGACGAATCGCTCGGTTTCAGATTCAGTGCACCCAGGACTTTTTCATCCGCCTCAGTGCTTAAATCATCTACAGGGACCTCAGGCCTCGCATCGATTACGAGCAGCCCCGATAGTTTATCACCCGGCACCATGGAGGCATCCCGATACACATAGGCCCTGTGGCCGTCCCGCCGGAAAGCGATGGAGCTGCTCATCACTCCATCGGTAAGTGTTTTCTCTTTTTTGTAATTCTCATAGCAGACCGAATTATCATCAAGCCCTTTGCATTTATTGATTAGATCATATGAATCAATGAACGCAATTCTGTCGGGGGTTCCATTCGGGTCAGACTCAGGATGGCCGTCGCTGATGACCACGGTCTGGAAAGTAAATGCTTCCGGCATGGTCGCTACGCCGATCGTGAATTCTCCGAGGCCTGTTATAGTCTTTGACTTCTGAGGGTCTAATGGATTCGAAAGGTCCAGGAGGATGAGGGAGCCGGGATAGTTCGGATCACCTGTTTCATATCCGCTCATGGTCACCCATGCATAATAATCCGTTTCTTCAGCATTGATGATTTGCTGGAAGGTGGCAATAGATCGGTTGATCACTTCAACGCCCAGGTCAGGAGGGTCATCAAGCAACTCCTCCTTTCTGATGGTATTTGGATATTCGCTCCCACTGACAGGGGTACTTGGATCGACTATGGAAGGGAGAAGATCGAGAAGGCAATAATCCGTGCAATCGGCAAAGTTGATTACAGTTATTGATCCTTCGTAGGCGTTGCATACATAGACATACAGGCCATCCGGAGATGCAGCGATTCCCTGGGGGCCGCAACCCACCCGGACGCTTGCCACAAGCTTGTCGTTGAAGGGCCGGTTCGCCGTGGGGGTGAAAGCGTTGGGATCGATCTCGTAAACGCTCACGATGTCGGCCATGTACTTGCCGTCGCCAATAGTAAGCCCATTGCAGTCAATATCCGCAATATCAAGGCTCAATGGATCGACGGTGTGATTGGTCACGAAGAGGTAGGCTTTACAGGGTGGAAGAACACAACCTTCATAAGCTACTGCAGGTTCCGGCAGTATGAGTGCTCCGTAGCCGCAGTTTCTTCCCCTGTCAAGAAGGTAGGCGTCGGTGAACTGTTTTTTAAAGTCAATGGCCACCAGATCCATGGGCCTTGTATCATATTGACCAAGCTCATGGTCAATGATTGTGCTGTATTGGTCAAATCCCGTCGATCCGCCCAGAACAGAGAGGACATATCCTTTAAAAGTAGGATCATACGCGGTCACGGCAAGGTCAGGATGGAGATCATTGTTATCGTTAATATTAAAATGTCCCACAGAAATAGCCGTTGGTTTTAGAAGGTTTTCATCTGAGTCTTTCAAGACCAGAGTCTCAGGATTTTGAAAAGAACCATCTCCATTTCCTTCAAGATAATAAAGTTTGTGGTTGTCCTCGCTGGCTACTACGAGGTCAACCGTTTCATCCTCCCCAAAGGTATAAGCGACTACATCTGCCGGATATTGGCCAAGGACAATTTCGTCTAGACCGTCGAATCCCCCATCGCCGTTACCAAAGAGTACACTCACCTTTCCAAAATAGAGCTGATTTGCAACTGCGATGTCGATTGTCCAGTCCGGATAAGTATCATCGAAGAGACCGGCCGCCAGGGAGACCGGAGAGTCTCCGCAGCTATATTCATATTCGGGAAGCGGTGGATCCGGAAATGGATTAGTCCGGCTTCCTGTTCCGAGGTATGAGACAATCTTGCCACTGTCATATAGGGCAACGACTAAGTCCAGTTCATCGCCCTCATTGAGCTTCGTGACGACAACATCTGTTGGTTTTCCAGTGCAAGAGATGGTGCATTCGCTTCCAAAGTTACCGTCTCCAGAACCATAAAGGAGAGTCAAGGTCTGAGAGTCATGGTTTGTGATGACTAAATCCAAAAGTAAGTCCTCATCAAAGTCACCGATCGCAATACTCCTGGGCGTTTGATCCACCTCATAATTTGCATGGTCGAGAAAAGTGCCGTTTCCAAGGCCGAGGAATATATGAACTTTATCTAGATTTTCATATATGATAGCAAGATCAATCCTGCCGTCGCGATTGAATTCTCCTGCAACGATCTTTCGGGGGTACCCCGGTTGAGGGTCGGGATCCCCTTCTTCATTATTGAGGAAAGAGTATTCGTATTCAAAATTCCCGCTTCCAGCCCCAAAAAGGATGCTTGTCGTGCTTGATAATTGGTTGACAACGGCCAGGTCGGAGTAAGCCGGTATCTGGAATGTATCTGTGTGGGTATCCCATACAGCGACACCTCCGGACTGGAGGGTGAGGTAGCCGAATCTCCCTTCAGGTATTTTATTATCCGGGAATTCCGGGTGATATTTAGAGAGATTCAGTTCGGGCATAAAGGCCATGGCGCCCGGGCTGAAATCCAGATCAGCCTTGTCACTTTCTGTCGCAGAATTCCATGCGTACCATTTCACCTGGAAAGCATCGGTAATTGGAAGCCGATAATTTGAACGACCTATAGGGTCTCCGCTGGTAGGTTCGCAAAATTCCAGTTCCAGGACCTGGGGATAAGTGACCTCGCTTGGGACTTCGAAATTGGTGGTTAGACTATACAGAGGAGGTTCAAGATAATCATCTTCCGAGTGGACCGGTTCATCATTAAAAATATAGGGAGGGGAAAAGGTTACTGGACAGGATTGAGAAATACAATGGATCTCGAACCCATCTTCAAGCGCTGCCTTTCCCTCCTCTGTGATCCCATGAAAGGTCATGGTGCCGCTGACACCGTTGAAGCCCGGCGTGAGGGTTTGATGATTGATGATATTGTGTTCCGTGCTCATTTTGCCCACATGGATTGCGGGAGGAGGATTGCAGCATACTATAAGGGATAAAAAGAGGAGCAAGAGAAAGTGAGAACATTTTGTGGGGTGGAGGAAGGAAAAACAGTTCGTTCCCAATCGGTAGATTCGATCTTTCATGGCTAATTCCCCCTTAAGATAAAGCACTTTGGAAAATCGAAATGGATATGCGGGAAAATGGAAGAGTTGTTCCGTGACATAAAAGCCCGCTCCCTTTGATGTTGAAAAGTGGGCAATAATAGTTGGAATGTCTTTATAATACGACTATCTCATTCCAAAGTCAACTGTTTTTTTTCATTCGGGGCCTTCGCTTCGCTCAGGATAACCTCCGCGAGAAAAGAGAGAATTTTTTTTGTGGCTTCTGAGTAACATAGGGAGGGCCATGCCCGCCGGCTCTTGGGGAATGCAAGTGTATCGGCGGCCATGGGCCGCCCTATAAAGGCAAGATTTCTTCCCTCGGTCGAAATAACAAAGAAAGGCTGTCGTGACGACCTTGTGACTGCTTCTACGTAAAAAACTTAAATGTTACGATGAAAGGCTCGACGCCTCTTTCGAGCCTGGCGCCCGGAAGAGGTGGCCTTTTCGGGGCAGAATGGACGTGATAGTTTTTTTGTGCCCGTGCCCGATATCTTGAGGTTGAGGCCAATCTGTTTAATTCTCGCCCTTCGGGCGGGCTCTTTTCGGAGGGACGCCCTCCGTGGCGTCCGTTATTCGATTCGGCCGACACAGAGGTCGGCCCTCCGGATTGACTGTCCGGTGTCAATTGGATTTCCGATATGATCAAATCTGTCATGGCCGAAAAAATGCCGGCGGGACTGCATCAGGCGGACACGCAGGTCCGTCCCTACCGCCTGACCGCCCCGGCCATGGCATGGAGCCAGGTGCGCAGGTCGTCGAGCATGCTGTAGACGATGGGGACCACGAACAGGGTGAGCAGGGTCGATGTCGCGAGGCCACCGATCACGGCCCGCCCCATGGGCGCGAACATCAGAACGCCCCCGATGCTCGACCGTCCCAGGGCGATGGGGAGGAGTCCGAGGATGGTGGTGATGGCCGTCATCAGGACGGGCCGGAACCGATCTTCTCCCCCGTGCAGGATCGCCTCGGACCGTGTCATCCCCTTGCGGCGCAGTGAGTTTATGTGATCGATGATGACGATGGCGTTGTTCACGACGATGCCCACCAGCAGGATAAGGCCGATGTAGGCGGCCACATCCATGGGCGTGCCGGAAACATACATGACCCAGTATGAGCCGACCATGGCCAGAGGCACCGCCATCAGAATCGACAGGGGCTGTATATAGGATTCGAACAGGGCGCCCAGGAGAAAGTAGATGAGCAGCACGGCAAGTGCGATGGCTCCGATGAAGGCCCGCTTTGTCTCCTCCAGATCGATGAGGCTCTCTCCGAAGAACACGCTGTAACCCTCCGGGCGATCGAGCCCGCGCAGGGCCTCTTCGATGCGCGTCTTGGTCTCGCTCATGGCCTTGGCCGTGGAGCGGCCCTTCACCGAGATGACCCGCTTGCCCCTCGACCGCTGGATCGCCTGCAGGCCCGGAGTGGAGGTGAAGTCGGCCACGTTGCCGAGGGCGACCTTCTCCCCCCGCTCCGTGGTCACCTGGAGCTCCTTGAGCTTGGAGAGGTTCTCCCGGTCCTCCAGGCGGAGCCGGGCGGTGACGTCGATCTCACGGTCCGCGGCCTTGAGCCTCGGCAGGGGGTAGCCGCGAAGGCCGAAGGCTATGGTCTGGGCCACCACGGCCGGATTCACTCCGTGCGCCTTGGCCCGGTCCCGATCCACGGAGACCTCCACCTCGTCCTTGCCCACCTCGAAGTCCCAGTCGATGTCCGTGAGCTCTTCGACTCCCTCCAACCGAGAGCGCACATCCTCGGCCAGGCGGTAGAGCACGTCGAGGCGCTCGCCCGCGACGACCACCCGGACCGAATCCTCTCCCCCCTCACCGGTCATGTCCATGCCGGCAAGAATCCGGATCCTTGCGCCGGGTATCTCCGGCACGATCTCCTTGACCCGCTCCCAGACCTCGGCCGTGGTGAGCCTGGCCCGGTCCGCGTCGGTGAGAAAGATCTGAAACCGCGCCACCTCATAGAAATAGCCGCTCTGGGCGATGGTGTGGGTTATGTCGAGCTCTTCCCGGAGGGGCAGGAGCGTCTCCTCGAGGGTGGCGAAGATCCGCCTGGCCCGCTCCACGTCCCTGGCCCCGTCCATCTCGATGTTCAGTATGATCTGCCGCATGTCGCTCGGCTCCTGCTTCCGCTCCCCCACTCGGCGGACCGGCAGGACTATGGTGAGCGCCACGAGGAGCGCGATGAGCAGGACGGTGGTGAGCTTGTGATCGAGGGCCCACCGCAGGGCACCCACATAGCCGCCTCGGGCCCGGACTATGAGCCCCGCCTCGCTCGGCGGCCGCTCCTTGAGGATGCGGCTCGCCACCAGGGGAATCGAGGTGAGGGCCACGAAGAGGGAGGCGAGAAGAGAGAGGCCGATGGAGACCCCGATCTCGCGGGTGTAGACCTTCATGAGCCCCATCTTCATGAATATCATCGGCAGGAAGACAATGATCGTCGTCAGGGTGGACGAGAGGATGGCCATGGCCACCTCGTCGGCCCCGCGCACGGCCGCGCCCCTGCGGTCGGCCCCGAGATCGCGGTACCGGAAGATGTTCTCCGAGACCACGATGGAGTTGTCCACCAGCATCCCCACGGCCAGCATGAGCCCCACCATGGAGACGATGTTCAGGGTCATGTTCGCAAAGAACATGATCGTCACGGCCACCAGGATCGAAACCGGTATGGCGCATGCCACGATCAGGGTTCCGCGCACACGCCGGAGGAAGTAGAAGAGCACGATGATGGCCAGAAGGCTTCCGATCTTTCCGGCGTTCTTAAGCCCCTCGAAGGAGTTCAGGATGTAGGTCGACTGGTCAAAGGCGATCGAATAGTGGAGGTCCTCGAGTCCCCTCTCCTCTTTGAATTCGGCCAGGGTGCGCCGTACATGGGCGCACACATCCACCGTGTTCGCCCTGGACTCCTTGAAGACGCCGATCGCCACCGACGGGTGCCCGTCCATGAAGGTCACGAACTCCTGATCCGGGTAGTCGTACCGGACCTCGGCTACATCGCCGAGCCGCAGCCCCATGGTGCCGAGGGGGACGGCCCGCAGGTCCTCGAGGCTGCGGTATTCGTCCACGGAGCGAACCAGGTAGCGTCGTCCCCCTTCATCGATCTCGCCGCTGGCCAGGTTCACGTTATAGCGCTCGAGGCGCAGGACGAGTTCATAGAGGCTCACGCCGTGGCTCTTGAGGCGATCCTGGGAAATATCGATGAAGATCTCCTTACCCCGCCGGCCCCACACCTCGATATTCCCCACCCCCTCGATCCGCTGTAGTCGGGGCTTGAGCCGGGAGTCGACCATCTCATAGACCTCGCCGGACCGGCCCTCCATGCTCAAGGCAACCCACATCACCGCGATGTCCTCGGAGCTGAAGCGCCAGATGTAGTATTTCTCGCTCTCTTTGGGCAGCTCGGCTGCCAGCCGGTCGAGACGATCCTTCACCTCCATGTAGGCGTAGTCCATGTCGATGTCCCACTCGAAGTCGAGGATCAGGCTGCACCGGTCCCGGTTGGAGACGGACTGGACCTTCTTGAGCCCGGACACGGTGGCCAGGAGCTGTTCGGCCGGCATGGCGATGGTCTTTTCCACCTCGGCCGGCGTGGAATTGCGGTAGAAGAACTGGATCCAGAGATTCGGCCCGGTCTGGCTGGGGAGGAACTCCAGCGGGATCTTGTAGAAGGCGATCACGCCGAGTACGAAGACGGCCACATAGATCATGATCACCGTGACCGGGCGCCTCAGCGAGAACTCGGTGAGGGTCATGGCTCCTGAGCGCCCTCCGGGGCGGCCTTCCGGTCGAGGAGGCTGTAGATCACGGGGATCACCACGAGGGTGAGCACCGTGGAGGCGATGAGCCCGCCGATGACGGTGATCGCCATGGGCGTGCGTATCTCGGCCCCCTCCCCCAGCCCGAGGGCCATGGGCAGCAGCCCCAGGATCGTGGTGGCCGTGGTCATCAGGATCGGCCGCAGCCTCACCGCGCCCGCCTGCTCGATCGCCTCGGCCCTGGGCACGCCCCGCCGGCGGAGCACGTTGATGTAGTCCACCAGCACGATGGCGTCGTTCACCATGACGCCGGCAAGAACGATGACGCCGATGAAGACCACGATGCTCATCGGCACGTCCACCAGTGCCAGTGCATAGGCCACGCCGATGAGGCCGAGGGGCAATGAAAAGAGGATGACGAAGGGGTGGCGGAATGACTCGAACTGGGCCGCCATGACCACATAAACGAGAAAGACGGACAGGAGAAAAGCGAACTGGAGAGAAGTAAAGGAGGTCTGCATCTCCCGGTTCTGGCCGCCAAGGGTGATCCGGTAGCCTTCGGGAAGGTCGAGGTCGCCTAGGCGATCCAATACCTCCCGGGCCGCGCTCCCTAGGTCGACACCGCCGAGGTTGGCCGAGACCGCGGCCACGCGGCGTTGGTCGACGCGGCGGATCTCGCTCGGCCCCGGCTCGACCGAGATGTCGGCCACGGCATACAATGGAACCGTGATCTCCTCTCCCGGGTTCACGGTGATGGAGCGGAGCGCCTCGAGGCTTCCCAGCCGGGACCTGTCGGCCCGCAGCCGTACGTCGATCTTCTTCTCCCCCTCGGAAAATCGGGTCGGTACATTTCCAATGACCTTGCCCTTCACGACTTCGGCGACTTGGCGGACTTCGAGCCCGCGGGCGCTCAGCCTCTCCCGGTCGAAGCTGATCAGGACCTCGGGATTTCCGTCCGTAATGTTCAGCTTTGCGTCCTCGATCCCTTCTATGCCGCTCATGACGGAGCGACAGGATTCTCCCAGACGCCTGAGCACGTCCATGTCGCTCCCCTCGATGAGCACCTCCACCGGGGTCTTGAAGCTGAAGAGGGAAGGGAGCGTGAAGTCGGTCTTGACGTCGACGATATCCGCCAGCGCGGCGCGAAGCCGGCCGATCACCCGGTCCTCCACATAGATGTCCCTGCCCACATCACCCAGGACCGCCGTGACGGCGGCCGTGTGCTCGCCCCGGCGTCCCGAGGCGTTGCTGGAATTAGCCTCGCTTCCGACCTCGGTGAAGACGGTCCGGATCAAAGGCTCCTCCATGGCGGCATCCTCGATCAGCTTGGCCGCCCGGTTCGTCTCCTCCAGCGGCGAGCCCACGGCCTTTTCCGCCAGGATTCCGAATTCACCCTGGTGAACGTGGGGTATGAGCTCGCTCCCGAGCCGGCCGACGATGAAGATAGAGTGGATGAAGAGGGCCACGGCGACCGCAAGCACCAGGGCGCGGTGCTGAAGGGCCCAGTGGAGCAGGATCCGGTAGCGGCTCTTGGTGAATTCATAGAATGTATTGAACGCCTTGAAGGGGAGCCAGAGCAGCACGCCGCCGGCCCGGCCGCCCCACCGGAGGGCTAGGCCGAGGATCATCCCCAGGACCAGTCCGAGGGCGGTGATGATCGCCGCGATCACGTGAAGGAGTACGGCAATGAGAAACTGGAGCAGGAAAAAGGGCGGCGCAGCCACCCCCCACAGGAGCCGCACGGCGGCCGAGATCGGCCACAACAGCTTTGCAAAGATCCCGGAGACCTCGTCCCCGCCGGCTGCGGGCGGGTCCGGCTCCTCCCGGCCGGGCCTGCGAAGCGCCGCCTTGAGCGGGCCCCACCAGTCAACGGCCCTCCAGTCAGAGGAAATCCGCTCCCACGTGGTCCGGATGCCGGGCCGGACCGATCGGCCCTCTTCACCCTCCCTCCCCTCTTCACCTTCCGCGCCGAACCGGCGGGATGCGATCATCGGAATAAGGTAGATCGCCACCAGGAGGGAGGCGAGCAGTGAAAAGGTCACGGTGAGGGCCAGGTCATTGAATAGCTGCCCCGCGATCCCCTTGACGAAGACGATCGGGAAGAAGACGGCGATCGTGGTGAGGGTGGAGGCGGTGATCGCCCCGGCCACGTCCCCGATTCCCCTGCCGGCGGCCTCGACCATGTCGTCGCCCTCCTCCCTGCACCGGAATATGCTCTCCAGGACCACGATGGAGTTGTCCACGAGCATCCCGATGCCCAGGGCCAGGCCGCCCAGGGACATGATGTTGAGGGTGATGTCGAGGCCGAACATCGGCACAAAGGTGGCTATGATCGAGACCGGTATCGAGACTCCGATTATCAGAGTGCTCTTGATGTCGCGCAGAAAGAGGAAAAGGATGATCAGGGCCAGCACACCCCCGAGGGCGGCGGTGGTCTTGACCTCGTTGATCGCCTCCTTGATGAAGAGGGACTGGTCGGAGATGATCTCCACCCGGAGCGACGGGAACCGCTCGAGCAGGCTCCGCCCCATCCGGTCCGAATGGATCGATCCTTTGTCCTCGGGCCCCCGGGGGCTTTCGGCAGAGCTCCCGGGCTCGGCCAGGGCCAGCTTTTCCTTCACGGCCCCGGCCACGGCCACCGTATTGCTGTCCGCCTCCTTGTATATCTCGATCTCCACGCTTTCGCGGCCGTTGATCCGGGTGATCACCTCTCTCTTCTTGTGCCCGCGGCGCAGCCGGGCGACATCTCGCAGCCGGATGTCGATCCCTTCGCCCCCAGAGATCCCTTCACCCCCAGAGATCCCGGGCATGGCGATCCCGGCCGTGCCGGCGCCCTGGAAAAGGAGCTGACTGCCGCCGAGTCGGCCGATGATCACGTTTCCTATGTCCTCAAGGTCACGAAACTCATTGAGGGTGCGGATGAGATACTCGGCCCTCCCCTCCTTGAGGCTTCCGCCCGCCAGGTTGACGTTCTCCTGAGCCAGGCGCTGACCGATCGCTGCGAGGCTGAGACCCAGGGCGGCGACCCGTGCCTCGTCGATCTCGACGATGATCTCCTCCTCGAGCCCCCCTTTCACCTTCACGCTCGCCACCCCACCCAATCCCTCGAGCTCCGGCTTGATCTCGTCTTCGGCGATGGTCCGGGCCTGGTAGAGATTCTCGCCGCCGTAGAGGCCGAGCCGCATGATCGGGTCCAGAGACGGATTGTACCGCAGGATCATAGGCTTCCCGGCCTCCCGGGGGAGGAAGACCCGATCGAGCATCTCGCGCACGTCCAGGGCCACGAAGTCCATATTCGAGTCCCAGGTGAATTCCAGCACCACGTCCGAGAGTCCCGCGCTCGAGATGGAGCTTATCTCCACCAGATTGTTGACCGTTCCGAGGGCCTCCTCCACCGGACGGCTCACAAGGGTCTCCACCTCTTCGGGGGCCGCCTCGGGATACTCTGTGCGCACGGTGATGGTGGGGTAGGAAATGTCCGGCATGAGGTTGAGGGAGAGCTGGTTGTACGACTTGGCCCCGAAGACGATCAGGCCGAGAAAGACCATGGTGACCGCCACGGGGCGCCGGATGGAGATGCGGTGTTGGTTCATGGACGGGAGTTTACATCGCTAAAAAAAAAAGTGCCAGACCGCAGGGTCCGGCACTCAGGGCCTCGGACAAAGTCCGGAGTGAGGGGCGGGGGAGGCTCTCGGGTGGAG
>CAZFWM010000164.1:0-16064 GCA_964522545.1 uncultured Thermodesulfobacteriota bacterium
AAAAAGATACACTTCTGAATGACGCAGCTTAAGAAAACTTCTGACTGTCGAGTTTTTTAATGTAAAGTTTGAAATGTCAGAGATAAAAAAGTCCGACCGAATGATTATCCGAACACGCGCGCAATCCGGTCCAGGGCCCAGTCGATCTCATCCCGCCCGATGATGAGAGGCGGAGCGAACCGGACGGTGTGCTCGTGAGTCTCCTTGCAGAGTAGTCCTTCCTCTTTGAGCCGCTCGCATATCGTACGGGCCGTCTCCCCGCCCGGCTTGAGCTGCACTCCGATGAGCAGGCCTTTGCCCCGCACCTCGGCCGCCTTCTCTCCGCAGATTTCGACCAGGCGCTCCATGAAGTATTGCCCGAGCTCGAAGGACCTCTCCGCCAGTCGATCCTCCACGAGAACGCGCATGGCCGCCCTGGCCACGGCACAGGCCAGCGGGTTTCCGCCGAAGGTGGAGCCGTGCTCGCCCGGCTGGAAGACCCCCAGGATCTCCTCGGACGCTACCACCGCCGAGATCGGAACCACGCCGCCCCCCAGGGCCTTGCCCACGATGAGCACATCCGGTCGGATCCCTTCGTACTCATAGGCGAACATGCGGCCCGTGCGGCCGAGCCCGGTCTGGATCTCGTCGAGCATGAGCAGGGCGTTGTTCTCCGTGCAGATCCGGCGGGCCTCCCGCAGGTACCCCTCGGGCGGGACCACGACGCCCGCCTCGCCCTGGATCGGCTCGACCAGGAGGGCCACCGTGTCCTCGTCGACCGCCTCGGCCAGGGCCCCGACGTCTCCGTACGGTATCAGCTCGAACCCCGGGGTGAAGGGGCCGAAGTTCGCCTTGTAGAGTTCATCGGACGAGAATCCGACGATCGTGGTCGTGCGGCCGTGGAAGTTGTCGTTGCAGACGATGATCTTGGCCCTGTTGTCCGAGACCCCTTTCTTTGTGTATCCCCACTTCCGGGCCGTCTTGATCGCCGTCTCGACCGCCTCGGCCCCGGTGTTCATCGGCAGGGCCATCTCCATGCCGCAGAGCTCCACGAGCTCTTTGAGGAACGGGCCGAGCTGGTCGCTGTGGAAGGCCCGGCTCGTGAGGGTGATGCGCCCGGCCTGCTCGGCGAGGGCCGCCATGATGACCGGGTGGCAGTGCCCCTGGTTCACGGCCGAGTAGGCGCTGAGGAAATCGAGGTAGCGGGTGCCCTCCGGGTCCCAGACCCAGATCCCCTCGGCCCGAGAGAGGACCACGGGCAGGGGCTTGTAATTGTGAGCACAGTATCGCTCCGTGAGGTCGATGATTTCTTGTGTGTTGGCCATGTCCGTCTCCTTTTAAGAGGCTTGGGGCGTTAGGCTTGAGGCCTGATGCCTGAGGTAATTGAATTCATACGGATCGATCCAATACTATTGATCCGGAGAAAAGTCAATTCTAAAATAGAGAGGTCGGCCCTCCATATTTTTGTGAAGGAATAAAACTTGGGCAAGGTAATATTGGTTCTGACAAAGGCCGGAAATCGACTCGGCCGCCCCTGGGGCCTGTTCGCCTGGGCACTCATTGTCAGGCTTGTCTGGAACATCTTCGTGGTCGGCCTTGATGCAGCCCCGAGGGCCGACGAGTGCCGGTACCACGCCCTTGCCACCAGCCTGGCGGCCGGCATGGGCTACCGGGTTGAGGGCGAGGCGCCTACGTCGTTCTATCCTCCCCTCTATCCAGCGGTCCTTTCCGTCGTCTATAAGATAGCCGGCCCGGGTCCGACTGCAGCCCGCCTCCTCCAGGCCCTGCTCGGCGCGTGTATCGTGCTTCTGATCTCCCATCTCGGGCAACTGCTCTTTTCCAGGCGAGTGGGCCTGGCCGCGGGGCTCATCGCCTCGATCTATCCGATGCTCATCTACTTCAGCTCCGCCATCTCCACGGAGAACCTCTTCGTGGTCATTCTTTTGAGCCTCGCTTTTACATTGGTGAAGGCCCAGAGGTCCGGGAGTCGCCTGAGTGCCGTCGTGGCCGGCCTGCTCATCGGCGCGGCTGTCCTGACCCGGGCGTTCTTTCTCGCCTTTCTTCCGCTCATCCTCCTTTGGGGACTCTTTCCCAATGAGCGCGGCCTCGGGCTTCGCAGAGCCGCCCTGGCTCTACTGTGTGCCCTGCTGGCAATCGCGCCCTGGACCTACAGGAATTACCTCGTCCACAACGCATTCGTCCCGGTGAGCACCGGAGGTGGTGCCGCCTTCTGGGGGGGAATAACGCCGATGTGCTCGATGACTCCGATCCCAGGCGCTACGGGGGCTGGGTCCCGTACAGAGAGAGGACCGACCGGGAGCGGCTGCTCCGTTTCGAAGAGGGTGAGACCATGGAGTTTCTGCTGGAGCCCGAGCATGATCGCCGGTCCTACCTGCTGGGCCTCTCCTTTCTCAGAGAGCACCATGGAGATATTCCGCGCCTCGCATATCGAAAGCTCAGGCGGTTCTGGGGGCTCAAGGCTCGATTCACCACGGGGAACCGGCTCGTCACGGCGGCCAATGTCCTCTCCTACGGGGTCCTTCTCCCATTCTTTTTCTATGGCCTGTTCGCCACCCTGATGTCCCGTGATCATCGCCGCGACCTCCTCCCCGCCTATCTGCTCCTCTTCTGGTCCCAGGTGATCGCGGTCGTCTTCTACGGATCCCTTCGCTTCCGCTTCAGCATAGAGCCCTTCATCATTCTCCTCGGGGTGCACGGGCTGTCGGAGATGAAAGACAAGATTTCTCTTTTGTGGTCGAAATGACATCCCCTGGATCGAGGGAACCGGCGAGGCAGTCACCGATGGGGGAGAAGACTCTATTGACACCTAAAGAGTCCTGTGATACTGAAAAAGACGAAAAATTGCATAATCCTCTGGAATAATAATTTGGAGAAAGAGGAGGCCCCTGTGAAAGAAAAAATTTTTTCGAATGCTCCCCAAGAGTTGAAGGAACAAGATCGACAGACACCTCTCGAGTACACACCTCCCAAGATCATCACCTACACGAGCGAAGAGATACTGGAACAGATCGGTCCGGCTCACGCCTGCAGTCCCCTGCCCTGCGTCGTCGATTAACCCCCCCGTCCTGCAAGGACAGAGGATGACTCCCCCATGCCGTTCGATGCTTTGGGATCCCTTGGAAACCAGGGAGCCAGAGCAGAGGACCTCTTTCATTACGTATCCATCTCCCTCCCCTGAAGACCCGAGCGATACATCCTATATACTTCTTCACGGCACCGAGCCACGGTGGTTGGCGGCGAACCGCACGACCCTCGAGATCGCACGGGCCCTGGAGAGGAGAGAGGAGATCGAGGCGGTGGCCGGCCGGCTGATCCGGCGGTACGGCCTGTCGCCGGAAGCGGCGAAGCGGGACGTCGCGCGCGTGGCGGAGCTGTTGTCGAGGGAGCGGATCCTGGACCGGAAGCCGTCGGCGGGACCGGCGAGATCCCCGACGCTATCTTCCGTTTTCTTCCATCTGACCGCCCAGTGCAATCTTTCCTGCCTTCACTGCTACCTTCCACGCCCCGCGGAAGACCGGCACCTCCCGGCCGGGCTGGTCATCCGCCTCATCGACGAGGTCGTCGAGAGCGGGGGCCGCGGAGTCACCCTCAGCGGGGGGGAGCCCCTTCTGCATCCCGAGATCGAGAGAATCCTCGATCACGCGACGCGGAAAATCTCGGTCCGCTTGCTCACGAACGGCACGCTCATCGACGGCGAGTGGGCGGCCCGCCTGTCGGGCATGAACGTCACGGTCCAGGTGAGCGTCGAGGGCTCGACACGGGAGTCACACGACCGGATCCGCGGAAAGGGCAGCTTCGAAAAGGCCATGATGGCGGTCGAGCTTCTCCAGGAGGCGGGCCTGAGCGAAAGGCTCCACCTCTCGACCACCATCATGAAGCAGAATCTGACCGACCTGGCGGAGATCATCTCCATGGCGCAGAGGCGAGGCTTGCCCCTGGTCCGATTTCTCCCGCTGCGCAGGCTCGGAAGAGGCGCCCGGGAATGGGAGGCTATCGGCTCCGGGGTCGAGATCAGAGACCACGAAGAGTTCTACCGGTATGTATGGGACCTGCTCACGAAGCAGCGGCGTGCCACGGAGATCAGCTGCGGGCTGAGCGGCTTTTTGCTCAAAATGCCGGAGTCCTGCTCGGCCGACAACATCTGGTGCTCTGTGGGCCGGATGCTGGTGGTCGGGACCGGAGGGGACGTTTATCCCTGCGTCCTGCTCATGGACGAGGAGCTCCGGCTGGGAAATGTTTTTCGAGAGGACCTCGCGAGCATGGTCCGCTCCGAAAAAATGGCGAAGATCTGCCGGATCGTCTCGGAACGCCGGTCGAGGATCGAGAAGTGCGCCGCCTGCTCCTGGCGCAACCTCTGCCAGGCCGGGTGCATGGGCCAGGCCCTGGAGCACACCGGGACCGTGTGGGAAGCGGACGATTTCTGCGCATACCGGAACAGGGCCTACCGGGATGCGTTCGAGAAGATCTTGGGACTGTCTATTGACGGCTGAAGGAGTTCGATCCCATGGGGAAGCGGATTAGATACATGCGGCTCGTGTCTCTCATGATCTGCACCGTCCCGGCGACCGCGGCCGGTGCCGGCACGGAGGATGTCCGGATACTTTCGGCGGACAACCACGGTGTGACGGCCGAGCTCGTCCTGCCGACTTTCGAGGTGGAGGAGGCCCGGGGGTGCCCCAGAGGATGTCACAGGATCCGCCTGCCCGGGTGGGCGAGGACGGCCGGGACCGGCCACCCCGAACTTCCGGTGAAGGGCTTCCTAATCCAGGTCCCCCGGGAGGGGGCCGTGACGGTGCGCATCCTGGAAGAGGAGCACGAATCCCAGAAGGACATCCAGGTCTGTCCCGTTCCCCTCCGGACGGTTTCAGAAAACGGAACGGTCCGGACCGAGCTCTCCCGGGCCGAGGCCGCCTACGGCGCCTCCGCCTTCTTCCCCGACTCCCGGGTCGGGGTCGGGGCGCGAGCTGTCCTACGGGGCGTGACGGTGGCGAGGGTCGAGGTCCGTCCCTTCCGGTGGAACCCGGCCACCCGGGAACTTCGCTGCGCGACGAGGCTCCGCTTCAGGGTCGACTTCGAAGAGCCTCTACCGCCGGAATCCCCGGAAACGGATTCGGCCGGCGCGTCGGATCCCCCGGAAGGCCCATACGAGGCCCTGCTCCGGAAGACCGTCCTGAATTACCAGGGCGTCCACGCCCCGCCGCCGGCGAAGTCCGGAGAGGCCGACACGCCCGGTGCGCCCAGGACCTACCTGAGGATCGAGGTCGCACAGGACGGTGTGTACAGGGTCACCTACGAGGAGATGGCCGGGGCGGGGTTCATCTCGGGCCTCCAGCGCCCCTGGCGTCTCCGGCTCTTCAACCGGGGCGGGGAGGTCGCGATCCGCGTCGCCTCGACCGGCCCCCTCTGGTTCGGCCCCGGAGATTCCATCGAGTTCTACGGCGAGGGCCTGGACTCCCGTTACACCGATGTCAATGTCTACTGGCTCTCCCTGGAATCGGGGGCGGGAAAGAGGATCTCCCGGTTCGACGGCCAGGTCACGGGCGTCGGCGAGGCGGTCGACTCCTTTGCCGAGACCCTCCGGATCGAGGAGAATCACACCGTGTGGGAGGCCATGCCGGACGCCCTCGAGGCCGACTGCTGGTTCTGGGAGAAGATGACGGCGCCGGCGGTCTTCGACCACACCCTGGAGGTCCCGTCCCCGGCCCCGGACCAGGGAGAGACCACCCTGCGGGTCACGTTTCAGGGGCGGTCCACGGCCTCGCCCCACCCCAATCACCACACACGGGTCGTTCTGAACGGGGCCCCGGTCGGGGACGCCTGGTGGGATGGAGAAGAGGAGCACATCCAGGAGATGATCCTTCCAGCGGGCCTGCTCCTGGCCGGGCCCAACAGCCTGCGCCTCGAATCGCCGGGCGACACGGGGGCTGCGGTCGACATCGTCTACCTCAACCGAATCGAGCTGGACTACCTGCGCCACTTCGAGGCCGTCAGGGACGAGCTCGTTTTCTCCACGAGCCACGAAGGCACGGTCCGGATCGGGATCGGGAACCTCAGCCGGCCGGACGTGCGCATCTGGGACATCACCGATCCAGGCGACCCGAAGGAGGCGACCGGGCTCACCGTGGAGGGCGGCGGGACCGATTATCGGGCGACCTTCGAGGACCGGCCCGCGGGGGGCCGGTCCTACTATGCCTTCACCGGCCTGCAGGTCAGGCAGCCCCACGCCGTGAGGGCCTGGAGCCCGGCCTATTTGAAGAGCCCGGCCAACGGGGCCGACTACATTCTCATCGCACCCGAAGAGTTCCTCGCACCCCTGTGGCCCATCCTGCTGCTCCGGTGGAGCCAGGGCCTCCGGGTCAAGGTCGCCTTCACCGAGGACATCTACAACGAATTCAATCACGGGATCTTCGATCCGGCCGCGGTCAAGGATTTTCTGAGGTGGGCCTATGAGACCTGGGCGCGGCCGGCCCCGACCTTTGTCTGCCTGGCCGGGGACGCCAACATGGACTACAGGGACTACTTCGAGACGGGAAAGGAGAACAAGGTGCCGACCCACCTCTCTCTCACTCCGGATCTGGGCCTGACGCCGGACGACAACTGGTTCGTCTGCCTCGAGGGCGACGACGTGCTGCCGGAGATGATCATCGGCCGGATCCCGGGGAGCAGCCCGGAGGCCGTGGCGGAGGTGGCGGCCAAGATCGTCCAGTACGAGCTGACGGGCGGCGGCCCTTCCCGGAGCGCTTTGTTCGCGGCGGACGACGGGTTTGAGGTATTCGAGGATCTGAGCGAGGAGCTCATCCAGTACCTCCCCCCCGACTTCGAGGCCGACAGGATCTACCTGCGGCTCTACCCCCAGGTGGATGACGCAACGGCGGATATTATTTCAGGCATCGACCAGGGGGCGATGATCACCAACTACGTGGGGCACGGGGCCCTGATCAACTGGGCCGGCGAGTACATGTTCGAGTCCTCGGACGTGGCCTCCCTGGACAACGGGAACCGGCTGACCTTCGTGATTACTTTGACCTGCCTGAACGGCTATTTCGCCCACTTCTCCGACTACTGCCTGGCCGAAGAGTTCGTGGCCGCCCCGGACAGGGGCGCGGTCGCCTGCTTCTCCCCGAGCGCCATCGGCTACGACTGGGAGCACGAGCTCCTGGGGACCGCGATCTTCTCCAGGATCTTCGATGAAGAGGACCGCGTCCTCGGCTCCATCGCCACCGCCTCCAAGATCGCCGCCTTCGGCCAGGGCGTGACGGAGCACACGGTGACCATGTTCACCCTGATCGGGGACCCGGCCGGGAGGCTGGCGGTGGGGGCGGGGACGGAGCGGTAGATGACGACGCTCTCCCTATCACCCGAAGAACGCCTGATCGTTCTCGCGGCTCGGATCGACCAAGAGCCCGCGGAGAGGCTCGAGTCGGAGGCCATCCTCGATCGAGACCTGAACATCTTCTTCCCGGCGCCCTATGACGAAAGACGCATGGATGAGGTCTGGAAAGAAACATGGACTGTCGAGACGAATGGTCATCGTCTTCGAGGTCTTGCCCCGGAGGATCAGGGGTGAGGGAATCGGCATTCGGTTGCGGCCCGTCCGCCTTAGGCCCCAATGCATCAGTCCCTGTTCGGCTCTACAGCCGGACAGAGCCCTACTCGCTAGGCAAGATGAGGAGATGGTGATCCGACCGACTTCAAGGTTTCCTCAGCTTCCTCCATACGCCGTAGAAGAAGACGCCGGGTAAAATCAGTACTGCTCCCAGGGTGATACCCAGGAATCCGGCGCCTGCAGCGGCAGTCGCCCCGCAGAAGGTGTGAACCGTAGCGAACACGGGTCCATGGAAAGCGCTGGTGCCGCTGTAGTCGATATCCTCGAGCTGGTAGAAGTATGTCTTCCCCGGCTCGACGTCGATGTCCTCATAGCTGTACGCGGCACCCCAGGTTGCGCCACCCTTGGACTCGATCATGTCGTCGGTGATCCTCACGTAATCGTCGTTCTCGCTCAAGTACCTCCAGACATGGAAACCGGCATGGTCCACCTCGGAGGCGGTTTCCCAGTCCAGGCGGATCGAATCGAAGTCTGCCTCGGCGGTGAAGGAGGTCATCTCGACGGCGGTGGCAAGAGCACCGTAGACGGCGACATCGTCCACGGCCATGTACTCGGTTCCCGCGTTGTTCAATCCCTCGATGACGATCTGGATCGTGTCCACGGTATCATCCACGGTCGTCGATTCCAGGGCATAATCAACACTGCTTTCCAGCTCCAGCTCTGTTGCGGTCCAGAACGGAGCCTGAGCCACGCTGTCCTCTATGAGGTAAACGCTGAGAAGGTCACTGGCCTCGAAGGCACCTTCAGCCCTCCAATAGATATGGACGGTAACGCTGACATACGCGGATATGTCTATCTCATTTGATATAAAGATGAAAGGATCCGACGTACTGGGATCCTGACCTTCGGGATCGCGCCATCCGAAGAAGAAGGTGCCGTTTCTCGATCCCCATGCGGCATCCCAGTCGGAATCGCTTTGTTCGTCCCGTCCGAATACATCGTCGTTAGCCGTTGCACCTTCGTCCGTGCCGCTGAATTCGCTGAAGGAGACTCCGTCAGGGTGCTCCGTGGTGTACCCTCCCGCCACCTCGAAGGTGTATTCTTGAATCAAGGCCGCGCGAGCCGTTCCAGGCAAGACCAGCACGGTCGTCGCGCAGAGGATTAAAGCAGTGGAAATCATGCCCCACAAAAGGACTCTTCGTTCATCAAACATCGCTTCCTCCTTCCTGCCAGCTATTCGTCCTCGTGTTCAGGGTTAGTACTTATTCGAAGCTCCCGGTCGTGAGTCCCCATCTTCTGCGTGTTCTTGCGATCCGTGCCTGCTGCCGGTGGAACTCCCAATCCCTTCTCCGTCGTGTTGCCTGAAAGATGGGGCCATACTAGTGCAGTCTCAGCGGGGAGTCAATCGCCGGCGGACGGCCCCGCTCCCCCGCTCCGGGCGGGCTTGGCCCGCAACCCTCGGAACGATCCTTGACGCGATGGAGTGCAACGAGAAGCCGGAGGACCGGACCATCGTGAGTGCGGCCGTTCAGGAATGTGAGGAGATGATTTCTGTTTTGAACGTTGACGAGGCGGGTCGTCGATGCGGTGCAGGCTCTCGAGACCGCAGTGCGGCAGAATCCGGACCTCGTCGAGGCGCACAGGAAGCTGGCCCACATCTACAGGCGGAGTTTGCTCGACGAGGCGAGGGCCCTCGAGCATGAGCGCGCGGCCGGGAGCGCCGAGGAGAGAGTGCGACGGAGGCGGAAGGACCGGCTCGTCGAATCGAAGTCGGCCTCGCGGGTCGCGGAGTTCCTGGGCGGCGGCCTGGACGTGGAGGCCATTGCACAGGCGGTCGACCCCGGCCTTTGCCGGTCCGGCAGGGCGACGGGATCTACGTCCGGGACCACACCCTGAGCACGGGCTTCGAGTTCGTGCACTTCCTGATCTCCGAGGGCATCGACCTCGACAGGACCTTCATCCTGTCCCTCGACGAAGCGCGGCGCATCTTCGCCACCAAGATGATCGAGCTTGCAGCGGCCAGTTCCGGCAGGATCTTCTCGATCCCCTCCTGGAGACGGTCGAGCTCTTCCTCTTCGACATCAAACACGCCGACCCCACCCATCACAGAGGGCTCACCGGCGTCTCCAACGATCTCATTCTGTCCAATTTTTCGGAGATCCTTGCCAGGGCGGGAAGAGATCGAGTCATCCCGAGGGTTCCGGTCATCCCCGGCGCAAACGGGGATACCGCGTCCATGAACGGAATCATATCGCTCTTGAAAAGAGCGGACTACTCGGGGCCTCTTCACCTGATGCCCTACAATTCAATGGCGAGGTCGAAGTGGGAGAAGATCGGTCGAGGGGCCGGGTACATAGACCTTCACCCGCTCTTGGATTCCGCTCTGGAGGAAATGACCTCGACATTTACGGCCCATGGTTTTGCCCCGGTCGAATCAAGCTCGCTTCACTTGCTCTAGGGGCCCCGCTCGGCCCTAGGAGCGCTCCGCAACGTTCCCAAAGCGCCCGCGGAACGGATGTACCTTCCCGGAATGTCCCTAACCTTGAAAATGAGCGAAAAACAATGTATAATTATAGTGTTGAAAAGGGAGAGAATCATGAAATCGCCGAAACATACACTTAAGAAACTGACTCCGGGAGGAACAAAGAGCATCGTGGCACTCCTCTTTTTCCTTATAGCCGCGCCGATGGTTTCCTCCTGTCTCTTCGACATAAAAATCTTATTCTATGATACTGAAAGTGCTTTCAACGGGGTTACTTTGTTCAGTCCCTACATGACCAACTCTTTATTATTGGTGGATATGGAAGGACATATCTTAAACAAATTCGAGCTACTCGATGCTCGCACTGATACCGAATTCGAGATTTTGGAGAACGGGGACATCCTCGTCTTGGGAACAGATCGCTTATATCAAATCGGGCCGATGAACACGATCTATAGGTCCATCCCGGCGCCGACTTGCCACCACTCCTTCACACAGATGCCTAATGGACACGTAATGTACCTCTTCAACTACCAATTAGAAGTTGAAGGATGGGATGACACATTCCGTGCCGACGGCATCCGTGAAATTAATCTCTTGACCGGAGAAGTTTTATGGGAATGGAGGACCGGTGATCACCTCTCCACGGATGACTATTGCCCCTATCACCTCATCCCGGAGAATCCTCATCCTTTCCTGGAAGGGTATGACTGGACCCACTCAAATTCGGTCCTCTACCGAGATGAGGAGAGCGCGGTCTACTTGAACATCCGGCACCTTGACCGGCTTGTGAAGATCGACTATCCGTCGGGCGAGATCCTCTGGTCCATGGGCAAGGGAGGGGACTTCGGCGAGGGCCTTTTCTACCATGGACACGACCCGCAGTTCCTGCCGAACGGCAACATCCTCCTGTACGATAATGGGAACCACAGAAGACCGATCGAGTACAGCCGGGCCGTCGAAATTGCCTTTGACGCTGATCAGGGCTGGGCCTTTGTCATCTGGCAATGGCCTCCTCAACCCTGGTTCTTTGACACTTCCATGGGCGATG
Organism: uncultured Thermodesulfobacteriota bacterium; assembly: GCA_964522545.1. Classification (GTDB taxonomy): domain Bacteria; phylum Desulfobacterota; class DSWW01; order CAZFWM01; family CAZFWM01; genus CAZFWM01. The sequence goes on from CAZFWM010000164.1 coordinate 11,080, forward strand.
CCAACCGGCTCCCGAACGGGAATATCCTTGTCACTTCGTCACACCACGGAATCATCTTTGAGGTCACGCGGACACACGAAATCGTCTGGGAGCTTTACCTGGAAAACTTATCGTACCCCATCTTTCAGCCATTGCTGTTTAAGGCCGAAAGATTTCTGCTTGATTCATTCGCTTCTGTCCAGAACCACTAAAACTCCGACATACAACCGGTCCCACCTATGATCTCTGATTTATAGGTCTTTCGTCCTTGACAGGGAGGTGTGTCCTTGATAAATAACGTTTGTTATCTGAAATTCGTATAGGCAGAAGCATACCGAACACTTCCAAAACAGAGGCTTTCCCCATAGGGCGGGCCATGCCCGCCTACTCTTTTAGAATGCAATCATATATGGCGGCCACGGGCCGCCCTATGAAAGATGAAACAGGCCCCGACGAAACGTGAACAGAGCAAGGCGGAGACGCGCAGACGGCTCATGGCCGCCGCCCGGCAAGAGTTTGCCCGAAAGGGCTTCGACGGCACCTCCCTTCGCACCATTACCGCCCGGGCCGGACTCACCACAGGCGCTTTCTACAACAACTTTCGTGACAAAAGGGAAGTCTACCTAGCGATCCTGGAGGAGCTCTCCCACAGGCTCAAGAGCATCGTGGAGGAGGTCATAAGCGAGATCCTGGACGCGCGCCGCCTTCAGCCACAAGACAAGCCGACCATGGACCTGCTCCGGGCCGCGATAGCAAGGGTCTTCCAGGAGTCCGTCCGCGACCAGGATCTCTTCGAGATCATGCGAAGAGACGGCCTGGGAGGTGCGTCGGAGTTCAGCTCGTACTACCGGGAGATCCTCGGGGAATTCACGAATCCCATGCGCAGGGGGCTGGAAGACTTCGTAGAAGGCGGAGCTTCGCGTCCCTACAACACCGAAGGGTTGGCCCAGGTGGCCGTGATCCTTTTTTTCTCAGTGGTACTCTACGCTTCACACGATCGCAGCAGCGATCTCGAGGAGTGGGTGGACATCATAGCCGCCATGATTCACGGCGGCGCAAAACAGCTATCGGCCCGGAGGCCGCTCGGCGAGGAAGAGCGGGTGGTCGGGGCCGAGCATTGAAATCGAGTTGTACGGTAGCTCCATACCGGACATCCCGTATTTAAACCAGAAACAGGAGGAGACGACATGGTAGGGATAACATCGTACGGGGGATATATCCCGCGATTACGCCTGAACCGAATGGCGATCATGCAGAACATGGGCTGGTTCGCGCCCGCCCTGTTCCCCTTTGCCCAGGGCGAGCGAAGCATGTGCAACTGGGACGAGGACACCCTGACGCTGGCCGTGGCCTCGGCCAGGGACTGCCTGACCGGCATGGACAAGAGCGCGGTGGACGCAGCCTACCTGGCATCCACCAGCCTTCCCTTTGCGAGCCGGCAGAACAGCGCAATACTTACCGCGGGATGCAACTTGCCCGAAGAGGGCCTCGTCACCGCGGACTTCACCGCCTCCCTGAAGAGCGGGACCACGGCGGTGCAGACGGCCCTCGACGCGATCAAGGGGGGTGAAAAGAACAGCATCCTGGTGACCGCCTCGGACGCGCGCCCCACAAAGGCCGCATGGACCTTCGAGATGTGCTACGGGGACGGCGCCGCCTCCCTGCTCCTCGGCCGTGAGAACGTGATCGCCGAGTACAAGGGTGCCTACTCCGTCTCGTGCGACTTCGTCCCTACCTATCGGGGCGCGGGCGCCAAGTTCGACTACGGGTGGGAGGAGCGCTGGGTCCGGGACGAGGGATACCTGAAGATCCTCCCGGCCGCGGTCAAAGGGCTGCTCGATAAGTGCGGCCTATCCATGGACGACATCACCAAGATCGCCTATCCGTGTGCCCTGTCCAAGCGGATCCACTTCGGCCTGGCCAAGGCCCTGGGCGCGACCCCGGACAAGGTGGTGGACAACATGCACGAGGTCTGCGGGGACACGGGCACGGCCCACCCGCTGGTGATGTTCCTCACGGCCCTCGAAGATGCGAGCCCGGGGGACAAGATCATCATGTCCAGCTTCGGGCAGGGCTGTGACGCCCTCCTGTTCGAGGTGACCGACAAGATCAAGGACCTGCCGGCCCGCCGGGGGATCAAGGGCTCCCTGGCGCACCGCAAAGAGGAGAGCAACTATTCCAAGTACCTCAAGTTCAGGGATCTCATTAACGTCGAGATGGGCATCCGGGCCGAGTCCCCGATGCAGACCGCCCTGTCCGCCCTCTGGAGAGACCGGAAGATGGTCCTGGGATTTATGGGCGGCAAGTGCACAAAGTGCGGGACGCCCCAGTTCCCCAAGATGAACATCTGCGTGAATCCCGAGTGCGAAGCCTTCGACACGCAGGAGGACTACGAGTTCGCCGACAGGCCCGGCGTCATCAAGAGCTTCACCGGGGACATGCTGGCCGTGTCCGTGGAGCCCCCGGCCGTCTACGGCCTCATCCAGTTCGAAGAGGGCGGGCGCACCCTGGCCGATTTCACCGACTGCGAGCTGGACGAGGTGAAGGTGGGCCAGAAGGCGACCATGTCCTTCCGGGTCAAGTATTATGACAAAGAGCGAGACTTCCACGGCTATTTCTGGAAGGCCGTACCTGAACTCTAATCGCCGGCAAGGCAACCATAGGAGGCTGTTATCATGGCAACAGGAATTCGAGATAAAGTCGCCATTCTTGGCATGGGGTGCACGAGGTTCGGCGAGCGCTGGGAATCGGGCGCGGATGAGCTGATGGTCGAGGCTTTTAAGGAGTGCATCCAGGACGCGGGGATCGAGAAGAACGAGATTCAGGCCGCCTGGCTGGGCACATGCTTTCCACCGATAAGCGTGGGCCAGAGCGCCCTGCCGCTCTCCGTGACCCTGCGCCTTCCCAACATCCCGGTCACGCGGGTGGAAAACTTCTGCGCCAGCGGCACCGAGTCCCTGCGCGGCGCTGTCTACGCGGTGGCGTCCGGGGCCTACGACATCGCCCTCGCCATGGGCGTGGAAAAGCTCAAGGACACCGGGTACGGCGGGCTGCCCGAATTCGGTGCGAGCGCCGGGCCGCGCAACTTTTTCATCCAGCCGAACATGACTGCTCCGGGGAGCTTTGCACAGATCGCCACCGGGTACGCCGCAAAGTTCGAGATACCCGACAGCGATCTGAAGCGGGCCATGGCCCACGTGTCCGCCAAGAGCCACGCCAACGGCGTGAAAAACCCCAAGGCGCACCTGAGAAAGGCCGTGACCGAGGACCAGATCATGGCCTCCCCGATCATTGCCCACCCCCTGGGGCTCTTCGACTGCTGCGGCGTGAGCGACGGCGCGGCCTGTGCGATCGTGACGACCCCGGAGATCGCCAAAAGTCTCGGGAAGAACCTGGGGAAGACGGACCTCGTCTCGGTAAAGGCCCTGCAGATCGCGCTCAGCAACGGCTACGAGTTCGGGTACAACGAGTGGGAGGTGGATCACTTCGTCACCACCACCAAGGCGAGCAAGCGGGCCTACGAGGAGGCCGGCATCGGGAACCCCCGCGAGGAGATCAGCATGATGGAGGTCCACGACTGCTTCTCCATCACCGAGCTGATTACCATGGAGGACCTTCACATCTCCCCAAGGGGAGGGGCCATCAAGGACATCATGGACGGCTTCTACGACGCCGACGGCAAGATCCCGTGCCAGATCGACGGCGGACTGAAGTGCTTCGGCCACCCCATCGGGGCCTCCGGCCTCCGCATGGTCTACGAGATGTACCTCCAGCTCCTCGGCCGCGCCGAAGAAAGGCAGCTCGACAACCCCCGGTACGGGCTCACCCACAACCTCGGGGGCTTCCCCTTCATGAACATCTGCAGCATCGCGATTGTCGGCAGGTACGGGGAGTAAGATCGAACGAAGCGATTGCGAATAGGGGCGCCGCATCAATACAGGCGGCGCCTCTATTTGCGTATCTCAGCCGCCTGTCATTTCTAGCCCCCGTCTGTCATTTCGAGCGAAGCGAGAAATCTTTCAGACGGAGAATACCGAAGATATAGGATTTCTCCCTTCGGTCGAAATGACACATCCATTGAATCCTACCATGCGCCAATACTACACACATTCCCCCCTCGGCCGAGAAATCGAGGCCATAGCGGGCCACTACATGATCACCGCCGAAAAGCGCCTCCCCTTCGAGGGCCGCGAAGTGCTCTACGCCACGGGATACATGGCGGTGGATCGCTCCTGCTGCGGGACCACGGGCTGCGGCTTTGCCACGGTGGCGGGTTTCCTCCTCGGCTGGAAGACCTCCACCAGCGACGAGGGAGCGCCGGTGAGCGAGGTCGAGCCGATCCGTGACGAGGCCACACAGAAGGCTTTGCGCAGGATCATCACAGAGACCGAGAAGATCCACCAAGTCAACTTCCTGTGACAGAGAGGATCCAACCCATGTCGACAGAGATGATCAAGCCCGTGGCGCTTCGACTGATCCTCGCCATACTCTTCATGATCACGCTGCCGTGGCCCGCGTCGGCCGAACATCCGAGTTTATCGGAAAATCAAAAACAAGAAATAGAAATTTTTAAAAGGATAGTGGCTGGTGATTACAACCCCTTACAAGGCGTTGTAATAGCCGTCGCTATTCAGGCGCCTCTAGAGATTTTATGATGAGAATATATATTCTTTTATCCATCTTATTTCTGTCAGCGCTATTCATTTTGAGTTATGCCGAGTCAATATCCTGTGATTCTAAATTACAAGAGGGAATTCCTGAAGTAGTCATTCGCGCACAGACAGAAGAAGAAGCGTTCGATTTTTTGATGTTCGTAGCAAAACGCATGCCCTTCTATGTCAAACAAGGCTATAGTGTCGGTTTCCCTTCACATCCAGAATTTCAATCCCTAACAAGTTCTAAAGTTGAGTTAAATGAAGTTAAGCGAGCTGATTTAAAGAATTTATTTAAATCACTTGAGAGTACCGAGTTCTGAAGCATACTCCGACTAGATCAGAGGGAAAGTT
>CAZFWM010000165.1:0-15984 GCA_964522545.1 uncultured Thermodesulfobacteriota bacterium
ACTCTCTGTACTCGCCCAGCGACGCGCTGATGGTCTTGCGGCTGATCCCCTTGTCATAGATCTGGATCTTTGCGTCGGCGCTCATATCGTCGTAGACCACCATCTTCTTGCTCCCCACCAGGGTCATCCTGCGGACCTTGTTGGGATCGAGCCAGCTGGTGTGGATGTGTACAGTGCGTCCGCCGCTGAATTCGAGGTGAGTAAAGACCACGTCCTCGATCCCTTCCTGCAGGAACGAGATTCCCCTGGCCGATGCCCTTTCGGGCATCTCGCCGAGCCAGTACAGCGCGATCGACACGTCGTGGGGCGCCAGGTTCCACATCACGTTCACATCCCGCCGCACCAGCCCGAGGTTCAGCCGCTGGGAGTAGAGATAGTAGATCCCGCCCAGATCCCCGGAATCGATGTACGCCTTCACGCGTTGCACGCACTCATTGTAGATATAGGTGTGTCCCACAAACAGGACGAGGCTCTTCGAGGCCGCCTGCTCGACGAGCTCGGCCCCCTGTTCCGGTTTCAGCGCCAAAGGCTTCTCCACGAATACGTGCTTCCCCGATTCCAGCGCCTCCAGAGCGACGCGGTAATGGTCGGCAGCCGGGAGGGCAATGACCACAGCTTCGATCCCGGGATCGGCAAGCAAGGCCCCGTAGTCCGGAACCGTCGGGATCCCGGCATAGCGCTCCTCCATGGCGCGCCTTCGCTCCGGGGACGTATCGCAGACGGCCCCGATCCGGCAGCCCTCGATCTGGTGAAAACTTCTGACCAGGTTCTGGCCCCAATACCCGCATCCGATTATGGCTAGATTCAACAAGACAACATCTCCGCTGGGCGCACGAAAACAGCCGCATCTCCTTCAGGCACATCCATGGACGGCATGGGACGTTTCGGTTCAAACATCCTACGGCTCGGCGAGATGGTCACGAAAAATAACCTCGACCTCTTTCGCAACGGCTCTCGCCGCGACTTCCGTACCCTTGCCGTTCCAGTGCGTATCGTATCTTTGAAACAGTCCTACTTCTTTATTGTTTTTATAGCTGTTCGTCAAATCGATTGTATGAACGTCCTCCTTTTCCAACAGTTCCACGAGCCTCGCCAGATAGCTCAAGGTAAATTCATCGACTTCGTCGGCGTAGATCGTCTGCTTTGCCGGAATGGGCACGAATAGATATTCAATTCCAGCACCATCCAAAATTCGCGCCCTCTCTCCTATGCTCTCCACAGCTTCCTCCAGGTCGTTTTCATTCATCGTGTGCCGCATGAAGAGCCATTCCGCCTGATGCCTGTTTTTCAGATAATCGAACAGATCCTTTCTTACTCTCTTCTCCATCCTGAGCAGTATATACAGAATGGAGTATCGCTCCGGAGTCACTTTCAGGATGGCTTCTATTTTATCCAGATCATTTGCCGCAATCGGCATGTAGAGAGAGGCTCCGGAGCCGACGCTGTATTCGTGGAAAACGTCCCCCTTGATATTTCTCTCGACTCGACAATCGATGACAAGCTTTACATCAGCCAGCTCTTTCCTCTTCAGTGCATTGAACAGGGATGTGCGTCCCGCGTTGAATGTGGGAATTCCCGTCATCTCCGTGAGCCGCCAGGAAAAGGTTTCATCGTCGCTGAGCCCTGAGCCGAAGACGGCGGAATCACCGGATACGAGAATCGGATATCCTTCGGCCGGAATGGGATTGGATCGAAATCCGTCAGGATCGGTCGTCACTCTTGTTTCATTGGACTCCTGGAAAAAGATCAAGTTCTTTCTGGAGAGATCCCCCGATTCCTCACCGCTCCACGATGCATCGATCGATTTTGTTCGGTAGGCGATTTCGTCGAAATACTCCCATGGCCTATAATAGAATTCAGCCGTTTTCGCGGCGAATGCAAACATGGAGAGTATGTGGGCCATCATTGCGACGGCCAGCAATCCCAAGTAGGTTTTTATATAGGTCTTCTCTTTCATGATTGCTAAAACTGGTAATAGAGAAATTCACTCACACCGCGGCCCAGTGACAAAACGGCAATCAAAGTTATTATCGCCATGAACACGGCCCATCTCTTTGTCAAATCCCACCGGGGCGTCCATCTCGCACGATGTTCTCCGGCGACTCCGTAAATCTTCAAAGACGTTTCGTGGTTCGAGGTGAATTCCTGCGTATTCGGCAAAAACAGTGCAATGAGCAATAATAGTGCGAGGAAAGCCAGCCCCCAGACCGATCCGAAGGCACCGATGCCCGCCCCCTCGAACCTCACGATTCCGGCAAGGGGGGAGAGAGCGGAGGCGAGCCTGTAGTCAAGAACGGCTCCGTTGAGCCCGGCCATTCCTTTGAACACATTCACGGCCCCGGTAAAGCTCTCGGCGCGAAACAGGACCCACGCCGCCACGACGGCAACAAACGTGACGGCCTGTGAGAGAATGCGCCCCCACCAGGTCGTGCGATCCAGATCATGCCGCAAGGACTTCCGCGTGGCACGCCACGCGTGGTTCAGGACCAGATACAGTCCATGCAATGCCCCCCACAGCACGAATGTCCATCCTGCGCCGTGCCAGAGCCCTCCCAGCAACATGGTGATCATGATATTCACGTACCGGCGCGTCTTCCCTCTACGATTTCCACCGAGAGGGATGTACAGGTAATCACGCAGAAAGCGAGAGAGCGTCATGTGCCAGCGACGCCAGAATTCTATAATATTGACAGCCTTGTAGGGCGAGAAAAAATTGAGGGGGAGTCGAATCCCTATCATCTGTCCCAGGCCGACGGCCATGTCCGAGTAACCGGAAAAATCGAAATACAACTGAAACGTGAATGCCAGGGCCCCACCCCAGGCTTCAAAGAACGTGAGGCCTGCGCCTGCTTCGGCCGCTTGAAAGACCGGCGTGGAATAGACGGCAATGCCGTCGGCCAGCACGACCTTCTTGAAAAGGCCGCACACAAAGAATGTGAAACCAACGGCCAGGCTCTTATAGTCCAGCTTGTAGATATTCTCTTTCTGAAACTGGGGCAGCATCTCCTTGTGATGGACAATGGGGCCGGCGATGAGCTGCGGGAAAAAAGTGACGAACAGGGAGTAGTGAAGGAAATTGTATTCCCTGGTCTCCCTCCTGTACGCGTCGACGAGATACGTGATTTGTTGAAATGTGAAGAAGGAAATTGCCAGCGGAAGAATTATGGTATTGATCTGAATTTGGCTTCCGACAATGTTGTTAATATTATTCAAGAAGAAGTTGTAATATTTAAAATAGCACAACAGGCCGAGATTGAAGGCGATGCCGAAAAACAACAACACTCTTCTCAAGGATATTCTGTGCGTCTCCTGTTGGGCCCATTTTCCTAAGACGAGACCTACGGAATAATTGAATACGATGGATCCGAGGATCAGACCCAGATAGACCGGATTCCACCAACCATAATAAAAAAGGGACGCCCCCACCAGCCATGAAACGGCCGCCTTGTGATGACCACGCCCACCTATCGCAAAAAACACAAACAGCGTAACGGGTAAAAACAGGAAGAGGAATTCGTATGAATTGAACAGCATTATCTACTTCGTTCGCGCCGGCCGGATAAAGACTTCAAACTCGGAAGCCGGCTCAGGACCCAGCCTAGGGCAATTGCAACGAATAGCGTCATGAGCCCCCGCAGGGGGATGGTGTACCGGGCCTGCGTCGTTCCGAAAGATGATACAAAATTGCAGAAGAACATGGTCACGAGAATCCAGTAGTACTTCCTCCCCTCGGGAGTGGAGAGGGCGATGCCGGCGATTCCCAGAAGCAGGAAGAGTATCCCGGCAAGCCTGACGGCCATCAGAATCGCAGGTGACAGCTTCGGGTGATAGGACGATATCCAGATCCGGAAGAAGCGGATGAAGACCGATTTCACGAATTGCGCCGGCCGGGCCCGGATATTGGCCATCGCCTTTTCGTGGTATCGCGCATAGGCCGCCTCCACCTCCTCGTAGTCGGATGAAGCCATGATGATGTCGGTGTCCGCCTGCTGATGGTCTTCCGAGACCAGGCTTTCCCAGTCCTCCCCGCTGTACTCCAGGGTTCCTGAATAGAGGGACCAGCTCCCCTTGATGGTGGCGATCTTCAGCTCGCCGAAGAGTGTGTAGGTCCGCCACACCGATGGCGCCACCAACAGCCCGAAGGCCAGACAATAGATCGCCGCGTACTGCAAGGCCCTCTTCATGGGCCTGTAGAAAAAGGGGAACGAGATCAGAGCGATGACCGGGAGGTACTGGAGGATCGGCCGGAACAGGGCGCCCGCGGCCGTTGCCGCGCCCGCCAGAACGAGATAGAGGGCGGGCGATTCCCTGCGCCTGCCGGTGGCCAGAAGGAGCAGCCAGAGGGCGAGGGTCAGAAAAAGGGTGAAGACGCACTCTGTCATGATGGTGGCCGCATAGGAGGACGCAAAGGGGTTCAGGGCGTAGAGGATTGCGGCCAGCGTCGCCAGCCTTGCCTCCAGGGTCTCCCGGGCGATGAAAAAGAGGAGCACCACGGTCACGGCGTGCAGGACCGCCTGAACGAGATAGACGAACAGATACTCGTGGCCGAAGATCTTATAGATGAGCGCCAGGAACGTGGGATACCCCAGCGGCTTTTTGAAGTAGGGCAGGTAGGGAGCCGAGGAGCTCATGGAGTAGCCGTTCCCGCTCGCCAGGTTCCACGCGACCCGGTCATAGTATCCCGAATCCGTATTGGTGGTGGGGTGGACGTAGACCCACAGGAGGTTAATCCCCAGGGCGAGGAGAAAGATGAGCAGGGCCGGCCTTCTCGGCCTATCATCCATCGGCATGGCTCAGGGCGCCTCCCCCGCCCTCCGGCTCCGGATCCGCTCGTAGCCGTACGTAAGCGCCGCGGCGCAGAAGATCAAGTAGAGATCGCGGACAGGGATCGTGTACCGGGCCGTCGTGTTCAAGGGCGCTCCCATGGCCGTGATGTAGGCCGGAAAAAGGAGAACGGGAACGAAGCTCCCGATCTCACTGCGCCGGCCCCAGATCCCGTAGAGCCCCAGGAGGAGGACCGAGACTCCGGCCATGCGTATGAAGAGCAGGACCCAGTCCGGGAGCCCGGGGTGGTAGCTGGAGATCCAGAGCCGCGGAATGCGCTTCGGGATGTTCAGCAGGAAGCTCCCCAGATTTTCTCTCAGCCGGACCAGCGATTTGGCGATCAGCCGCTCGTTGGCCTCGCGCATCTCGGCATAGTTATCGGAGTGCATGAACCGGATGAGATCCGGGTCCTCGTTGTGGGCGGAGATGGCATCCTCGATGCCGTCCGCCTCGGCCTCGCGGGTGGCCGCGCTGATCAGCCCCCCGACGCCGTGCCCGATCAGACAGGGATCTCCGAAGAGCATGGTATTCCGCACGTACCACGGTCCCGCCACCAGGAGCAGGGGGATGAGGAAGGCGACGAACCGCTTCCCCGCGGCCCGAAGTCCCGGCCGGGAGATGAGGATCGCCCCGAGAAAAAAGAGGGGAAAGAAGAGCATGAAAGGGCGGCACAGATTGACCAGCCCCACGAGCGCACCGGAGAGCATGAAGCTGCCGAGGCGGCCCTCCTGAAAGCTCCTGACAAAGGACCAAGTGGCCAGGACCAGGAGGAGGGCGAGGAAGGTCTCCATGCCGACCACGCCGATATAGTAGATCGTAAAGGGGTAGAAGGAAGAGAGCAACGCGGCGATCAAGGCCGTGGCTTCGTCGAAGAGGCGGCGGGAGAGCTTGTATATCAAAAAACAGATCAGCGTCCCCAGGAGCGCGTTGGCGCCGCAGACGGCCGCCGCGGACTGCCCGCACAGGCCGTAGATCAGGGCCAGAAAGGCCGGGTACAGGGGAGTCCGCTGGACCTCGGGTATATACGGGGGGGCCGGGGATGCGGAGTAGACGCCCTCGTGGAGCAGGTTCAGGGCCAGGGTCTCGTAGCGCTCGGAGTCGCGGAAGTAGACGGGAAAGTAAAAGGCCACGGCCGCGCGTACGATGAGTGCCGCCGTGAGGATTAGGTAGAGGCCTTTGGGCAGAGATCGCTCCCTTCGCGGAGAATGCTCGATGATATCTTTATCCATTTTCAACAAGAGTATGAAGGCCTGATGCTTGGGATTTGAGGGCTTTCTGTTTCTGCTTTTTCCCTCAAGCCACGCGCCTCAGGCCTCGAGCCGAAAAATCGTCCTTGAAACTACCTTGCGGCCTGAAAGAATGTCAATCAATATTCGGTCCCTCGACAACCACCTCCCACGAGAACAGGGTCCAGCCGCCTCCCCCCCTGCCTCTCAACCACCCGAAGGCGGCCCGGGCCCATTCGTACAGGGCCAGCGCCTTCTCGCGCCTGCCGGGGAGCGAGCCCCACAGGATCTCCTCCCGGAGGCCCGCGCTGATCCTCACCCGGCCGCGCGCCCCTCCGGGAGGGCTCAGGACCAGCTCCATGGTCCCGCGGTCCAGAGACACCCATTCAGGGCCGTCGAGAATCTCCAGGTCGAACCGCTCCCCCTCCACCATGGCGGCCCGGTACTCGTCCCGGAAGCCGAGTGGGGTTCCGGGATCCCGGATGATCCGGTGGGTACAGCGCAGCTCGCCCCCGGACGCGACGGCCCGCACCGGAATCCGGATCGTCTCCCCGGCCGGGATACGCCCAGGGAGCGAGGCCGCGAGAAAAGGCCTTCGCAGAGAGAGGAGCCCGGAGGCGCCGCTCCTTGCGCCCCGGCCGTCCTTTGCCGCAATGCGGTAGAAGGGAAAGACCTGGTCCATCTGCTCCGGCGCCCACGATCGCTCCCGGACCGTGGCGATGAGAGTGGGAGGGCGCGTCTCGAGGCGCCTCTGTCCGTCGTTCATCGACGCGACCAGGCAGGGGCGCGGAGCCGCGCTCGCGATGAAGCCCTTGTCCGTGCCGCCGTGGACCTCGTAGGCCTCGGGGGGCTCTCCGGGCCCCGGGGTCCAGTTGAGCCTGAACCCGTAGGGGCCGGCGTCCCGGGCATACAGGACATGGCCTGGGATCGGCGGGCCGGGCCCCCGGCCCATGCAGGTCCACGTTTCGCTCCAACCGCCCCAGAGGCCGGATGCGTCCCGGGCTCGGACGCGCCAGTAGTAGGTCTCTCCGTGGTTGAGCATGCCCGGCCGGGGCGGGTAAAAACGAGTTGGAACGGCCTCATCCTCTCCCGGAACAATGCGCTGATCAAAGTCGGGAGAGAGGGGCCATCGAAAATCCGCGCGGCGGCTCAGCTGGAATTGATAGGCCGTGATCCGATCTCCGTCCGTATCGCGAGCCTCTGCCCATCGGAAACAGTCATCACCCGCTTCCACCTCCCCGCCCTGCGCAGGATGGATCGGGGCCGAGGGGGGAAGAGGAGGATGGAGATCCGAGCGTTCACGCCAGAGATGCACGATCTCGATGATCCTCTCCTCCGAATCGTCCCGATAGGTGACCCGATTGGGACCGACTGCAAGGTCCGGCAGCGAGATCCGGGCCATCTGGAGCTCGGCCCTCAGGCGTATACCATAGAGCCCCACGGAGGCGTCCCCTTCGTGGGACTTCATTCCAACCCGGACCAGGAGATCCCGGCGAACCGGCCACGGCCGCCAGTGTTCGCCCAGCTCGATGGAGGCCTTCCTTCTGCTCCCCTCCCCTTCCGGGGCCGTCCAGATCGTGCTCCAGCCCCGACGGGGCGAAGAGAGAGAGAGAGAAAGCTCATCGCCGGGACCAAGGAGATAGTCCAACTCGATGCTGCCGCCGACGATCGGGTAAGGCGCGGCCACGTCGACCTCGATCCGGCCCGGGTGCCCCGACTCCGTGGGATGCACGGGAGGCGATGCGACCCCGGCGGCGTCCCAGCGCACCCCCTCTCCCTCGAGAAAGCACCGGGTGCCGGGATCGCCCAGGTCCGGCTTGTAGACGAGCCGCCCCGTCGCCAGGGCGGCGGTGGCATCGGGGTAAGCCGAGAGGTCGCACCCGCCGCTGTGACGGCCCGCAAAAGAAAAGCCGTAAACCAGCGATTCTCCGGGGCGAAGGGCCAGGGTCATGGCGACGCAGTCATCGACGCCGAGGCGATCGCCCGCGTCCGGCCCGGGAAGGATGCGCGGGTAGTAGGCGGAGGCGTAGAAGTCGTTCGTCAGCTCGTCATAGGGACGTACGGGACCGTGGTGATGGGTCCGCCTCACGAGCTCGCGATCCCCTTCGACCTCTTCGGCCGAAGCGAGGGTGCGGTTGTCCTCCTTCAGGTAGTAGGCGGCCCGGTCCCCGTCGAGGAGGCGCCAGGCCCCGTCGAGGAAGACCTCCAGGACCGCGTGCCCGGCCGGGTTGACCGGGCGCGTCCTCAGGCCCGCCCGCCGGTATAGAGCGGAGAGGACCGCGGCGTGCTCAGTACAGATCGCGGTGCCGTACCAGTTGTAGACGGCCACGGGATCGGCGTTCCGGGGCGACCTCGAGGTGGCGTGCCCGATCCGGTCCACATGGTAGTGGAAGAGCGACGGGACCCGGTCTGCCTCCGCGCCGAGGCCGGCCGTGGAGCGCTCGATGATCTCGTCGATGTCGAACCACGGCCCCCGGCCGTCGATGAGCACGCGGGGATTGACGACCACGTCGTTGCCGACATTCCGGATCTCCAGGGAGCGATTGATCCGCACTTCCCCCGCTCCGTGATCCACCCCTCCCCGCCGGTCGAGCATGAAATCGTCGACGGCTCCCCCCACGGTCACGCCGTAGGCGGCCGGGGAGCTCGCGATCTTCTCGCGGTGCTCTCCGGCCCCTTCTTCCGCATGCAGCCGGGGAGGGCCGGAGCACAACAGCGCGAGCGCGGCGGCGACACGGATCATCCTCATGAAAGTTCTCTTGAACAATACGTTCTTCCAGTGCTATAGATAGTCCTGTATACCCGGCAGCGCAATTCCTGAAAGCGGACGGCTGTCCGGCACATGCGGACGGCTCGATAAAATATAGATGGGTTCCGGTTTCTACGTCAACGGAGGACCCGATCAACGAGGCCCACACGGGCCAGACCGACGACACCAAACGAGGAGCATGATGTTTGAAACAATCCTGGTTCTGGCCCCTCACACCGACGACGGGGAGTTCGGGTGCGGGGGGAGCATTTTTCGTTTCATCGAGGAGAAAAAGAATATCTTCTATGTGGCCCTCTCCCGGGCCGAGGAGTCGGTCCCCGAGGGATTTCCGAAGGACATCCTCGAAAAGGAGGTGCGTGAAGCGACCCGCGTCCTCGGCATACCCCCATCGAACCTGATCGTCGAGCGCTATCCCGTGCGCAAGTTCGCCGATCACCGACAGGAGATCCTCGATCTCTTCATCCGCCTCAAGGGAGACCTCAACCCGGACCTCGTATTCCTCCCCTGTTCGTACGACCTGCACCAGGACCACCATACGGTCTCCGTCGAGGGGCTCCGTGCCTTCAAGTCCTGTACGATCCTCGGGTACGAGATCCCCTGGAACAACATCACCTTCAACACCCGATCCTTCATCCACCTGGATGAGCGGCACGTGGAGCGGAAGGTAGAGGCCCTGAGCTGCTACCGCTCGCAGCTCAGTCGCCACTACGCCTCCGAGAACTTCATTCGGAGCCTGGCGCACACGCGGGGCGTACAGATTGGCGTCGAATTCGCCGAGACCTTCGATGTGCTCCGCTGGGTGATCAAGTAGGGACGGGGCCCGGCCATGCGTGTAGCGATCCACCAGCCGAACTACCTCCCCTGGTTCGGGTTCTTCAAAAAGATCGTCGCCTGCGATGCCTTCGTCCTTCTCGACAGCGTCCCTTTTTCAAAGAACAACATCCAAAACCGGACACGGATAAAGACCGCGGGCGGAGAGGTGTGGCTCACGATTCCCGTGCTCACCAAGGGGCGACTCGGACAGCCCACCAACGAGGTTCGGATCAACAATCAGGATCGCTGGCGCAAACGTCACCTGAAGACCATCGCTCAGAACTACGGACGCTCTCCCTTTTACCGGGATTTCTCCGATATAATCGAAACGACCCTGGACCGGGACTGGCCGCTCCTGGCCGACCTGACGATCTCGCTTATCCGGGAGATCTGCCGGCGCCTGGAGATCGAACGCATTTTTTACCGCGCTTCCGAGCTCGACGTGAGCGGCACCCGAACCGATCTCCTGGTCTCCATCTGCAGCGCCCTCGGGGCCGGCACCTATCTCTCGGGCAAGGGGGGCATGAAATACCAGGACGAAGCCCTGTTTCGTGAGGCCGGCATCGACATCTCGTACCCGTCCTTCGAGCACCCCGTCTACGACCAGCTCTATGGCCCGTTTCTCCCGGGCCTCTCCATCATCGACATGCTCTTCAACTGCGGGGTTCGCGCGATCGAGGCGCTGGAAGGACCATGGAGCTGAATCCGCCCGGCGGCTCGCCCGATCCGGGCCGGCCGCCCGACCGGAACCAATACGACCCTTCCTCCGATTCCGCCAAGGGGATACCCGGAGCCCTGTCACAGTTAGGATCCAAGCCGGCAAGACAGTCGGCCCTTTTATTCGGATCGCAGATCGCCGTAATGGCGCTCGGGATCGTCACGGGAACGATCAACACCCGTATCCTCGGTCCGGAGGATTACGGCCTGATGAGCTTTTTCTGGGCCATCACGATGTTCGGGGGCCTCTTCATCCACTTCGGTCTGTTCAGCACCGGTCAGATCATGCTTGCCGGAATCGAGGACGAGGAGGCCGAGCGCCGGCTGATCGGATCCCTCCTCCTTCTCGGCCTCGCCGTGGGGCTCCTTTACGCCCTCTTCATCTTCGGGGCGAGCTTCATCGTGGACTCCCTCTTCCACACCACAAATGCGAAGGGGCTGCTCCGATGGTTTGCTCCCTTCGTCCTGTTCATGCCGCTCCAGCTCCTTCTTCGGCAGGCCGGCATCGGGACGAACCGAATCGGGGATGTTGCTCTGCTCAACGTGGCGCCCCTGGCCCTCTACATCCCCGGCATCCTGGTGGCCTACCTCTATTTCGAGATCAATGTACACACCGTGATCCTTCTCAACTTCATCGCCATCGGCGTCAGCTGCGCGGCCGTGACGGTGCGCTTCCGACCTTTGTTCCGAGGCCTTCGGGACCAGTGGCTCCTCATCTGGGCCAGATACAAGGAGTACGGGGTTCACCTCTACCTCGGAATGCTCGCGGACCAGACCACCATGAAGCTCGACAGCCTGCTCGTCCCCTATTTTGCCGGCACCACGGCCCTCGGCTATTACAGCCTGGCCCTGCGCATCGTCTCCCCCATCGCGCTTCTTTCTCAGTCACTCTCCACCTCTCTGTTCAAACGATTTGCCCGAGAGGACCGGATCTCCCGGAAGGTCCTGCTCTTCAACCTGGCCTGGCTGGCAGGGAGCACCCTGGTCGTGATCCTCGTGGCCCGGTGGGTGGTCACCCTGCTCTTCGGTCCCTCCTTTCTGCCGGTGGTCATCCTGGTCGTCCCCCTGGCCGTGGCCGGCTTCCTGGGAGGGTTCTACCAGCCGTACAATCTATTTCTCTGGTCCAAGGGACGGGGAAAGTGGCTCCGCAACATGTCGTTCATCATGACCGGCGCGAACCTGGCCGGCCATCTCACCTTCATCCCTTTATTCGGGGCTTTCGGCGCGGGGATCGGAAAGGGGATCGGAAATGCGTGCTACTCCCTAAGCGCTCTCTTCTACTATCGGAAGCATCGGAGGGAGGGGTAAGGGTAATGCGATTCGGGACGCCGGGATGGTTCGAGGCACAGTTCAGGGAGGCCGATCGACCCGAAGGTGACGCCTGGGGCCACCGGTGGCGGGGATCACAGCGCTACCGGCACGACCTATCTCTCAGCATGATCCGGCCGCTCCTTTCACGGGGCGAAGAGCTTTCGATCCTCGACATCGGGTGCGCGGCCGCCGACTTCACCGCTCTCCTGCAGGGACCGGGCCGCCGGGTTACGGCCACCGACATCGCTCCCCGGGCCGCCGAGATCGCGCGGCGGCAATGTCCGGCCATCGAGAGCGCGGCCGCTGCCCTTCCCGCCCTCCCCTTCCGGCCGGAATCGTTCGACCTCGTCGTCGCCCTGGAAGTTCTTTACTACCTCTCTCGGGAGGGGCGCCGGGAGGGGGTGCGGGAGCTGCACCGGGTCCTCAGGCCCGGCGGCCGTCTCCTCTTCTCCGGCCAGCTCGACGGCAATGTGAAGTACCACAGCCGGGAGGAGCTGGACGAGATCCTGAGCCCCTACTTCCGGATCGAGGCGACCCGGGAGGTTCATACGCGACTATACTATTCTCTCGAGGGCCGGATGCTTACTCTGATGCGGTCTCTGAACAGGTTCTCCGCGGCAATCCCTGCCCCCTTCTCCTCATGCCTCGGACTGACCGGCGGCCTCATCAAGACGGTCCTCACCCCAAAGGTCCTCCCCTCCGTATTCGACCGGATCGGAACGGGAGTAATGCGCTCGAAGGGGACCGGCGCCATGATCATCCTGGGGCGCCGCAGGGAAAAGAAGGCGGGTTAATCAGCGGGCCTTGCGGGCCACGATCAGGTTCCTGAGTGGAACCCCGTGGCGCGCTCGAATCGACGGCTCGATCTCCTTTGCGAAATCCTCCACCACGGGCAAGAGTTGGCCCGCCCGGAGCCGGCCGAGGAAATCCATCCCGTACAGTCGGTGGTGGCCCTGATCCCTGTCGGGGCCGCCGTATTCGACAGTGCGCTCATTGTTCCAGGCTATGGGGACGTCGATGATGGCAAGGCCTCCCGGCTTGAGGACCCGGGCCAGCTCCCGGATGGCGGTCTGATCCTCTCGGACATGCTCGAGGACGTGAAGGCATATGAGGAGGTCGAACGTTCCGGAGGGGAACGACAGGGCCGTGATATCCGACATGGCTTCCATCTTGATCAGGGCCCTCTTGGGGATCCGGTCGATGCACACATAGAGGAGCCCCGGAATCTGCTTGCAATAGGCGCGGAGTCCAGGATTGGGTGATATATGCAGGACCTTCCACGACGCGCTCTCCAGGGGGGTCCTCTCCCTCAGGTAGAAAAACAGAAGCCGGTGGCGGGGCAGACCGTGGCATCGGGGGCAGAGGGCCTCTCGGGAGATGCCCTTCCCCAGATCGGAGTAGGTAAGGAAGCGGTTCCCTTTCCATCCGCACACGGGGCATTCCACGGACTCCCGATTTCGCCACCGGAGGCGCGCCTGATCCCAGGTCCGGAGCACGATCGTCTGGCCCAGCACAAGGCTACGACCCCATCTCCCCTTCAGGGCCAGCAGAAAGCACCAGCGAATCTGGTAGATCAGGTCGCGAAGCCCGGAAGGGAGGAGGCGTCGGTATCCCTGAACAAGAAAAGCGTTCTCATTGATCTTCACGTAACGGTTGGATCCCTTTCCGGCGTTCGGTCGATAGTGCATTTACACCCCCACCCCGCGTGCGTTAAACTGCTATCCGTCCCGTGCTCCCGTCACATCGATCGGATGACGAGTCCGCCCGATCTCCATTCGGTGCAGGGAGCATTCCCGGAGGACATACTACATAGATCGGCACGGTTTTAGCAACTCCATTTGGATCGGATTCATGTCGCACCCTAATCTCACAGTCATCATCACAGTCGACACGGAGAACCTGCAACCCCATCTCCTGGAGGGTCGGTACCAAGCCAACCTGATCCGTGGAGAGGGGCCGCGCGGCGCCTTTGGCACCCCTCTGATCATGGAACTACTGGAAACACATGGGACCCGGGCTTCCTTCTTTGTAAACGTCTATGAGTATGGTCGCTTTGGTGAAGCCGAGATCGAGGCGATCTGCAGAGAGATCAAAGGACGCGGACACGACGTAGAGCTCCACACCCATCCCGTGTGGTGCTATGACCAAGACCGCGAGCACATGTGGCAATATTCCCTCGATGAGCAGTCCGAGATCATCCGGCACGGCCGGGAGCTCATCGAGCGCTGGACCGGTGACCCCCCCTGGGCCCACCGGGCCGGAGCCTATGGTGCCAATGCGGACACAATCGAGGCCCTTGCCCGCCACGATGTCCCGATCGACAGCTCCGCCTTCTTCGAGCACCCGAACTGCAGGATCAACGCAGTGCGAAATCGTGTTGCCCTGATGGGCTCCGTCCTGGAGGTGCCGGTGACCGGCTTTTTTCGGCACCAGGGACTGAGCCTAGGCCCGATCACGATCCCCCGGGGCCGGCGGTTCATCAAGACCGACATCGACTGGGCCCGTCTATCCGAGCTGAAGACGTTCATCCGCCAGGCAAGAGAGCATAGGCTGCGGGTGATGACCCTCTTTCTCCACAGCTACTCGCTCATGCGCCTTGACGAGACATGCGCCGTTACCGGCCCTGAGGAGGGCAAGGTCCGGGCCTTCCACGACCTCCTGGCCCGGATGGCCTCAGACCCGGGCATCGAGATCCTCACCTTCAGGGAGTTCTACACTTTGTTCCGAAAGGATCCCAGCCGCTTTACCGGCTCCGACCACGTCCCCCGATTCCGGTACCGTAAAAGCGCCATAAAGCGGCTTGCAGAGAAGTATTTCAAATTTTACAGAGGTAGCTGAAATGGCTCGCGTGGCCATGCTGCTCAACAATGATTATGTAAATGACGGACGCGTCCAGCGCGAAATACAGGTACTCAGGGATGCGGGCCACGAAGTGCTCCTCCTGGCCCTTCTCAGCGATCGAACCCCCCGGCTTGAACGGACGGGCGGCCTCGAGATCGTGCGCGCCCCGGTCCCGTGGGTCTATGGATCCGGCGGCCCGCGGCTCCCCTGGACGGCTCTGCGCTGGTACAGTCACCTCGACTTTCTCCGCAGGGCCTGGGACGGCCGTCCTCTGGACCTGGTCCAGGCCAACGATCTCGACACCCTGTTTCCATCACACAGGCTCGCCAGAGACGCTGGGGCCAAGCTCCTCTATGACAGCCACGAGCTCTATGTGGACTGTGTATTTCAGTTTTTTCCCGAAGACAAGCACGGCCTGAAAGGTACGGCCTTCAGGCTCATGGAGACCTGGCTCGCCCTTAGGGGAGAGATCCTGGAGCGCCGTCTGATCACTCAGGCCGACGCCGTCACCACGGTGAGCAACGGACTGGCCGGGATCTTGCGGAGCCGCTATGGCATCCCCCTGCCGGTGGTGATCCGGAATTCCCCGGCATGGAAAAAGGTGAGCCCCACGGACAGTCTGCGGCGTTTCGTCAATGCCGGGACGGAAGACCGGGTCCTGCTCCACATGGGACTCATGACCTACGGAAGGGGAGTGGAGACGCTTGTGCGCTCCATGGCGTTCCTGCCGGACCGGTACAAGCTGGTCTTCGTGGGCTGGGGTTGGCTTCAACCCAAGCTGCAACAGGTGACCGAGTCCCTCGGCCTCTCGGGCCGGGTCTTTTTCCATCCCCCGGTCGTGGCAGAAGATGTGCTCGACATAACCGCATCGGCCGACATCGGCCTGATCGGAACCGAGGACCTCAGCCTCAAGCATCGCTACAGCCTCCCCAACAAGCTCTTCGAATACCTGATTGCCGGCATCCCGATGGTGGCCAGCCGCCTGCCTGAACATGTGGCCGTGATCGGCGGTCAGCGGGTGGGGCGCCTCTATGAGGGCGGCCCTGAAGCCGTGGCCGCCGCGGTGGTCGAGCTGGACCGGGAGCTGGCGTCCGAAGGCGCGGAGACCTTCCGCAAGCGATGCAGCCGGCTCGGGCGGCGATACTCCTGGGACCGGGAGGGGAAGCGTTACGGAGAGGTCGTAGAGGCCGTGCTGGCGGGTGAGAAACCGGTAGTAAGCGACTCTTGAAGCCTGGATCGAGGACGATAGCCTGACGCGGCCGAGTTGCAAAAAAAAGAGAATATCGAATATCGAACAAGGAATTTCGAACAGCAGAAGTAAAAAGCGCAAAAGGCAATATTATTCACTTCGATATTCTGCGGTTCCTTGTTCTGCGGTTCGATATTCCTTGACCTTAAGGCACACTTCTACGCAAGCCTCGTATATGTCTAAACAGGAGTTCCCACCGCTCAAAGACAGTCTTATCCAATGATTCCCGATAG
>CAZFWM010000166.1:0-15881 GCA_964522545.1 uncultured Thermodesulfobacteriota bacterium
ACGATGGCCCTATGGTGCGACAAGAACAATAAACCGTCCCTACAAAATCGCTGCGGAAGCGGGGATCCATAAAATGAGCCCATCCATGGGTTCCCGCTTGCGCGGAAACGACGTGGAGTCGGCAGAGAAAAAGTTTCCGGCGAAACCGGGATCAAGTGCACAGAAAATATTTTTCTCCACTTGAAAAACTTTTTGGAGTTGATATATGATGCCGTATTTCTGTTTTTCGAGTTTTTCACCATACTCATCTGGAGGAAGTGATATTGAGTGAGCGCCGCGATAACGAACAGCCCGGCTTCCTGGCCCGGCAGAAGAGCAATGCATTCTTCCTGATCGGCCTCGTTTCGGCCCTGGTGGTCGGATGGAAGCTCTTCCCGCTGGCTCTCTACGAGCGTACAGAGCAACCCCTCCAGTTCAGCCACCAGGTTCATATCGGCGACGATGCGGGGATGGACTGTACCGATTGCCACACCTTCCGGGACGACGGGAGCTTTGTCGGCATCCCTCCCGCGGAGATGTGCCTGGACTGCCACGAGGAGGCCATCGGCGAATCCGAACATGAGGCCAAGCTCGTGGACGAGTACCTCGGGCCGGAACGAGAGATCCCATGGCGGGTCTATTCGAAGCAGCCCGTCAACGTCTACTTTTCCCACGCGCCCCACGTCATGCTGGCCGAGATCGAGTGCAGCGAGTGCCACGGGGACCACGGCGAATCGGAGCGGCTGCGCCCCTTCGAGAAGAACAGGATCACCGGGTACAGCCGCGACGTCTGGGGGCCCAGCCTCTCACGCATGGGGCCCGGCTCCGACCGCGGGATGAAGATGATGGACTGCGCCAACTGTCACTCCGAGCGCGGCGTGGTGGATTGTTGCCTGTTGTGCCACAAATAGCTCCCCCCGAAGGGCTCAAAAAAGGAAGATAACCGTGAAGGACGACTGGAAGGCAATCACAAGAAGAGACATGCTCAAGTTCATCGGCGGCGCCGCCATGGGCACGGCCCTCTCTCCGCTGCCGTGGAAGCTCATGGACGATTCATCCATCTGGACCCAGAACTGGTCCTGGGTCCCCGTGCCTCTGGAGGGGGAGGTCGGCGCGCGATTTACGACGTGCACCGCCTGTGCCGCCGGATGCGGCCTCCGGGTGAGGACCGTGGACGGTCGCCCCGTCTTCCTCGGCGGGGTTCCTGGCCACCCGGTGAGCAAGGGCGCCACCTGCCCCATCGGGCTGGGCGGCCTTCAGCTGGCCTTTCACCCGGCCCGGGTGCTGAGGCCCCGAAGGCGAGACCCCTTTGGTGCGGGAGCCCAGTGGTCTCCCGTGGGCAGGGAGAAGGCCCTCGCCGAGATCGCCGGCAGGCTTGCCGGCCTGATTTCAGAGTCCCGGGGAGACCGGGTGGCGGTTCTCGACCCGCGGCCGGGCAGGACCCTGTCCCTTGCCTACAGGGAGCTCCTGGGTCGCCTGGGGTCATCGAACTACCTCGTCCCACCCGACGGCGCCGGGGAGTCTCTCGTCGCCCTGCGGGACATGCTTGAGGAGGATCCCGGAGAGATCGGGCTCGATCTGGAAGGTGTAAACCTGATACTCAGCTTCGGGGCCCCCTTGCTGGACGGGTGGGGCCCGACGGGGCGGCGGCTCCACTGGCTCCGGGGCGGGCGCCGGAGGCCCCGGATCATTCAGGCGGAGAACCGCTGCTCGCCCACGGCGGCTGCGGCCGATCGATGGCTCCCCCTGAAGCCGGGGAGCGAGGCCGCGCTGGCCCTCGGCATCGCCCACGTGCTCATCCGAGAGGGGCTCTTCGATCAGGGCCGCGTGGAGAGCCGGGCACTCGACTTCGTCGACGGCGGGATGCCCGGGTACCGCACCCTGGTGGCGGACTTTCCCCCGGTGAAGGCGGCCAACATCACCGGCCTGAAGCCGGAGCTCATCGTAGAGACGGCGAGAGTCCTCTCCGGGCGGGGTCCGTCCCTGGCGATCGGATGGGGGGACCCCGGCGGCGGGCCCCTGGGTCGCGAGGAGGAGATGGCTATCTGGGGGCTGAACTTTCTCCTGGGCAATTTAGGCCGCAACAAAATTGTGGCGTCCCGCAGTCCCGCTGCCCGGCCGGACCGGTTTGCCGGCCTCGATTCGGGACCCGAGTTCAAGGTGGCGCCGCGGGCGATCTCCGATGTGCCCGACGGGTCGCTGCAGTTCCTGATCATCGATGGGGCGGCTCCTGTCGGACCCATTCCCGCGGAGCTCATCATACGGAAGTTGAACAGGAAGCGATCCCTCGTGGTCGGCCTCTCTCCCTACTCGACCGGCCCGACCTCGCTCGCCGAATACATCCTCCCCACTCCGAGCCCGGCCGAAGCCCTCGATGAAGCGCCCACTCCCTTCGGGGCCATCCAGGCGTCCCTGGGCATTTCGGAACCTCTCATCGAACCCCCGGAGGAGGCGATGCACGCGGGCGACTGGATTTCGCTGATCGCGGCAAGGGCGGGAATGCCGCCGGGGGGGCAGGGCACCTTCGAGGCTCTCCTCAGGAAGAGAGTGGAGGCGATCCACGCGGTCGGCAGGGGAACGGTGTTCATGCCGACCGGAGACGGGGATCAGGGGGAGACCACGGATCTCGCTGCCGTCGGCTCGGCCGACGAGCTCTGGAAGACGTTGAAACGGGGCGGCTATTGGTGCGACTCGAGCGAGCCCGCTCCGATCACATCGACCGTGCGCCTGCTGGGCGCGGGCCGGGACGGCTTCGAGAGGATGAAAGCCGCGGGAGAAGGGAGGCTCGGCGGGAGCCATGCCCACGAGGAGGAGTATCCGCTGATCCTCACACTGTACGGAGAGGCCGGAACCGGGTGCGGATCGATCCCACTTCCGATGGCCCTCTCCAAGCTCTTCAGGGAGTCGGATCTCAGGGACATGGCCGACCAGGCCCGCGTGAACCCCGAGACCGGGCGCGCCCACGGCTTCTCGAACGAACAGCGGGCGGTGGTCGAGTCGTCCCACGGGCAGACGGCAGTCACGCTGCTCTTCGACCGCACCGTGATGCCCGGAGTAATCCTGGTCCCCGCAGGACCGGACATTCACTCCTTCGGGCCTTTGAGCGGGCAGAGCGTGGACGGCATTATTTCATTATGTAACCTTCACACAGGGAGCGGGAGCGCCCCTCCCACCTGGAGGCTTACCAGGGTCAGGCTGAAGGAGGTGTAGCGTGGAGAGGCATGAACCAGGGGGTGCGCGTTATGGCATGGCCATCGACGTGGACCGATGCACGGGGTGCGGTGACTGCATGGTCGCCTGCACCGTGGAGAACAACGTCAGCACGCCCCCCATCGAAGCCAAGGAGATCAAGGCGCTCACATGGATGAGGGTCTACCGCGTCGACAACGGCCGGTCGTACCCCGAGGGCCGGGTCGTCTACGTCCCGATTCCCTGCCAGCACTGCGACCATCACACGCCGTGCGTGTCGGTTTGCCCGGCCACGGCCGTGGACCGGGATGCGATGACCGGGATCGTGGGACAGATGCCCCAGCGCTGCATAGGGTGCCGGTACTGCATGGCCGCGTGCCCCTATCACGCGCGCTATTACAACTGGTGGGACCCGGTGTGGCCCGAGGGAATGGAGAAGACCATGAATCCCGACATCTCGCCCCGGATGCGCGGTGTCGTGGAGAAGTGCAATTTCTGCATCGGACGCCTGCACAGGGCCCAGGAGAAAGCCGCCCACGGCGGGAGCCGGGAGATCGAGCCGGCGGACTATGTGCCCGCCTGCGCCGAAGTCTGCCCGACCGGGGCGATCACCTTCGGGGATCTCTCGGACAAGGAGAGCGGGGTGGCGCGCCTGGCAGCGAGCAAGATCGCATTTCGCCTTATGGAGAGTGTCGGCAGTGAGCCGAAGGTCTACTACCTGTCACGGCACAAGTGGGTGAGGCGGGTCGGCGAGGGCCGGCTGGCGAGAATGAAAGCGGGAGATTGAGATGGACAAGTCGCTGATACCCGAGGGGCACGAGCGCACCGATTTCTGGAAGTTCTTCCTGTGGATCGTTTTCTGGGGCGCCATACTCCTCTGGGGTCTTTTCGGAGCGGGACTCTGTTTCTGGAAGGGCCTCAACCAGACCAACATGGACAACCGGTTCGTCTTTGCGCTCTGGATATTCCTGGACCTCACGGTCATCGCCCTCGGCGCAGGGGCCTTTTTCACGGGTTTCCTCACCTACATCCTGAAGATCAAGGAGCTCAAGGCGGTGATCAACGCCGCCGTGGTGGTCGGGTTCGTCTGCTACAGCGCGGCCTTGGCCACCCTGGCGGTGGATATCGGCCAGCCGATCCGGGCGTGGTTCATCTTCTGGCACGCCAATGTCCATTCCATGCTCACCGAGGTCTCCTTCTGCATCTCATGCTACCTGCTGGTCCTCATGATCGAGTACGTCCCGATCATCCTGTCGAACCGGCAGCTCAAGAAAATCCCCTCGTTCCTGGTCTTCGAGTTCAACCTCCACAAGATCATGATCGTCTTTGCCGGGATCGGAACCTTGCTCTCCTTCTTCCACCAGGGATCTCTGGGGGGGATGTTCGGGGTCATGTTTGCCCGGCCTTTCGCGTTCCGCGAGGGATTCTCGATCTGGCCGTCGACCTTCTTCCTCTTCATAATCTCCGCCATTGCCGCCGGGCCGTCCTTTCTACTGCTCGT
Source organism: uncultured Thermodesulfobacteriota bacterium (assembly GCA_964522545.1). Classification (GTDB taxonomy): domain Bacteria; phylum Desulfobacterota; class DSWW01; order CAZFWM01; family CAZFWM01; genus CAZFWM01. The sequence continues at coordinate 4,670 of CAZFWM010000166.1, forward strand.
GGTCTGGACCGCGTCCAAGGTCGCGCGAAAAGAGGTGGTGAGCAGGGAGATCCTGGCCAAGCTGGGCAAGATCTCCGGCTCCCTCATGGCGGTCTACATGATTCTGAAGATCGGGGACACCCTGCTCTGGCTGAAGCGGACTCTGCCGGCCCATGGATACGCCTTCGGAGATTTTTACCAGAACGAACCCTTCGGACCGTGGGTCCTCGTGGTGGAGCTGGGGATCCTGGGGCTGCTTCCCACGGCCATCCTCCTGAGCCGCAAATGCAGGGAGAACATGGGGTGGCTGGTGACGGGCGCTTTCCTCGCCTCCAGCGGGATCGCCTTCAACCGCTTCATCATGACGATCCAGTCCCTGGCCGAGCCGACGCTGTCATTCGAGAGATATCTACATTACATGCCGAGCTGGCAGGAGTGGGCCGTGCTCGCGGCCGTGGTGGCCTACGGGGTGCTGGTCTTTTCACTCTCCTTCAGGTATCTGCCGCTGTTCCCGCAGGAGAAGGAGCTGGGGGGGAGTAAGGCTTGAGGCCTGGGGCCTGAGGCTTGAGGGGGATTGTGCTATAGAAGCCTCAAGCCAAAATGACACGGACAGTACCAATTAAGAGAGGTTTTCCATGCTACCGTTTCTCTATGAGTTCCACTGGGACATCGGGCACATCATCTTCTTCGGCGTCTTTTACGGAGTGCTGGTTGCCATGGGCTTGGGTCTCTTCTATGCCCTGGTCAAGACCCTCGGCGACCTGAGGGATCCCGCCAGAATAGAAGAGATCAGCCATCATGAGTGATTAGCTGTCAGCTAGCAGCTCTCAGCAGTCAGCAAAAGCTGAAATCTGGCCGCTGATGGCTGAATGGCGACAATCACGTTGAAGGTGTCCCTCCCTCTTCCTTGCCCTCCCATCCGCTCTCGTCTTCCAGCCCCACGGTGAAGCTCTGGTAGGCTTCCCAGCGCTCGAAGATTTTATTTACGTAATCGACGGTCTGCTTGCCGCGGCAGTAGCCGTGTGAGGCATGTCTGTAGTATTTCCTGGAGGAGAGTTTGAGCAGGGCCTCTTCCACCGAGCCCTTCCACAGGTCCGAGGAGTTTCCCAGCCTGGCGGCCAGCTTGCGTGCGTCGCGGAGGTGGCCGGGCCCAATGTTGTAGCTCGCCAGGGCAAAAGCCGTCCGATCCGGCTCGGCCACACCTTCGAATTTCTTCCAGAGCTGGAGAAGGTAGAGCCCTCCCGCGCACACGCTCTGATCGGGATCAAAGGGATCGTCCAGGCCGAGTGAAGGGGCCAGGCGGGGCATGATCTGCATGAGGCCCTCGGCGCCCGCCCAGCTTACGGCCCGGGGATCGAACTTTGATTCCTGGTAGGCCTGGCCGGCCAGTAGAAGCCAGTCGAACCCGTACTCCTCACCGTAGCTCTTGAAGAGCTCGTCATAGCGAGAGATCCTCCCCTCGGTCTTGACCTGCTCCCAGTGGCCCTTGAATCTGCGGAATCGCTTTTTGCTCTGATAATAGCGCTTGTACTGGATGTTGTAGAAGGCGGATCCACGCATCTTCTCGTGATAGGCGTTGATGGCCGCCAGGAGCCCGGGCGTGCCGGGCCGCACGGCCCACGCGATCGGCTGCTCTTCGGTGAGTGCAAAGGCGAGGCGCAGGTTGCCGTGGAATGTCTGCTCTATTTGGGCGATGCTGGAGTCGGCCACGGTAATCTCATAGACTCCGTCCACCAAGGCCTGGAGGATCTCCTCGGTCTCGATCTCCATGTCCAGGGCCACAACCCGGATCTCCCCCCGGATCGTCTCGGGGAGGCCCTCCAGGTATTCATGGTACGAGGTGCCCCTACGCACATGGATGGTTCTGCCTATCAGGTCGGCGAGACCTGTGAGGGGCGGGTGGTCGTCGCGAACGACCACCATCTGCTGCACATGGTGGTAAGGGATTGAAAAGGAGACGTAGTCCTGGCGTTTCTCGGTCACGGTCGTACCGGCTGCGATGAAGTCACCCTTTCCTTCCCAGAGCCAGGGGATCAGATCCTCCCAGGAGGGAGGCACGACCACGGACAGCTCGAAGCCCATCTCTTCGGCGAACTTCTTAGCCAGGGCGTACTCGAACCCCATAGGCTCGCCGCGGTAGAGGAAGTAGCAGTTGATATTGTTGCGGGTGAGCATGCGGATCGTGCCCCGCTCCCGGATCTCCGGCAGGTCAAACGATATCGGCTCCGGAGGTGGTGGGAGAGGCGGCTTCCGCTCGCAAGCGAGAAGGACCACGAGGAGGATTGCTGCTGTGGCTGCTTTCCACAATCGCATAGGATGTTTATTTCCGGTAAAGAGTATTAACGCAGAGACGCGAAGATATGAGACCCCATGGGGCCTAAAAAACAACTCTGTGGTTGATCATTTCCCTTTTACAATGTTATGCAGTTGTCATTGGAATAAAGACTATACAATGTCCCTTGGGCAGGGACAAGGTCTGCTCTTGATATCGTAACGCCGCCGTCTCGGCGGCACCCTGGAGGGACGGCTTCCACGCCGTCCGCAGTCCGGGTGGAACCGGACCCTCCATTCGGGTAAAAAAAAAGGGGCGGCGCTTACTACGCCACCCCTTTTTTTTATACAGCCTAAGTGCTCTCTACCTGCCTGTCCGGCGGCGCAGCACCCCGATGAAGATCATCGGCAGCGCGAACAGCCCGACCTGGACGATGGCGGCCGCGGTCACGCTCGAGCCGGCCGGCATCGGGACGGTCCCGCACATCTCGTCGACCTTGCCGTCGCAGTCGTCGTCCTTGCCGTTGCCCGGGACCTCTGCGTGGCCCGGGCTGACCTCCGGATCGGCGTCGTCGCAGTCCGGCTTGGGGAGGGAGCAGCTGGTAAAGCCGTCGCCGTCCTGATCGAAGCCTTCGTCGACGAGGTCATCGCAGTCGTTGTCCTTGTTGTCGCAGACCTCTTCGGCGCCGGGATGGACCTCCGGATCGGCATCGTCGCAGTCGTCGCCTCCGCAGGTTATATCGAGGTAGCCGTCCAGGTCGAGATCCCAGCAGTCGCTCCCAACCACCAGGGTGACCGGCACGGTCAGCTCCGGGGTGCCGGGATCGTTGCTGCTGATCAGGAGCTGGGCCGTGTATACGTCCACTGTGAGCCCTACAGAATCGAAGCTCAGGGTTATCGCAGTGCTCCCTCCGGGGGCCACGATCCCGGCCACAGGGTCGATCTCCAGCCAGGGCACGCCCTTGGAGATCTTGATCGCCAGCTCATCGTGCAGGTATGCCTCGTCGTAGGCGATCTGGAGGCCGTCCGTGGCGGATTCGTTCTGAATGCCCACAGTGCAGCTGTCCAGAGGATCGATGAGGGAGAGGTACTGGAAGGTGATCTCCCCGGTCCATTTGAGGATGATCTGGAAGGTGTAGGGCCCGCCGCCTCCGGACCACCCGTAGTGGGGCACGTCGATCCAGGAGATCACGCAACGCTCACCGTCCGAGTAATAGTAGGCCGATCCGCCGTCATTGAAGTTCAAGTCATCATAGAAGGGCGCCACGAGGTTGCGCGGCATGTCGGCGTCCGGCAGTGGGTACTCCGTGTAGGAGCGGGCGGTGTCGGTGAAGCTGATCCACCCGTTCGTGCAGAACCGGAAGCTTGTGAAAGTGCCGTCGATCCCCTCGTAGAAGGGGAACTCGAATCCAATGTCGAAGGGTCCTTCATTGTCGTCGTCGCCGAGGCCGGTGATCTCGGTGCCGATCGTGGTGATGTCGATCCAGTCGAAGGCCGGGCCGTTCGGCTCGTCGCTATCCACCCACCGGTAGCCGAAGAGATCCGGCCCGCCGAGGCCCTTCTCGTCGAGGCTCTCCTCGACGATTTCAAAGGTAAGGTCAACATCCCCCAGGTTGTTCACATTCAAGGGCCTGTCCGTGGTCCCGCCGGGGAGCACGGACACGGCAACGGCAGCGGGCTCGACCTCGATCATCGGCGCGCCGAGAGCGAAGTCGATTCCCGTCGCGTCGGGCGGCAGGAGGATGTCCAAGGACTCGCTGTCCGCGTAGCCGTCGGCCGCCGTGTACAGAGTGTAGAGGCCCGGAGCCAGCCCGTTGATCACATAGTCACCCTCCGCCTCGACCTGGACCGAGTCGCTTGTCGGCCCGTCGTAGTGGATCATTGCGGCCGCGATCCCGAGTCCTGTGGACAGATCGGTGACCTGGCCGGCGATGGAGTTCACAGAGGTGACTATACCATAGAGGGTACCCCACCACGGCCCCCCGCTAAGGGAAGTGATCTCGATGTTGAAGGTTATCTGGTAGCTCAGCGGGCATCCCGGGTTCACGGTGAAATCGAAAGCGCCGGTGCCGGTCGACTGGCCGCCGGCCGCGATATCGCCGTAGACCACCGTGTCGGATGTGATCGTGACGTACGGGTCGGCCGTGCTCAGCACGGCGCTCACGCCGACCATGGTCTCGTCGGTCGTGTTGACCAGGGTAACGGTCATGCCTGCCGACTCGCCCGGCTCGAGAAAGGTATCCCCGTCGCCGCCCGGGGCCGAGTCGTCTACTGCGTGATCATAAGGGTAGACGCCGCTGGAGAGGAGGCAGCCGATGGAGATGTCATCGATGTACCAGCCTGCGTAGGCGACCGAACTGTCCGAGGTGTACCGGAACCGGATCGACGCCGTGCCGGAGTAGCTCGACAGATCGAGGGTCTCCTCAATCCATCCCCCGCTCGACCCATTGATCCTGTCTCCCGGGGTTATGTTCACCCAATCATCGGTTCCGTCCGCATTGATCTCGATGTATCCGTAATCGTATCCGCTCTCGAAGTTGTACCAGTGCCAGAAGCTGAAACGGGTTCCCGGTTCGAGGATCATCGGTCCTGTTACCAGGGCCGCGTTCGCGCCGTCGTCATACGTGTTGTCGAGGTCGGTGCCCCAGCAGTTATCGCCGGAGTGGGGAGCCGACGGCCCAATGGCGGTCGGTGTGCCGAGCTCCCACTCGTCGCTGGAGCCTCCGTGGACCCAGCTGCCCGCGCCCGACTCCATGTCGTCGACGAAGACGATAATGAATGTGTCGGTGGTGAAGGTGTAGTAGTCCCCGCCGCTGTCGTCCGTGGCGGGATTCCCAGCCCCGTCGGCGCTGGTCACCTCGAAGTAGTAGCGTGTGGAAGAGGCCAGGCCCTCGAGCGATAAGGTGTGGCTCGTGGTGAGGCCCTCGGAGGAGACCGCCGTCCCGGGCGGAGTGGATGCCCCGTACCGCACGACGCTCGTGGCCGGCTCATCGGTCGACCAGGTGATGACGGCCGAGGTGTCCGTGATATCGGTGACGGCCACGGCCGAGATGGCCGGGGGCGTGTTGTCGATGGTGGCGGTGTCGGTGGCCACGGCCGGGATGCCCTGGCCGGAGTCAGCGTCATAGTAGGAGACCGTGATGGTGTCTCCCTCGTAGACCTGGATCACGCCGTCGCCGAGCACGGCCGGGCCCTCTGCGATCGGGATCGTTCCCTGGAACCTCTTGGTGGTCGCGCCGGTCTCCGTGAGGATAACGACCTCCGGTGTCGTCTGGGTCGTGCTGAAGACCTCCACATTGGCGGTGTTCGGCGTGCCCGGGTCGATGTCGAGGTCCACGTCGAACACGGTGATGGTCGCCGTGCCGGGCACCTGGTAGAGATCCTGGTCGAGCTGGACGGTGCCCCGGTGAGGCGGCTCGGTCCAGATCTCGAGCGAGGGGTCGCCGAACACGGTGTAGGCCTCGAAGTAGTACTGCATGGAGGCATAGGGTGGGCCACCGGGGCCGTAGAAGGCGTCCATCCAGAACAGACCGCCGTCGGTCATCCGGGCCAGGGTGACCTGGTCGAAGTCGTAAAAGGCGTGGAACATCCCCTTCTGGAGCTTGTCGTCTTCATCCCAGTATGTGGAGGCCGATGCCCCCCAGAAGCCGATCGTCTTCGCTCGGGTCCAGACCTCGCCGAAGCAGGTGCTCCCTTCGAAGGGGGCCGTGGAGCAGGCGTGGCTTGTGACAAAGGGGGTCATGTCGCCAAGGTCCAGGCTCAACACATCGTCGGAGTAAAAGCCTCCGCTCGGCGCGGACCAGCCGCTCGGAGAGCCGTGGCCCGAGTAGATGAACAGGGACCGGCCGTTGTTCACAGCGTCGACCGCGTCCTGGGTGGTGGCGTCGCCGGTGATGCAGTAGATGCGGTCCGAGGTGTAGCCGTTGGGGTCCAGGAAGTTCTCGATGCAGTAGTTGTGGGTCCCTTCGGCGATGTCGTAGTGCCCACTGTCGCAGGTCCCGATGAAGGCGGCCTTCTTGAGCCAGTCCGACTCGGAGAAGCCGGCGGTCTCGTACAGGATGGCCCGGTCGAAGTAGAACTGGGCCTGGGTCGGGTTCTCCACGGAGATGCGCCCCATGAAGATCTCGGGGAAATAGTCCCCGCCGCCGTCGAACTCGGAGTAGTAGAGATCCGCCTCGGAATAGGAGTCACCTCCGGTGAATGTGGGGATCTGCTCGGCGTCTCCCACGAGCACGAGGTAGGTGAGCGGGGGGGCCGACCAGGTCTGGTAGGCGCCGTATACGTAGGTCTTGATCTCGGCGGCCGTCGATCCCGTGGTCGAGGTGTTGACCACCTCCACGGCAAAGCCGGTGGCGGCCTTGAAGTCGGCGAACTCGGCTACGTAAGGCTCGAGGGAATCGTGGACCACGATGAGCATCCCTTCGGCGTCCCGACCGCCCCGGGTCGCGCCCATCCGGCTGAAGTTGAGTATCCGCTTTTCCAGGGAGCCGTCAAAAGCGGGGGACCAGCTCCGGGCGACCTCGGCCCGGACAAGGTCCATGTCCCCGCCCCGGGTGTGGATGCGGAACAGGATCTCCGGGTAGATTCTCAGAGAGCCGGCGGTCGGGCTGTAGTGGACCGGAAAGATCTCCACCTGGACGACCCGGTGGCCGCGGACCTTGGAGATTCGCCCCAGGCGCACGACCTCGGTGGGATAGAAATCTGCCGAAGTATAGGCGGCATCGTCCAGGACGAACTCGGCCGCCTCCAGGGCTCCCGGCACTTTGGGTATCGGTGCCTGCACCGGCACGATCCGATGCCGGACGCCTAAGTCCGAGAGGCTCCGGTCGATGCGTCTGGCCGAGAGGATCTCCAATGAGAGCTCGGCCCCGTAAGGGATCTCAACAAGCTGCCGGATCGCCGGAAGCTTGGGCATGCCTATTTCATATGTGATTCCGGTGCCCGGAAAGGCCAGGGCGGTGAAATCCCCCCCCTTGGTGCTGAGCACCTCGCGGGTCATGCCGGGAACGACCGCTTGGATCTCGATTACCCTCTCGTCCGCACTGATTACCTCCACGGACGGCTCTGCATGCGGGGTCGTGCCGTCAAAGGCGACCCATCCCTGTGGGGCGGCCTGAGAGATCCCGGCCGTGCAGAAAAATGTGCAGGCGATCGCCAGAAGAAATACCAGGTGTTTTTCCTTCATCATCCCTCTCCTCTCTGAGTTTTGTTGAAATGGTTGTTCGACAAAACGATTATGTGGACGGACTGTGGTGACAAGGAATACAGTTAATAATAACTGACTTCTTAATATTTGATCCACTTACACTTATTTTCATTTATACCATATTTTGCAAGAAATTTCAACGAATTATAGAGGCGCCGCATACAAAATGCGGCGCCTCTATCAAGCACATGAATACTTTCATGTTTCAAGTTTTTTCGGAAATTTTTCATGATAGGCATGATAGGGCTGCGTGAATACGGGCGGACAATTTTGTAAAAGTTCATACTCCAAATTCCATTCTGCAACATGAAAGCATTCATGTGCCGTATAGAACTGGCGCATGAATTTATAATTTATGCGCCAGTTCTATAGGTGGTTGCCGGTTTTGCGCCCCGATAAAATGCGCCTCAACGTGATAGGAAGGTTGAAGAAGAGGTCGAAGACCCAGTGTTCGAGCAGGGCCCCGCGCTCGCCGAAGACCGGGACGATGTGGACCACCCGGGTGGCCCACCGCCCGCCCATGAACCGGGCGAGGGCCGGATAGTGGGAGACCATCTGGATCGGAAAAGCGAGGTAGCCCACGTAGTGCCAGAAGGAGATGAGGGCCGCCAGCCAGTAATTGCGGACATTGCGCTCCCGGATCATGAGGTAGAACACGAAGGAGCCCCGGACGATCGAGCCCGGGGAGATCGGCGTGGCCTGGAAGAAGGCGAGGATCCCGGTGGCGTAGAGCATCCCCTGCTGCCAGGTCTCGCCGTACCGGATCACCACGTAGGCGGCCACGATCACGGCCACCACCTGGGTCACCGGCAGGGTGCACGCATGCACGGCAACGCACTTGAGGTACTTCTGGATGAAAGGGTCCTTGATGTGCTCGATGATCCGGGCCTCCTCGGCAGGTGTGAGCATCCCCTCGGCCCGCCCCTGGTGTACCTGGTCCATGAGCCACTCTTCCCGGTACGAGGGATCAATTATCAGCCGGACGGTCGAGACGACGGCCTCTTTGATTCGGGTCCAGGCATAGGACGGCTCGGCGAGGAAGCGGTGCCATTTGGCGGGGAACCACCAAGCGAGCAGCATGCTCTGGAGGAAGAAGCGAATTGGGCGGCCGACCAGGCGCAGGGCACGCTCATCGCCGGCCCGGCCTTTCCGATGCCACTCGGTGAGGGACTCGGCCCGCCCGGCTTTAAGGGTCCGGAGAAAGTACCGGGGGCTCTTGAGCATACGGCCCACGTGCCCGGCGAATCGGGCATCCCCCCACAGGCGCCGGCCCAGGCGGCCGAGGAAGGGGATGATCCCGGCGAGAAGGAACAGGATGAAGGCCAGGGTCGAGGCCCGAAGCCTCTCGGCACCGCGTTCGTCCGTGAGGCCTCGGCGGCGCCACCCATCCACGTAGCCTGCGCGCACCGAGCGCCTGAGCGAACGGTCCGTGAAGACGCGGGCCCCGTGGTGGGTTATGTCGGGGAGCGATGCCCTGTAGTCGGCCTCGACGTGGTGCAGCTCCTCGAGGGCGGGCGCGAGGTCCTTGAACTCGCCCTCGTGCGATTTGATGAATCCATCGAGCTTCCCCAGATCGCCCCGGTCGAACTGGACCAGGTGGCCCCGGCGAAGGCCCCGAACGATCAGGCGGAAGTCGGCCGGGCTCATGGGGAGGAAGAGGAGCAGGGCGAGGCCGGCCCGGAAGTCGATGGCCGTGAGCCCTTCTTCAGGGCCGGGGCCGGCGTCCATACGCTTCAGCGCGTTGGGCTGGCTCTTCAGGGTCCACCACTCGTACTGGCGGGCGAGCTCAGGGGCGCCCATCTCGTGCATGAGCCCCACCAGGCCGGCCATGAAGTGTCGCTTGGCCATGTACTCAGGAGATCCCGACTCCCCGGTTCCCGATCCCTCTCCGGGGGCCCGGGAACGCCGGGAGCGGCCGAAGAGGCGGTCGTCGATCTCATAGCGCCACGTCCTCCCTTCCACCCACTCATTGATCTCGGCAAAGCTTCCGAGCTCGGGGTCGAAGAAGGTGGCGTAGATGTCGACCAGGGAGCTCTCGGCGCCGAATGCGATGCGCCCGCCGCGGCGTATGAGCTTCTGCCAGAGAGCGCCGGAGCGGGCCGCCGCACGGTTCACCTGGGCGGAAAAGTCTCCCTGAAAGGCGATCCAGTAGAGGGCGTTTCGGAAGGCGAGGGAGAACCTCGAGGGGGGACGAATGATTTTGACTGCGTACGAGCGACCCGGCTCCAGGCCGGGTATCGCGCCCTGGGGGCAGTCGATCTGAAGGAGCTTTATCTTGTAGACCTGGCCCGCGAATCCGCCCCCCACGAACTTCTCTATCTCCAGGGACGCCCGGCCGGGGAGGGCCGGGCAGACCCCGGTCACGTCGACGTCGAGACGCCGGCCGGGATCATAGCGGGAAGGGCGGGGCTCATGGATCAGGCCGCAGTCACGGATCACCATCCGGAGCCTGCGGCGCACTCCAAGGCATTGATCGTCGAGCGTGCTCACTTGATTTCGTTATCCCATGGAATTGAAGCTTAAAATGCAAGAATAAAAACCGAAAATAGATATCACCCCCATCCGTCGAAAGTCAACCTACGCAAAAAGAGGGACGCGGGGGCCGCGTCCCTCTTTTTGCGTAACGCCGGCCGTTGGCCGGTAAAATGAAAAAACGATCAAAAAATTCAATTCCCTCGATTTTCTTTTCTTATAATCCTGTAGGTCAATTCGTATATTATTCTGCGGGGGCCGATCGCAATGATCTCTATGATGTTTTTTGAGGACATTCTGTAGATGATGCGAAAATGGCCTGCCTTGTAGCTCTTGAGGCCTTTCAGATCGTCTTTGAGTGATTTGCCGATATCGGGATCGGAAATGATTTTCTTTAGGGCAAACTTGATCTTCTTTTTGATGTCCGGGTGCAGGCTTCTGATCAAGTCGACCGTACCATCCGGTATCCTGACTCGATGCTTTCCTTGATCGCGAGCTGCCATCTTACTTGAAAAGCTCCTCAAGGGTGTAGAGCTTGCTCTTCTTTTTCAGAGATGAAAGGCCGGCCCGGATTTCATCCATGAGGTCGGAATCTCCCTTGATCTCGATTGTCTCTTTCCAGCTTTCGAACTCGTCGGGGCTCACGAGTACTGCAGAGGGGCGACCATTTTTCGTGATGACCACCTCTTCGTCGGTTGAAAAGACATTTTCAACAAGCTCGCTGAGTTTCATTTTCGCTTCGGACAGAGAGAGAATTTTCATTTTATGACCTCCTTTTAGGTCGACCAATATTCTAGCCGATTATAATTTCGGATGTGGAAAAAATCAAGCTGTAACCGCCCATCTGATCCTCTCCGCCGTCCTTTGCCCTATTCCTTCGACGGATTGCAGTTCTTTGCTGGCGGCTTTCATTACGGCCTCTACACTCCCGAATGTATCGAGCAGCCGCTTGGCCTTTTCTCTGCCGATTCCCGGCAAGCCTTGCAATATGAATAGCTGCCTCTTCTCTTTTCCCTTCGGACGGTAGCCCCCTCGCCGAATAGCCCCCTGGGCAATGGATTCGAGTTGTCGAACGGCATAGATCATGAGTTGGGCTGTTTCCCGGGGATCTTTGGAACGGAGTACAGGGATACCCAGGATCAGATTGACTGAAATGATCGCTCCCTGGATGGCCTCCCTACGGACTCCGATTTCGGATAAGGTTTTGCGCTGCCCCTCGAGAATAAGAACGCTACTGCCTATCCGGTTGACTCAGCATGGTACAACATGTAGTATTGGCGGACC
>CAZFWM010000167.1:0-15805 GCA_964522545.1 uncultured Thermodesulfobacteriota bacterium
CGCTCCTCGCGACATCCCTCAATTGAGTCCGCGTCGAAGACGCGGTTTTGTTCTTGCGGCTCGGCCATGCCGTTCTGTAATGACAGGGAATAAGATCAAGGTGAGACTTCGCATCTATTCTCGGTTGTTCATTCTGACACTCTGCGCCCTCGCCGCCCTCGGCTGCCACGGGGATGTAGGCCCGGGGCCTTATCCCCTGGACGACGTCCTTCGAGTGAACCACATCCAGATGAAGGGAACCCACAACAGCTATCACGTCGCGCCCCCCGCCCCCCTGTCGCAGATCGTCCCATACCTGGACTACACCCACGCCCCGCTCGATGTGCAGCTCGAGGAGCAGGGGGTCCGGCAGTTCGAGCTAGACCTGCGTTGGGACCTGGTCGCGGGACGGTTCAAGGTGTTCCACCTTCCGGTCATCGACCAGGAGACGACCTGTTTCTGGCTCACGGACTGCCTCGAGACGATCCGCGCCTGGTCCGACGAGAACCCCGGGCACCACCCTCTGTTCATCTTTATCGAGCCGAAGCACGAGCTCGCGCTGGCCGGCTTCGAGGGCCGGTACGACGACCTGGACCGGGAGATACTCTCGGTCTGGCCGAGGGAGCGCCTCCTCACCCCGGACGACCTGCAGGGCGACAGCCCCACGCTGTCCGAGGCGGTCGAGGCCCGGGGGTGGCCCACCCTGGGGGAGACACGGGGCAGGGCGGTCTTCGTGCTCCTCGACAGCGGCGAGCATCGCACCGAGTACACTTACGGCAATACGACGCTGGAGGGTCGCGTCATGTTCGTCGTGGCCCATCCGGGCAATCCCTTCGCCGCCGTGGTGAGGATCTCCAACGCCGAGGAAAATGCGGACGCGATCCGGGAGGCGGCCGGGCAGGGATACATCGTGCGGACCTACGTGGACTCCCCGGTGCAGGCCCGGGCCGGCGACACCTCCGACCGGGACGCCTCGCTCGAAGCGGGCGCCCACATCCTGAGCACTGACTTCCCGGCCGAGGGGGCGGTAGATGGGTACTGGGTGGAGATCCCGGGTGGGACTCCCTCAGGCTGCAACCCTGTCACGGCGCCGGCGGCCTGCACCCCCGGGGCCATAGAGGACCCCGCCCGGCTCGGGGGCTGAACGCTCTCCTCTTCTTGCATTTCGCTTCTAAGGTAGCAACTAAAAAACAGCTTAATATATTTGAATTTAATGATAATTTAAGTTTTTAAACAACCAACGCGCCCGTTGCCAACAAATTTGTTTAAAGGGGTTGACAAAAGAATTGATAGTGGATATTATATTCAACAGATTTGTTGACAACGTGAATGTTGGCAACTGTTTTAATGGAGGATTAAATGGAAAAGCACCTTATACCAAGTGTAGGAAATTGGGTATCAGGAGATCAATTTTGGGATCGTGAGCGAGAGATTGAGCTTTTTATTCGATATCTCAAGGAAAAAGAACATATTCGTCTGATTGCTCAGCGTCGTATAGGGAAGACTAGTCTCATGCGAGAATCATCGAGGCGCCTGGGGTCTAGATATTGCTGTTTACATATGGACCTTCAAGGAAGCTGTTCTCCCGAAGACTCCATTGTACAATTGAGTCTGGCCACTAAAGAATTTCAGCCCCTGTGGTCGAAGACTATGGAGGTATTCGACAACGTATTGAAAAAGGTGGCGGGGAAAGTCGAATCAATCGGTACCGACGTAATACAAGCCAAATTGCGTGATGGAGTTGCAGGAGATTGGCAAGCTAAGGGCGAACGGTTGTTCGAATTTCTGGCCTCCTCCGAAACAGAGGTGATGATCTTTATTGATGAGCTTCCTATTCTGGTCAATCGGCTCTTAAAAGGAGAAGATTTTACAATCACCCCTGAACGTCGGCGGGTGGTAGAAGGCTTCATGTATTGGATTCGAAAGATCAGCACTGCTTACAAAGGTAAAATCGGACTGGTTGTTAGTGGTTCTATTGGTCTGGATCCAATACTTCATCAAGCCGGTCTCAGTCATACGATCACTACCTTCCGTCCTTTCTCATTAGAGCCATGGAATGCCGATACGGCTATCGATGCTCTTCAGGCCCTCGCAAATCATTGTGAAATAATTATCGATGAGAATGCAACGGAAAGGATTGTGGAGTTGCTCGGCTGCTGTATTCCCGCTCATGTCCAAACCTTCTTTTCCCACGTTTATGAAGACTGTAAATATCGAAACAATACGAAGTGTACTCTAGAAGATGTCGAGCGCGTCTATGAAAAACGTATTCTCGCCAATCGTGGTTATGCTGAACTTTATACATATCAAGAGCGGCTCAAAATGGTTCTTGGGTTGGAGTCGATGCCATTTGCCTTGGATCTGCTCACAGAGGCGGCAGAGACTGGGCGCGTTACCCCGATGGCAGCCAACATCTTAAGCGCAGAATATAAGTTCCAAGGGCCCGATGCACAGGCGAATCTAGGAAATATATTCGACATACTGGTGCATGATGGCTATTTGCGAAGGGAGGGAGATGACTTCGTATTTGTTTCCAAGTTGCTACGGGATTGGTGGAAGGCCCATTTTGGATTTGGGTACATACCGTCGTCGGAAAGAAAGGGATAAGTTATGGCAAGGCCTTTTAAAAAGTTTAATCCTGCCTTTCTTTCAAAACAGGATCTGATCCGCTCATTTGTTATACGTCAAATAGAGTTGGATATTCTTCTGGAAACAATTCGCACAAATACATACGAATCAAACCAGAATATTTTAATTATTGGCCCATGTGGGATGGGAAAGACCCATTTGATGCTAAGGGCTGCGGCTGCTGTTCAAGACGATGAAGTGCTCGGGAATCGATGGTACCCCATTGTTTTCGGTGAGGAGAGTTATGAAGTCTTTACCGCCGGTCAGTTCTGGCTGGAGGCTTTGGGTCATCTGGCCGAACAGAGAAAAGAAGCACTAGGAGAAGATCGTTGGGAACAAATATACGATCGATTACGTGACGAACAAGATGAGCAGCGCCTTCACGATCAGGCGCTGGCTCGCATTTTGGATTTCGCCGACGAACAGAAGAAGCGCCTCCTCCTGATCGTTGAAAATTTCAACTTGATTCTCGGCGATCAGATGAGCGATGACGAAGGCTGGCTGATTCGCCGGACTTTGCTAAACGAACCTCGGATTATGCTCCTCGCCACAGCAACCAGTCGATTTGATGAAATAGATAACGTCGAAAAACCGATGTACGAGCTATTCAAGATCCATACGTTGGAACCTTTAGATGAAGAGGCTTGTGGTCGTCTCCTTGCTTCAATTGGCGGCCGGAAGTTGAAGGCCGAACGTGTTAGACAAATACAAATATTAACCGGTGGCAATCCGCGTTTCCTTGCGATCATTGCTTCCTTTGCCTCCAATACTTCCTTTAGAGAACTCATGGATGATCTGACCGACCTCATCGACGATCACACCGATTATTTCAAAACCAATATAGAAAAACTCCCGGCTCTCGAACGGAAGGTGTTCGTTACTCTGGCCAATATTTGGAATCCGGCAGCCAGCCGCGAGGTAGCAAAAGAGGCCCGCATCAATGTAAACAAGGCGAGCTCACTGTTGAAGAGACTGACTGAACGAGGAGCGGTTGAAATCAAGGGGAAAGGCCGACGACAAAAGTATCAGGTGGCTGAACGATTGTACAACATCTACTATCTCATGCGGCGACATGGAGGAAAATCGAGTCGAGTCAGGGCGACAGTAGAATTTATGCTTCACTTTTACGAAGGGGAGGAACTCGTAAAGGTTACAGCTTCGATAGCTGAGGAGGCTTGTAAGCTTGAGACCGATTTGCGTCAGGAACACTATGTTGCATATGAAGAAATCCTGTGTTTCATGGAGCCATCAGATGCAAAGATAATTTTAGAAAATACAAATCCACAATTTTTTTCTCTACAAGATCTACCCCTATCGATTCGAAAGATGGCAGATCAATATTTGGGTTTAGAAAAGCTCTTGGAGGGCAAAATGGAAATTGTTCAACCGTCTGATAAGATCGAGCGTCTTTCGGAAGAAGAGATCCGAGCAAAACTCCTTGGTGATCCAGACAATTCGCAATCGTGGCTGGAACTGGGTCAGGTACTTTATAAGAAATATAATAGACATGATGAAGCAGAGCAAGCATATAGAAGATCGATTGAACTTAAGTCTAATAATCCATTCGTGTGGGGCCAATTAGCTCAACTCTTGGACGAAGAATTTGATCGTTATGACGAATCGGAAGATTCGTATCGCAAGGCGATCGAGTTATTTCCTAACTATGTCTGGGCATGGGGTCAATTAGGTCAATTACTCCATTTTAAATGCGGCAAGTATGAGGAAGCGGAGCAAGCATATCGAAAGACGATTGAATTAGATCCAGAGAAGGCAAAAGGATGGGCACTTCTGGGTTATCTGTTGCATGATAAATTAAGTGGCTTTGAGGAAGCCGAAAAAGCCTATAGAAAAGCTATTAGTTTAGAATCCGATGTCGTTTTTAGTTGGGCACAGCTAGGTTATCTACTGCATGAGAATCTTCAACGTTACGAGGAAGCAGAACGAGTATATCGAAAAGCAGTTGAATTAAAACCAGAATATTCTTGGGTGTGGAGTCAATTAGGACAACTTTTATGTAAGAATTTAGAACGCTATGAAGAAGCGGAAGAGGCTTGTAGAAAAGCAGTTGAATTAGAGCCTGATGTTGCTTGGGGTTGGCAACAACTTGGCTATCTCTTCCATGAGAAACTGGGGCGCTACGAAGAAGCAGAACAAGCATATCAAAAAGCAGTCATACTTTCTCCAGACAATGCCTGGATATGGGGTCAGTTAGGTCAACTTCTACATATACACTGTGAACGTCATGAAGAAGCGGAGAAAGCATATCGAAAGGCGATTGAGCTAAATCCTGAAAATTTTTGGGCATTGGGGCAATTGGGATTTCTTTTGCATATAAACCTAAACCGGCCAGAGGAGGCTGAACAAGCATATCGAGAAGCCATCAGGATTAAACCAGAAGATGCTTGGGTGTGGAGTCAATTAGGGCAACTTTTATATGAGAACTTAGAACGCTATGAAGAAGCGGAAGTGGCTTGTAGAAAAGCGATTGAATTAGAGCCTGAAGTTGCTTGGGGTTGGCAACAACTTGGTTATCTTCTCCATGAGAAATTGGGTCGTTACGAAGAAGCAGAACAAGCGTATCAAAAAGCAGTCAAGCTTTCTCCAGACAATGCCTGGACATGGGGTCAGTTAGGTAAACTCTTACACATACATTTTGAACGGTATGAAGAAGCAGAGCAGGCATATCGCAAAGCGATTAAATTAAAAACTGACAATTTTTGGGCTTGGGGTCAGCTAGGTGTCCTTCTGCATGAAAATCTGAATCGACCAGATGAAGCTGAACAAGCATATCGAGAATCCATTAGACTCAAAACTGATTATGCTTGGATTTGGGCAAAGCTTGGTGGGCTGCTGCAAATAACTCTTAAACGGTATGAAGAAGCAGAGCAAGCATATAATAGTCTAATTGAATTAAATCCTGAAGACTCTATTGGA
This sequence comes from uncultured Thermodesulfobacteriota bacterium, assembly GCA_964522545.1. Lineage (GTDB taxonomy): Bacteria > Desulfobacterota > DSWW01 > CAZFWM01 > CAZFWM01 > CAZFWM01. The sequence goes on from CAZFWM010000167.1 coordinate 5,542, forward strand.
TGGATATTTATGGGGCTATTAAAGGAAGATAGAGGCTGCTATGAAGAAGCAGAGCAGGCATATCGTAAAGCAATCCAATTTGATCCTGAAGATGATACAGTCTGGATGTGTCTCATAGAGCTTCATATGTATAGGATGAAACAAGAAAAAGAAGCCTTCGAATCTATTGATCAATATCTGAATAAGAATGATCGAAGTGCTAAAAGTTTAAACACCGTTGCATGGACCTTCTATAAATCCGGCTGGAAAGAGCATTTTTTAGAAGCGGAGGCTTGGGCCCGGGAGGCGGTAGAAAAGGAGGCTGACAACATCACGTATCAGTTCACGTTGGCTTCTATCCTGGGGGGGGTGGCAAAATGGCCAGAAGCGTTGGATTTTTCGACTCGTTTCCTGTCTGATCCGGATTTGACGAAAAAAAATCTTACAGACGTCATCAACCTTTTTATAAATGTTGCTGCAGCCGGTCACGCCCAGGAAAGCCTGTGTATCCTGATGGAATCCGCAAGTGCACCCCTTGTTGAACCTTTGATTGTCGCATTCCAGATGGAGATCGGCGAGGAGCATAATGCCCCCAAGGAAATCGAGGAAGTAGCAAAGGACATCTGCAAAAGGATAGAAGGCATTAGAACGAACGCTGGGTGAGTTGAGATTCGAAGTTTCAATAAAAAGCAAGTGACGGATCATTGACCCCGTATCATAGACCCCTCTATAATACAGCTCTCACGGAAGGGCATCACTGAAGAGAACGTCCTGGTCCCTAGGAAGAACCGAGAAGGATGGAAGGTAATCCTCGCGTAAAGATCGGCAAGCACGCCCTCATGCTGGGCGGCCGGGAGGTTCCCCTTGTGAGCGGCGCCGTCCACTACTGGCGCCTGGAGCGGGGCCTTTGGGACAGGATTCTCGACGCCGTGGTCGGGATGGGCTTCCGGGTCGTGGAGACCTACATCCCCTGGAGCGCTCACGAGAGGGAGTGGGGAGGGTTCGACTTCGGCGCCGGGCGTCCGAACCGGGACATCGAGGCCTTTATCCAGCTCTGCGCCGACAAGGGTCTGTACCTCGTGGTGCGGCCCGGGCCCCACATCAACGCCGAAATCACATACTTCGGGTATCCGCCCCGGGTGCTCAAGGACCCGGAGTGTCTCTCCCTGGCCCTTGACGGGACACCTCACTTTCTCCCTGTTCCTCCCCGCATGTTTCCTGTTCCCTCCTATGCCAGCGGGAAGTTTCTCGGCGAGGTGGAGGCCTGGTATGACGCCGTCCTGCCGATTGTGAAGCGTCACCTCTATCCGGACGGGCCGATCATAGCGATCCAGGCCGACAATGAATGCTCCCATTTCTTTTGGACCTCCCCCTTCACCTTCGACTGTTCTCCCGACTCGAGGCGTCAGTACCGGGATTTCCTCAAGGTGCGCTACGGGAGCGTCGAAGCCCTGAACGCGTCCCACCTTACGCGGTACCGTGATTTTTCCGAGGTGGAGCCCCCTCCGACCTTTGACGGAGATCAGCCGGAAGACCTCCCCCGTCACCTCGACTGGGTGCGCTACACCGAGGAGTACCTCAGGCTGGCGCTGGGCAGGATCCGGAGAATGTACGAAGTCCGCGGCGTCTCCGGGATCCCGGTCTTTCACAACGCGCCAAGCTCCCCCCTGCACCCCCCCTTCAACACGGAAGAGATGGAGGGGGTCATCGACATCGAAGGCTTCGACCTCTACCCCATGGCGGGCCCCGTCTACTACAGGACGTTCAAGACCTGGTCCCTGGCCGTCTCCGCGGGATCCCGGCTTCCCTACATCCCGGAGTTCTCGTCCGGGGGGTGGCCCTATTTTCTCCCGGTCACCCTCGGCGACCAGCGCTTCACCACGTGGGTCGGGTGGATGCACGGGATCAAGGCGGTGAACTTCTACATGCTCGTCGAGCGGGAGAGGTGGTACGGGTGTCCCGTCTCCAGGGACGGGCGGATCCGCTCGGAGATATTCGAGTTCTTCCGTACTTTCAACAAGGTGCTCGATAAGGGCCGGCTCCATCGCCTCGAGCGCCACAACCCGATATGTCTTCTGAGCCAGCGGGACTACCGGCGCCATCAGTCGGCCACAACGGTCTGGGAGCCGATCTCCAACCTGGTCTTTGAAGTGGCGGCCCTTTCGGCAGAGGTGACATGCCTGGAGGAGGCCACCGGGTTCTCCCGGTGCATCCCCATCGCCAATGATCTGCTCTTCAATAATTACTTTGCCGCCCTCGAGCGGGCCTCCCTCCCCTTTACGGTGGCCGACAGCGGAATCGATGCCGGGCGTCTCGCAGGATATTCCCTTGTAGTGGCGCCCACCTTCGATTATCTCGAAGACGGGGTTCAGTCGCGGCTGGTGGACTTTGCCACGGACGGGGGCACGCTCCTTGTGGGCCCGCTGCTGCCCGACAGAGACGACCGGATGCAGGCGTGCAGGCTCATGGCCGGCGCGGCCCTGAAGAAAACAGCCGCCGTGAAGATCGGCGGGGAGCAACTGCAGTGCTGGCAGCTCGGCAAGGGCCGTATCTACCTCTGGGAGTCCCCTCCGACCGAGGAGACCCTCACCGGAGAGGGTCTCGATGGAGCGGCCGCCGTGCTGGGCGCCCTGGCCGGGAAGGTAGGGGTGGAGGTCCTCTATCCCCCCGATGATCCTGCGATTGACACGGCCTATCACTGGGACCCCGACGAGGCGGGCCGGGGCGTGCTCTATGTCGCAAACCCAACTACAGAGACGCGTCAGACCTGTGTGGCCCTTCGGGGAGGCGAGTATTTTTTTGATCTACTGGAGAGCGAGACGGTGAGGGCGAGAAAGGACGCGCTCGTCCTCACCATGGAACCGTTCACGATCAAGCTTTTCGAGGTGCGCCGGTGATCAAGGCGGACTACCGGGCGATCGATCTAGGGGGGGATCAGTGGGTCAAGGCGATCGACTTGATCATAACGATGCTGGGGGGCAGCCACCTGACCGGCCTGGGCGAGAGGCCGAAGCCCGCCGCCGTCCCCAGGGAGAAAAGATCTGTCCTCCTTGTGCTCCGAGAGGGAGACCGGTGCCTCAAGGCGATCCACACCGGAAGGATTTATTCCGGAAAGGGCGTGCTCCGGGGCTTCAGGCTCGCCCCGGGCGAGACGGCCCAGTCGCTGGCCCGCCGGGCAGGGGTTGAGCGGGCCGTGATCATCGAGCGGGCGACCCTGCGGGGGATCATGGAAGAGGCACGCTCAGGTGTGAAGATGGAGGATGACTACGGCCGGCAGGCCCTGGCCATCTATCGCGCCCTGCGTAATGCAATCCGCCACGGAGGCCTCTCGTCGTATCCGGCCGTCTGGCTGCCGCCCCTCTCCTGGCCCGCCTCCAGGGCCGTGCTGTCGCTGCTGTTCCCGGGCCGATGGGGCTTCTGCCTCTACATCTTAGACGAAGACAGGGTCTATGCCTCCATGATCCTCGGCTTCCAGGAGCACAACCTGGAGCTCCTCACCACCCACGACACTTTCGAGGCCCACGGCTACTCCCTGGCCGTCTCATTTCCGGGTGTGGAATCTGTAAAGCGCGGGCTCCAAGAGGTACACGAATATCCGCTCGGTCTGGGCCTGTTCATCCGGCGTTCCGCCTGGGAGAGGATATCCTCCTGTCGGGGCGGTCGGGCCGCGGCCTTCCGGGGTGCGCTGAAAAGCGGCGATGCCGTGCTCGAGGCCGGAACCCGTCGGTTCAAGGCCCTGGCCGGCCTCTATCTGGGTGGGACTGGACTGGCCGGACGCATTAAAAGGGGAGGGTTTACTGAAGGCGGATCATAAAATTCCCGTCCATGACGGGACATGCAGCCTGTTGTCTGAAGGTCCTTCCACCATCTACGGAATAGGCTCCATTTCCCCGTATCATAGATGACTGGTCCACTCCAAGACTATATTTCGTGCCCGGAAGGTTTTCCACGCCGACAAAAAGGATCCTTCTCCTCTCGCCCCGGACAAAGAGAGAGCTCCGGGGAATCGTGACCCTCTGAAATCCCTTTTCCTCGATTTCCACCTGTTTTCTGTAGACCTCGAGCGCGGGGTCCGGCACCGCGGCTCTTCCCATGGGATCGAAGTAGAGAATGAGATCGACCCGGCTTCCCACCGCGGATTCGCCGATGTAAAAAGAGACCTCGCTCGGCTCTCTCAGCTTCGAGAGGTCGAACCGGTTCGCGCAGATGAGCCCGCCGTCGGCCGAGCCTGTGAAAAGCTCCGGCGTGCCGTCGTCCGTCATCAGGGACAGGGGCTTCTGTGCCTGACCATACAGGAGAGGCTCATCGGCGGCGAGGGCCTCGGGGCTTATCGATTTTTTCCAGGCGGCTTTCCATGTGTGGGCCGTCCCGCTTCCATGGAAGAAGGCCCTGCCCTCGCCAGGGCTCTCTTCTGCCCAGGACCTCTTTGATGGCAGTCCGGCGGCCATGACGTCGGCAAAGAATGTGAAGGTCTTATCCTCCGGGTCGTGGAACTGCCAGATCCTGGAGATCCTCTCCCCGGGATCGAGAGTGCCGTCGGAGAGATCCCCCACGGTGCCTTCACTGGCCGATTCGATGTACACCCAGCACGCATCCGGCGGCAGGCCGGAGCTGTGGGCCTCGTTGTCGGTATTGTCGCCGCTCACCGAGGCCGGGGCGAGGGTCTGGAGAACAGCGGCCATGGGCAGGAGGATCGCCTGGCCCGCGGATTTGTTTTCGATGTGGATCTTGTCTTCGTAGATGTGCTGTATCGGATCCCAGCTCGGCAGGCCCTCGCCGGGGTCCCCGCCGGAGCCCCGGATGTAAGCGTTCACGTTCGTCTCGCACACATCGCCCACCCCATTGACGTCCAGATCCTCCTGGGACGGATTGGAGATCTCGGGACAGTTGTCGTCCGCATCCGCGATATCGTCGCCGTCCGCATCGACTGAGATGACCTCCAGCTCGTTGAGGCCGCCGCTGGAGCCGTAATAGCTGTCGACATTGAACCTGACGTATCGGCCCCTTACCGACGATACGGAATACTCCTCCCAGGGGATCGGGTTGGTGCCCCACGCGGTCGGCATCGTCCCGGAGACCACGGCCGAGCCGAAATCGACGCCGTCGGTCGAGACATAGATGCTGAAGTTTGCGGTCGATCGATCATTGTATTGGCGGTTATGGGTGTTTTGTACGCGGAACATTTCGATGTCGTACGTGTTCTCCAGGTCCACCACGGCGTACCCGGTCGAGTAATGTGGTGTGAGCCAGAAGGACCAGTCATAGGGCGACCCTGTGTCGTCGAGCCTCCCGTCGGTAATATTGTCGTAGGGAAAGACCTCGCTTCCCTGATCGTAGTAGATGGAGCCGGTGACCGGCTTGTTCAGGGCGACGTTGACCGACATCGCCGGTGTGGTCACGATCAGAACCATAGTGATGGAGGAGAGTATGATTTTTCGCATTTCAGGCCCCCATGAGAACTGTCGGACAAGGAGTTCGAGTGCTAATAGTAACAGTAAAATATTACCACAAACACGAGCTATTTACAATGAAAAAAAAATTCCCTAATCTCTATTTATGCTCATAGCCCACCTCTCGGACATTCACATCTGTAACAACCGGGCGAACGTGACCCGGCTCTTCTGGGACTTCCTCCTGGTAACGGGGGTCCCTTCTGTGATGTGGCCCCTGATCAAGCCGATCCTCGCCAGCACGAGCCGGCAGCGCCAGGTCTTTCGCTGGCTCCTGAGGCGGCCGGGGGCCGCGCTGAATCCGACGGCCCTGGCGATCTCGGTCGGGGTGACCCTGCCTCTCGCGATCTTCCTCGTCCGTCAATTTATCCGCTTCAGGAGAATTTTTTACATTCGGAAGGACCGGCCAGGGCTGAGAGAATCCCTCATCGAGGATGTGCGCTGCCAGGGCGCCCGGCACATCGTGATCACCGGGGACCTGACGAACATCGGCAACAAGACCGAGTTCGAGATGGGCGCTCAGATGGTCTCCGCCCTCGGAGGGTTTCGCAGGGTCACGGTCGTTCCTGGAAACCACGACATCGATATCCAGAGAATGAGGAGGCCGGCCAAGGTGTCGGTCCCGGAGAAGCTCGACCCCTATCTCGATCACCTCTTCGTCCCGAAGACGTTTCCCAAAGGAATCTACACGACCAAACAGCGCCCCTTTCCGTTCGTTCGCCTGCTCAAGCCCGACATCTGCCTGATCTGCCTCGACAGCACCACCTTCCACCCGATCAGCAACGCCCGGGGGACCGTGGACCCGGCCCAGCTCGACCTGCTCTCGGATATTCTCTCGAGGCCTGTGGTTCGAGGCCGCCTCAAGGTGGTCCTCCTTCACCACCATAGCACTGAGATGCCCAAGGCCCTGAAGTTCAAAGCGCGCACCCTCGACCGGCTTGCCGGGCGGATGGATTCGGTCCTCATGGAGAAGCTGACAAATGCCGAAGAGTTACATGACTTGCTCGCCTCAGGCGGCGTAGATCTCATACTACAAGGCCACAAGCACATACCGTACTGCTCGGACGTGGCGGGCGTCCGGGTCCTCTGTGCCGGCTCGGCCACGAATTCGGATCCATCCGGGGAGTTCCCTCCATCGTACAATCTCATCCGGATCGAGGGCGGGGAGCTCGAGGTGAGCCGCAGGGACTACACGGAGGAGGGATGGGTGGATGGGGATATCCCGGGAGGAGAGGGATCAGGGGAGTATAAGGGATCAGGGGGGTAAAAGGGATCAGGGGAGAATAGGGGATGAAGGACCAAGACAAGACAAAAGATGATCTGCTTCGGGAACTGGCGGAACTCCGCGAGAGGCTGGACTCTCTGGAGACATCGGCGGCCGGGCTCAAGAGGGCCGAGGAGGCGCTGAAGAGAAGCGAAAAAAAGTACCGCCAGCTCGTCGAAAGCCTGAACGAGGGCGTTCTCGTCCTGGATGACCAGGGCAACATCGCTTTCGCAAACCCCCGGATGGAGGAGATCTCCGGGTACGCCATCGAGGAGCTGGAGGGCAAGCACATCCTTCCCCTCCTGGAAGAGCCCTATCTGACGACGGTCGTGGAGAAGCTCGAGCGCCGGAAAAAAGGCATCAAAGAGCTCTACGAGATCGGGTTTCGCAGAAAGGACGGAATCGGGATCTGGATGAGCGTCCAGGCCGCACCTCTCTACGATGATGACGGCAACTTCGCCGGATCGATTCTCGGTGTGATGAACATCACCAAGAGAAAGCAGGCCGAGGCGGCCCTGAAGGAGAGCGAAGAGCGGTTCCGGGCGATCGCCGGCACGGCCAAGGAGGCGATCATCCTGATCGACGACGACGGAAAGATCTCCTACTGGAATCGTGCCGCCGCGGAGATCTTCGGATATTCCATCCGGGAGGTCCTGGGGGAGGACCTGCACGGGCTCCTGGCCCCGGCGAGGTACCGCGAGGCCATCCGCAAAGGGGGCGCCCGGTTCAAAGAGACCGGACAGGGTGAGGTTGTGGGAAAGACCATTGAAATGGAGGCGATCAATAAAGACGGAGCCGAATTTCCGGTGGAGGTCTCGATCTCGGCCCTCCTGGTCGACGGCCGGTGGCACGCCGTGGGGATCATTCGTGACATCACCCTGCGGAAACAAATGGAGAACCGGTTAAAGCGATACTCCTACATGGACGGGCTGACGTCGATCGCCAACCGAAGGCATTTCGAAGAGACCCTCGAAAAAGAGTGGGGCCGGGCCAAGCGGATCGGTAAGCCCATCTCCCTGGTCATGTGCGACATCGATTTCTTCAAGGCCTACAACGATACCTACGGTCACCTGAAAGGGGATGAGTGCCTGAAGCAGGTGGCCCGCTCGTTGACCGATACGCTGCTGCGGCCCGGAGACGTCGCGGCTCGCTACGGGGGCGAGGAGTTTGCTGTAATCCTGCCGGACACGGATGTGGAGGGGGCGGTTCATGTGGCCGAGGCCCTGCGGGCCGAAGTGGAAGCGCTGGGAATACCTCACGCCAGCTCTGGGGCCTCTGAGGTGGTCACAGTCAGTCTGGGAATCGCGGATGCAATGCCCAGCCGCGGGGTCACTCCGGCCGAGTTGATTTCCGCGTCGGATCGAGCTCTCTACCGGGCGAAAAACCGGGGTCGAAATCGGGTGGAGAGGATCGTCAGAGCAGAGTAAGGTCTGGGTGAGGGAATTGAGATCTGGTTGTGGCTTGGCCGCGTTAGGAGGGAGAAAGATGAACAGGGTATTTTTTATTGTAGGGCTCTCATTGATCAGTACAGTGCTCTTCCTCTCTCACTCCCATGGATTCACCACATACCCGATCACGATCGACTCGACGGATGACGAGCATCCCAGGATAGGGAATAACGGGTATGTGGCCTGGACGGGATATGATGGAAGCGACAATGAGATCTTCCTCTATGATGGTTTGAGCACGACCCAGATCACGGACAACACATATGATGATCTCGATCCACACATAAACGACAACGGTCTCTTGGTCTGGGAGGGGCTCGTGGGTGGCGCCGACTCGGAGATCTTCCTCTATAACGGATCGAGCACGACCCGGCTTACGGACAATCCCTACAATGACGATGATCCCCGGGTAAACAACGCCGGGTACGTGGTCTGGGCCGGCCATGACGGCACCGAGTACGAGATCTTCTACTACAATGGGACGAGCACCTTCCAGCTTACGAACAACTCCTACAACGACTGGGAGCCGGACATAAACAATAACGGGGATGTGGTCTGGGAGGGATATTCGGGCGGCGGCGACTGTGAAGTTTTTCTGTACGATCCTCCGATCACGACCCAGCTCACGAACAACTCGTACGGTGATTATGATCCCCGCATAAACGATAACGGATTTGTGACGTGGGAGGGGTGGGTGGGCGGAGCCGACTCGGAAATCTTTATATACAACGGCGTGACCGCCACGCAGCTGACAAACAACTTCTACGGCGACTGGGATCCCCAGATCAACAGCGACGGGCATGTGGCCTGGCACGGCCAGGAAGGGGGCGCGGACTCCGAGATCTACCTCTATAACGGCACGAGCACGACCTTGATAACGAACAACTCTTACAACGACTATTACGCCCAGATCAGCGATAATGGAGACGTGGTCTGGGAGGGATACGAAGGGGGCGCCGACCCGGAGATTTTCCTCTATGACGGATCGAGTACTACCCAGATTACAGACAACACCTCGAGCGACCGGTATCCTCAGATCAACGCTTCGGGGAATGTCGTCTGGTATGGATCCGAAGGCGGGGACTATGAGATCTTCCTCGGCATGGATGAGGCCACTCTCATCGAGCTCGTATCCTTCAGCGCCGTCCCCCGCTCTCCTGAAGTTCATGTGACCTGGGAGACCGCCTCGGAGATCGACAGCGAAGGGTTTCACCTATGGAGGACAGGGTCGGGCGAGACCGAGTTCACCCGGATCACGGCAACCGTGATTCCCTCTGAGGGAGGACCTTTTGGGGGCGCAAAGTATGAGTACGTCGATGATGATGTGAGAGTCGGACGGACCTACCACTACAAACTGGAAGAAATAAGCATTTATGGGATTTCCACCTTCCACGGGCCGGCTTCGGCTACGGTCGGGGCACTGTGCGGAGCGAGTACAGAAACAGCGAATAATTGCGGAATTCTCTGGTCATCCGCAATGGGTGTACTCATGGCCTTCGTGTGGCTGCTGAGGAAACGGATGTCTTGATTTTCTCGATATTTTCTCTAATCGATCTCATACTCATAATAGTAATAGGACAACATGCTTTGCATATTTCATTTAAATCACCGGTTTTCATCTTTCCTCTGATTTCCTGAAAGCCTTCGCCGTCCCAACATTCTTTCAGAGTCTTGTTTTTTATATTGTCGACGACGATTTCAGCCGGAGAAGCACTGACTTCTCCCTCAGCCTTGATCCCAATATAGAGCCAGGGACTAAAACAATAGAGCGATTCCGGAAAGTCATCGCTTTTCTTGCCCTCCGATTGAATCACTGTATCGATATTCGCGCTTTCTTCTACAAGGCGATTGTCGATCTCATGAAGATTGTTCACCAGCTTCATCTCTTCGGCGATCTTCCTGGCCCTCCTTACATCCTCATTGAATTCGCTGATATTCTCTTTATCCAACATAAGTTTCTTTCCAATTTCGTTTGGAAAGGTCACCAGCGGTTGAAGTAATAATTGATCCATATTCAGATCAATTGTAAGCTGCGTCATTTTCGTAATTTTATTAAAATTATAACTTGATTCAATAGGAAATCCAATATTTGACTTGTTTCTGTCTGATTCGTCGTGAATAGG
>CAZFWM010000168.1:0-15762 GCA_964522545.1 uncultured Thermodesulfobacteriota bacterium
TAATTAGGCTCACCCGCTTGAAGAATGATAAGATCGGGGCACGTATCCCGAACCGCAGATTCCAGCATTCTCAACAATTCGGCCGAATTCAGGGCATCTTTCCCTCTGTTAATGACTTGAATCTTCTTTTCTTTAACTCTTTTATCGAACATATTTTGCAGATGATCCGGATAGCTTTCTCCCACAGGAGCTCCTACACCTTTCGTAACCGAATTTCCCAGACAGAGTATTATATACGGATTGCTTTTCGTATCATTCAGTGGCGTTTGATTTGGCGTAGTGTTTCTCAAGTAAACATAGCCTATGACTCGCAATCCTGCCTCAAGCAGCAAGGCAGCTATAAATATCCCTATGAAGGATGCAATTATTTTTCCTTTTACGCTGCTCATCTCAATCAGCGACTATCGGTAGAACCGGTGGATTGGCTTGGATTCATTTGAAAAAAAACTTAATCTCTAAAGATAGCCGATGTCAATGATCCTTATCGGATCAGGGATCAACAGCATAAAATAGGATTGACGCTGAGGGATAAGACCTGTACCTTTACAGGCCCGAACCTCAATTTCACAAAGTGGTAACAATGCATAGTCTCGTCTCGGCCCTGATCCGGTGGGGCCAAGGATATTCGGTACGGAGGTAGATGGTGAGAAAGGTCTACATTGCGTATATCTGTATAATCATCCTCATTGCATTCATTGCGTGGTACGCCCTCACGCTAGCACCCACGGCCCCTCCTCCATCCCAACTGATCGAGACGTGGACCCTGGACAACGGCCTCGAGGTCCTGTTCCTCGAGGACCACAACGCCCCGGTGGTGAGCGTGCAGGTCTGGTACCGGTCCGGGAGCCGGAACGAGCGTCCCGGCATTCGCGGCATCGCCCACCTCTTCGAGCACATGATGTTCAAGGGCTCTGAGAACTACGGCCCCGAGGAACACGCCCGGCTCATCGACGAGGCGGGAGGCCGCGAGAACGCCTTCACGGCCGAGGACATGACCGCCTACTTCGACACGCTGCCCGCCGAGGGGCTCGAGCTGGCCCTGGACCTGGAGGCGGAGAGGATGTGGAAGCTCCGGCTCGCCCAGGAATCCCTGGACTCGGAGCGGGAGGTGGTGAAGGAGGAGTACCGGCTCCGGCTGGAGAACAACCCGATCATGGTCACCTTCGACAAGTTCCGGTCCATCGCCTACACCGAACACCCCTACTCCTGGACCGCCCTGGGATTCATGGACGACCTGGACCGGATCACCGTGGAAGACTGCCAGGCCTTCTATGAGGCCCACTACTCGCCCGGCAACGCCGTGCTGATCGTGGTGGGGGAGGCGAAGGCCGGTGAGCTGAGAACCCTGGTGGACCGCTATTTCGGCCCGATTCCCGCCCGACCGCTCCCGCCTCCCGTGACCGCGGTCGAGCCGGAGCAGACCGAATTCAGGCACGAAGTGGTCCGCACGGTCACCCAAGTCCCGATCATCATCGGCGGCTACAAGATCCCGGCGGCCGACAGTGAGGACATCCCCGTGCTCGAAGTGATCGAGAAGATCATGTCTGCAGGCCAGAGCTCCAGGCTCCACCAGCGGCTCGTTCGGGAACAACAGATCGCCGTGGGGGCCGGGAGCTGGGCCATGACGATGCGCGATCCCGGTCTGATGCTCATCTACGCCGCCTTCCTCCCCGGAAAGGACCCGGTCGCCGTGGAGGATGCCCTGATCGAGGTGTTCGAGGCGCTGGGCCGGGAGCCGGTGGCCGAGGAGGAGGTCGCCAAGGCACGGAACCAGCTGTCGGCCGCTTACACCTTCGGCCTGCTCAGCGTCGAGGGGCGGGCCAACAAGATCGGCATGGCCGAGGTTGTCCTGGGGGACTACAAACGCTTCCTGGAGGGGCCGGCCCGGTACGATCGAGTCACCGCCCTGGATGTGCAGCGCGTGGCCAAGGCCTATTTCAAGAGGACCAATCTCACGATTGCCGTGCTGCTGCAGCCGGAGGCGGGCGGGACGGCCGAGGAATAGGAAATTGACATAAGGGCGCTGCTTGGCGCCCTACTGAGGGTTTGATGAATCAAACCCCTACGGTGCGACGTAGGGGCGCGATTCATCGCGCCCGCAGAACGACACGGACAGGATCAATCGATGATGAAGAAAAAGCCGATTGCAATCTCAATTTCCGCGCTCATACTGCTCGCCCTCCATCCGGGCCCGGCCCCGGCCGGCCTGGCCGATCCCATCGAGGTTGCCCCGGTCGAGCGGGCCACGCTGGCCAACGGAGTTCGCCTGCTCGTGATCGAGCGACATGAGCAGCCGGTGGTCTATTTCAACATCCGGCTCAGGGGCGGAGAGCGCCTCGAGCCGCCCGGCAAGGCGGGCCTGGCCTCGTTCACGGCCGACCTCCTGCGCGAGGGGACCGAGTCGCGGAGCTCTGAGGCCATCTCCGAGGCCGTCGACTCGACCGGCGGGCGTCTCTCCGCCACGTCGACGCGCGATAGCGTGATCGTGAGCGCCCAGTTCCTCAAACGCGACTTCGAGGCGGGGCTCGATCTCTTTGCGGATGTGATCCTGCACCCCGCCTTCCCTGCCGAGGAGATCGACAGGCTGAAACCCCGGTACGAGTTCAGTGTTCGCTCGGTCAGGAACAACCCCAACACCATGGCCCGCGAGCACATAGACTACCTCATCTTCGGATATGGCAACTCCGCCGGAAGGCCGGTTTCGCTGGAGACCCTTCGGTCCATCACCCGCGAAGATATCCTGGCCTTTTACAGGGCCCAGTTCCGCCCGGAGCACGCAATTATCGGGGTCACGGGGGACGTAAAACCGGACGAGGCACGCAAGGCGATCGAGCGGGCCTTCGGGCTATGGGAGTCTGCAGCGGACCCGGCCGATGAAGGGGGGCCCCACAAAGAGCCGGCCCCCGGCGCCGGCCGTCCGACAGGTCTCCACATCCGCCTGGTGGACAAGGACGATCTCACCCAGTCGAGCATCGCCCTCGGGGCGCTGGGCCTGAAGCGCAACAATCCGGACTATCTGCCGGTCCAGCTCGCCAACTACACTCTGGGCGGGGGTGCTTTCTCCTCGCGCCTGATGAAAGTGGTCCGAAGCGAAGGAGGGAAGACCTACTCGGTGCGCTCCTCCTTTGGCGCAGGCCTGGAGCCCGGGGCCTTCAGGGTCAGCACCTTTACCCGGACCTCCGAGACCCTCGCCACCCTCCGGCTCCTCCTGGAAGAGATAAGGGCCTTTCGCGACGGCGGGGTGACGGAAGAAGAGCTCGCCGCGGCAAAGAAGAACCTGGCCGGCAAATACCCCCTTCGCATCGAGACCCCCTCGGGCCTGGCCAGAGAGATCCTCGCCGCCGAATTCTACGGGCTCGGAGATGATTACGTGCGGACCTACCGGAAAAAGGTGATGTCCGCGTCCCTGGAAGAAGTCAACGCCGCCGCCGGCAAATACGTGGAGGCCGACGACCTCGCCGTCGTCGTCGTCGGCCGGGCGGCCGAGGTGGGCGATGATCTCCTCACCCTGGGACCGATAGAGACCGTGAACTACCTCGAGGCCGTGGCCGATGAAGAGCGCACGGCAGGGACCGGTGGGGATTGAGCAGCGAGAGTAACGGCGCCGGCGCAGGGGAGAATAGATCCTTTCCGCTCTTCAAGTCGATCGCAAGGTTCAGCGCCCTCGTCATCCTCCTCCTGGGCCTGTGGAGCCTGGCCAGGCAGTACACGATCACCATCGAGGCCATCAAGACCTATATAACGGCCTATCCTCCGCTGATTGCGGCCTTCGTTTACGCATCCATCTACATATTCGTGTCCGTGGCGCCCACACCCGCGAGGGACCTCGTGAAGCTCGTCGGCGCCCTGATCTGGGGGATATTGGCGAGTTCGGCGATTCTCTGGATAGCCGAGATCCTCACGGCGATCATCTCCTTCTGGCTGAGCCGTCTCATGGGCAAGGCCTTCATCGACCGCATCATAGGCAATCGCGCGTCCTCCCTGCAGGACAGATTGAGGCACGCAGGCATCAAGACGATCGTCTTCCTGCGGCTCCTCCCGATCGTGCCCTGGCGCTACCTGAACTTCGGGGCAGGGTTGGTCGATCTGAAGTTCAGTGACTATCTTATCGGCTCCATTATCGGGATTATACCGAGGACCCTGCTGGTCCAGTACCTCTTCGTCGAACTTGGAGACCGGTTCCTCTCGGACAAGACGAACTCCCTGTACCTTCTCCTCTTCAGCGTCCTCTTCACCATGACCGTCTTGATCGGCTGGGGGATCCTGTACAGGACAAGGAGTCGCCTTCTGGGTTCCCATCATCGTCCGAGAGATCAAAGGAGCCCGAAATGAGCGTCCGAAAGGATTCAGGCTCTATGGCCTTGTACTGTAAGATTTCAACAAGAATTAAGGTCCATTCTTAAGAGGTCCATCAGACCGTCTGGCTATCCCATGGGTGCATACAATATCATCCGTCACAGTCTCCGGAACACCCGCCTTCGCAAAGGCCCCATCGAAGAGGTCTACTCTGTACAGCGCAAGCGGCTCGAGGCCGTTGTGCGCCATGCCGCCACGCACTCCCCTTATTACCGCGAGCTCTACAAGGGGATCGACCTCGAGGACTTCCGGCTCGAAGACCTCCCGATAGTGACCAAGCAGGACCTGATGAACAACTTCGAGGAGGTCCTCACCGACCGGGAGATCCGCTACGATGATGTCAGGCGGTTCCTCGAGGAGCCGGACAATATAGGCAAGCTCTTCAAGGGCCGCACCATCGCGGTCCACACCTCAGGCACCACCGGACAGAAGGCCTACTTTCTCTACGACATCCCTTCGTGGGAGATCACCCAGGGCCTCCTCATCACCCTCGAGGGGCTGGTGCGCCCCACGTGGCGCGACTACGCGATGATCTTCGTGCGCCCCTTCCGGCGGGCGGCGATGGCGGCGATGGTGCCCAACGACGGTCCTTTCATCACGGTCGCCCTGGAGCGGATCACGCCCTGGCTCAAGAATCTCTTTTTCACCACCGAGGAGATCTCGATCCTCGATCCTCTGGATGGGATGGTGGAGCGCCTCAACACCATCCGGCCGCGCATACTCCACGGCTACCCGACCCAGATCGAGCTCCTTGCGCACGAAAAGATCGAGGGCCGTCTCCAGATCCACCCCAGGGGGATCAGCGTCTCGAGCGAGCCGCTCACCGAAAAGGCCCGCAGGACGATCCGAGAGGCCTTCCCGAAGAGCGAGCTGGTCAACACCTACGGAACGACCGAGGCGGTCCTCATGGGGCGCCAGTGCCTCGAGGGCCGGATGCACCTCAACGCCGACTGGGTCATCATCGAGCCGGTGGACAGAGAGAACCGGCCCGTGAGTCCCGGGGAGCTGAGCCACCACATCCTGGTGACCAACCTCGGGATGTTCCTGCAGCCGATCATCCGCTACGAAGTGAGCGATTCCATCATTCCCCTCCGGGAGGAGGAGCCCTGCCCGTGCGGAATCTGCCTGCCCACGGCCCGGGTGATCGGCCGCACGGACGACGCCTTCTGGGTGGAAAAGAGCCCGGGCGAATACACCCCCCTCCTACCCATGCCGCTGGAGATCCTCATGCTCGGCCTGCGCGGGATTCGGCAATACCAGCTCATCCAGGAAGGGCGCGATCTCATACATGTTCGCTACAGTGCGAAACCCGACACCCCGCCGCTCGATCAGAAGATCATCAACAGGTTCAGGAGCTACTTCGCCTCCCAAGGGATCAACGGGGCCGTGCGGTTCAGGATCGACAGGGTCGATCGGATAGAGCGCGATCCATCGACCGGGAAGATCCGCCAGATCTCGAGCCGGGTGCCCCCTCCGATCCGCTCTCCCAAGGGGATAGGACTCTAACAGGTTCCTATGGATCCTCATTTTTGGTATAATATTCTCGTCGCCCATCCGATCGTACCCCTTGCAGAGGAGAGCCATGCTAAGGAATGTAACCATTGCGACCGTCCTTGTTTTCTTCATCCTCTCTGGCAACACATGGACCCAGGTGGAGGAAGCGGACAACATGATCCTGATCCACAAATCCGTGGGGGACGCCCTGATCAAGGAGGGGAATGTGAGGGGGCTTTTCAACGCGTACAATTCAGCCCACGGGACGAACTTCCAGTTCTGGGATCACGACAACAATGCGCCTGTTCTGACCGACCCCCAGGGAGGCACCCACGGGGACTACGGCTTTCCGGAGGGGGGCGCGACCCAGCCCGAGCACTATGAAAATCTCTTTAAACAGCCGGTCCATGTTCCGCCCGACAACGCCTTCAGCCGGCTCCTCGCCAATCACGAGGTCATCCTCTTCAAGTCCTGTTCGTCGGCGGCCTTCATCGAGCACGATCACCGGCTCAATCAGATCAAGAACAATTATCGCGCCATCCGCGACGTGATGGACGACCACCGGGACCACCTCTTCATCCCCTTCAGCCCGCCGCCGCTCAACAAAGACGCACCGGATACGCCCCCCGAGATGGGGGCCCGCGCCAGGGCCTTCGCCGACTGGCTCAAGACCGACTTCCTCACGGAAAAGGGCCCGCACCCGAACATCGCCGTCTTCGACTTCTTCGACCTCCTCGCCGAGGACGATCCGTCCGACCCGGGCTATAACTTTTTGCGCAGCGAGTATGTAAAGGGCTGGCAGGACTCCCACCCGAACAAGGCGGCCAATGAGCACATCGCCCCGATCTTCGTCGACTTCGTGATAAATTCCATCAAGAAATACGCAAAAGGGACCAAGGGAGACGTGGCGCCCAGAGAGAGCCGCGACCGCCGTGTGACCGCGTCGGACACCGGCATGGCCTGCTCGATCGCACTATCCAACTTTCCGCCCACATCATCCGAGTGCGAAATCCTCGATCTGGCGCCGGTCGACGTGGTCGACGACTCCGCCATCCCCATTTCGATCAGCATCACTCCGGACGGATTGCTCACCAGCGAGGATCTCGCCGTCCAGGCCCACCTGAGCATAGGATACGCCCGTATCATCGATGAATAAAGAAGCGGCACGGCAGGCCGTGTCGCTTCTTTATTCATTGGCCACCGGCGTTGCCGGTGGTTTGGTATGGATTGGATAGAGTCCACCCCTCCCGCCCCTTTCCGACAACCTTGCAGTTTTGCCTGAGTTGCGATAATTTGCATTTCCTGATGATCCCAATGACAATCTGAATGCGGAGAAATAGATGCCGGTCGATCGACGCAAGACCAAATGGTACGGATGGGGGTGGAACGAAAAGCGCTATGACCTGAAAGGTCATGAAAAGGAGATGTTCGGGTACCTCGGCAAGACCCTGGAAGGGGACTTCTCGGACCCGTCCAACCTCCCCGTGGATGTCAACAAGATCAAGCTCCCGTCTTCGCGGGCTTCGAAGAATCTGGTGGATGAATTCGCCAGGATCATGGGCGACAAGAACCTCTCCACCGAACATTACGAACGACTCGTCCACAGCTTCGGAAAGAGCTTCCACGACCTGGTGCGCGTCCGCTCGGGCCGCGTGGAGGCCGCCCCCGACGTGGTGCTCTACCCCGAGACCATCGAAGAGGTGGTCGCCCTGGTGGAGCTCGCTGGAAAGGAAGGGATCGCCCTGATCCCCTTCGGAGGCGGCTCGAGCGTGGTGGGGGGTCTCGATGCGGCAGACCCCAAGGGGCGCACTGTGGCCACGGTCGACCTGACCCACATGGAGCGACTCCTGAACCTGAATCGCATCTCACAGCTGGCGACCTTCGAGGCCGGAGCCTACGGGCCCAGCCTCGAGGAGGCGCTCGAACGCCGGGGTTACTCCCTGGGCCACTTTCCCCAGTCCTTCGAGTTCTCCACGCTCGGGGGCTGGATCGCGGCCCGGTCCGCCGGACAGCAGTCCAATCAGTACGGCAAGATCGAGCACATGCTCGCCTCCTGCAGGGTCGTCACCCCCAAGGGCGACCTGGTCACCCTCAATGTGCCGGCCTCCGCCGCCGGCCCCGACCTGGACCAGCTCATCGCCGGCTCGGAGGGGACCCTGGGCCTGATCGTGGACGCCACGGTCAAGGTCCACCCCGTTCCCGAGATGGACGACATCCGGACCGTCCTGTTCAAGGACTTCGCAGAAGGGTGCGAGGCGGTCCGCGAGATAGTCCAGTCCGGTCTGAATCTCTCCTACCTGCGGCTGTCCGACTCGGTTGAGACCGACATGTACCAGCACTTGGGCACCCACAACATGCTCGTGGAAATCGGCCAGCGCGCCCTGGCCACGATCGGCTACGGATCCGAAAAGGCCGCCCTCATCGTCGGCGCCGAGGGACGGGCGAGCAAGGTGCGCCGGGAGATACAGGCCGCCATCCGGATCTGCCGCCGCCACAAGGGGATGAGCCTCGGAAACAAGCCGTCGGCGAACTGGAAGCGCGACCGCTTCCACCACCCGTACCTGCGGGACACGATGCTCGACCACGGCATCGCCACGGACACCCTGGAGACCTCGATCACATGGGACAAGGCCCTCGACCTCTATCACGAGGTGAAGGC
Organism: uncultured Thermodesulfobacteriota bacterium; assembly: GCA_964522545.1. Lineage (GTDB taxonomy): Bacteria > Desulfobacterota > DSWW01 > CAZFWM01 > CAZFWM01 > CAZFWM01. Next base: position 8,510 of record CAZFWM010000168.1, read on the forward strand.
CGCCATCGAAGGGGCCCTGGCAGAGCAGGGCCATCGCTCCATCGTCATGGCCCACCTCTCCCACTCCTACACGGCAGGGTCGTGCATCTACTTCATCTTCATCTACCCTCTGGCCGTGGGCAAGGAGGTGGAGCAGTGGTGGCCCGTGAAGAGAGCGGCCTGCGACGCCATTGCCAGGCTGGGGGGCACCATCAGCCACCACCACGGCGTCGGCCTCGACCACCGCGACTGGATGGCGAAGGAGAAGGGAAAGCTCGGGATCGAGGCCATCCGGGCCGTGAAGGAGCGCCTGGATCCTCAGGACCTCATGAACCCGGGGAAGCTGATCGCCCCGATTCTCTAGCTGAAAATAAATCCCAACGTTTTTTAAAAAAAATGAATATTGAATAACGAACAAGGAATTTCGAATTATGAAGGGTTCTATGTATTCGGTGCCGAAGTTGTACAACGAAAGACTCGACTCTACTTCGACATTCTGCGGTTCCTTGTTCGATATTCGATATTCAACAAACTAAGCGCTCCACCCTATTCCCTATCCCCACCGCAACCATCCGACCTATCCACGTGTTCATAAGGATAAGAACACGGCCATCTGCGCCCCAACCCCCGCCAGAGGAGGTACCACGATGAAAGTCCGCCCTGTCCTATTGATTCCGATTCTGATCGCTCTTCTACTTGCCGGCCCGGCATTGCTCCCGGTCCAAGCGGCCACGGTCTCCGGCGGCGGCCTTGCGCTCGACCTCGACGAGGACGGGACGATCACCGCGGTCCGCGTGGACGGCCGCCCCCTTTCCCTCTCCTCGTCCCCCGGAGGGATCGCCCTTCGGGACGTGACCGGGGCGAACCAGGGATCGGACTTCCTGCTCGCGGAAGGATTCGAGGGCCTTTTCGACTGGCTTCTTCACCCGGAGAATTCAGAGGTGAATTTCACCGTGACCGAAGACGAGGCCTATGAGGGATCCAAGAGCCTCTTGTGCCAGGCAGGGGGCGTGACGACCCAGAGGGAGCTCGCCGTGCGGATCTCCGACGTCATCCCGGTCGAGCCGGGCACGCGCTACAGGCTCCAGTGCGCCTACAAGTGCACCCGGGGATACCTGGCCCAGAACTTCGAATGGCAGCGCAAGATCTATGAGCCGGGATTCCAGTACATCAGCGGCATGGGCGTGTTCTGGACGGACGAAGAGGGGACGATCGTGACCGAGGACTATCAGCTCCTCGTCCCCCTGGCCAAGCAGGCCCGGACGTGGAAAGAGGTGGGCGGAGAGTTCGTGGTGCCCGCCGGGAGGCACTATGTGCGCGTTGCCCTATCGGTCCGGCTCGACCCCTTGTTCTCGCTGGAAGGCTTCTGGGCGGACGCCATCGAGCTATTCGAGTCCCCGGCCGAAATCGTCCGCGTGGAGGGAACGGCGGCCCAGTCCGGCTCGGAGATCGAGTTCCAGGGGGCCCAGGGTCCGCTCGAGGTCACGGCGACCTGGTCAGGCCTGCCGGACTCGATCGAGGTGAGCGGCACGGTCAGCGCCCGTGAAGAGGGGCGGCGCTCCTTCGACCTGCTCGTCTCCGTTCCCGTGGACGCGGCCGGGTGGACCTGGCCGGACAGCGCGGCGATATCCCGGACGATCGAACAGGGGAACCCGATCGCCTACTCCTATGACGTGACCGCCGACGTCCAGGCCTACCTGCCGGTCTCGATCTATCCCTATGGAGGAGTATTCAACGGTGAGGCCGGCCTGGCCGCGGTCGTGCCGCTGGAGCCGGACACCATGAACCTGATCCGCTACGACGCGGTCCGGGGCGCCGTGGACGTGGTCTTCCACCTCGCCGTGGCCCCGGATCTCGAGCACCCGACGGCGGACTTCTCCCTGCGGATCTACCCCTTCGACCCGGCCGACGGATTCCGTGGGATCATCCAGGGCTACCGGAGCAGCTACCAGGACCGGACCGACTGGTTCGAATCCGACTTCGATGCTTCCCCGTACCGCTACTTCGACGTGAACACCTTCATCGGAAAGAGCGGTGCCGAGCAGTGTGCATTCGAGGACGCGAGCGATGTCATGTCGGTCCAGTACACGGTGGCGGACATGACGATCAAGGAGATCTGTCCGGGGACAATCCCTCCCCCCACCCTGGAGGAGCTCTTCGAGATCATCGAGGAGCGGAAACAGAGCCCCGATGCCTCGGAAAGCTACTACTACACCTATGTGACCGAGCAGATCATGGATGCACCCAACGGGGATCCTGTTCTCAAGCACATAGACGAGAAGGCCTGGAGCGGGGGCCACGTGGAGGCGGTGCTCAAGATCAACCCGTCCCCCGCCGGCACCGAGGGGGAAGGAATGCACAAATACACCGAGGACTCGATCCTCTATCCCGCCTTCGAGAGCACCGGGAATCCCCTGCCCGCCTGGGGCGTGGAGCCCTCGACCCTCGATGCGGTGCAGCTCGACAATTTCAAGGCGGCCGCCTCCGTCGACTGCACGGACAAACACATCCGGAGCCTGGCGGACCACTCCCTGACCTACTCCATGGCGGACTACAGCCCGGGCCTCTCCCCGGTGGCGGGGCACTACGACTACCTGGGGTGGATGAGGACCTGGCTCGATGAACATATAAACCAGCCGCCCTACAGGGGGATTCAGATCAACTGGAAGGGGCTGGGAATCACCAACTACGCGCTGCCCCGGATCGATATCTGCGCCGGGGAGGTGGGCAGCGCCATCATCGGCGGGGCCTACGGCAAAGGGTTCGACCGGTGGGCGAACTTCGATCCCGAGGTCCAGGCCTACAAGCGCGCCCTGGCCTATCACAAGATCCGGGGCATGGCCTTCGAAGGGGAAGGGATCACCGAGCAGGACGTGATCGAAACCCAGGAGACCTGCCTCCTATTCGGAATGGCCGCCGGGTTCAAGATCGACGCCGGATTCGTGGAGCCCTTCGACTGGGAAGCGTCCATACCCCTCTCCATGGAGCACAATGCCCGGGTCTCCGAGCTCTACCGGGCAGGCTGGGAGCCCCTCACCCATGCCACCGTCGACCAGGGCCTTGCCCTCGAGCGGTACGGCGATCCCGAAGACGGCATTTTCTTCCTGGTGGTCCACAACTACGGGGACGAGGCCGTCTCCGCCACCATCACTCTCTCGCCCGAGCTCGAGCTCTTTCTGCCCCCGCGGGTGGTGGAGCGAATCAGCGGCGAGGTGATCGAAGTCGGCGGGGCCTGGCCGGAGAGGACCATCCCGGTCTCCGACCTCGGCGCCCGTCGCTCGCGTATGTACGAGATCACGCTGTGGTGGAACAACTGCGCCGTCACCGGCCAGGTCGCACCGGACGGCCTCGTCCCGCTCTCTCTCATTGTCGTCATCCTGGGTATGGTCGTGGGGATTCTCATTCACCGGGTCCGGGAGGTCTACCGGAGGATGTATTTCCGACCGGACAAGAACGCAAAGCGCATCCTATAAGTCCACAATGGCACTGTTCTCATACCGGGACGCTCCCCGATGCGACCTGCTCCAGCATCTCGGCGGCTGCCACGGGGCCCCTATAACGAGCGAGACTGTCGGCGATGCGCCGGGCGTTCTTGCGGTAGGAGGGATCACCCAGTACCTGCTGGACCGCCTTGCGCATCCGCCTGGGGGTGCACAGGTTCGCGGAAAATTGAACGCCCGCTCCTGCCTGGCGATCGTCGTGCCCCCGCCGCAGTGGCTTATGAGGAGATCGAGACGGGGCATCAGCTCCGAGTGGGCGACCATGGGCCGCACGAGGATGTTCGGCGCCTGCCTGCCGAGGTCGACCATGCTCTCCTTCCGGTGGCTTCCCGTGGTGATGAGGACCTGCACGGGGAGATCGGCCAGTCCCTTCACGGCGGCCCGCAGGACGATCGGCTCTTCCGCGTAGAGGGTCCCCTCGGTCACGTGAACCAGGGGCCGGTCGGTGGAGAGCTCGTCAAGCCAGTCCGATGTCTTCCACGTTGACGGGTACCACATGCAGGGGCCGACGTACTTGACGTTGGGCGGCAGATCGCTTCGCATGTAGTCGAACTCCGGGGAGCTCGGGATCAGGACCAGGGGCAGCTTTGCCGTCAGGCCGACCACTGTGTCCTCCATGGGGGGCAATCCGTACTCTTTGCGAATTTTATCTGCGGCGCGACGGAGCCTGATGGCCAGAAGCTCGAGCACGACGTTGCCCAGCCGGCCCTGAAGGCGCACGCTCAGACTGCGGGGAGGGGGGAGACCGAGGCCTGGAGGGGAGACGTCCGGTCCCGGGAGCATGCAAGCGACATACTCCAGGAGCACGACTGGGATATCCCTCGCTTCATTGAGGATGACGATCGGCCCCCACATCGGCGCCTCGCAGATGATCGAGTCAGGGCTCCACGACTCCAATATTCGATCGAGGTCGTTCATCTGTTCCGGAACGGTGTCGAGGAGCCAGGCCTTGAGAATCCCGGGGATCCCCCACGGTGTCCGCCAGCCGCGGCCGATTCCGCGGGGGGAGTCGAGGAGCTCCTCGATGCGCTGATCGAGGGATTTGCCGAGGGGAAAGAAGGTGAATCCCTCTTCCCGGATGAGCTCGGCCGACCGCGTGCCCGTGTAGAAGCCGACATCGTGCCCCCGCTCTTTCAGGGCATGGGCGACCGCGATCTGCGGATTCAGAGAGCCCGGATACGGCCATGCCGCAAAGAGGTATTTCGCCATGAGTTCCCCTCCTGATGATAGTTGGCAATACTCTGATTAATTTCTCGCTCAATGTCAATTATAGATTTCCCCTGCCATGGCGAAGGGATGCCGAGTTCGTCCCCAACCTGATCTTATTGACAAGAGTGGACTGGATATATAGTAAGGTAGCGAAAAAGTATATTATACTAAGTAAGGTTCAGGGCAAGAAAAGTGTAAAGTCATGAGGCCCAAGGTATTCGTGATCATAATGGACGGGGCGTGCTTCGAGCGTCTCCTTCCCTGGATGGAACAGGGAGAGCTCCCTCATCTTGAGTCCATGATGAAACAGGGTGTAAGCGGAGATCTCGAGTCAACGGTCCCTCCATTCACGGCGCCGGCCGTATCCTCCTTTATGACCGGAAAAAATCCAGGGGGGCACGGAATCTATGATTTCATGAACCCAGTAGAGGGGACTTACAGGTACCAGCCGGTCCATTCCCACGCACGAAGGGGTAAGACCATCTGGGAGATATTGGGTGAAGAGGGAAAGAGGGTGGTTCTATTAAATGTCCCTACTACATATCCGCCAAAGCCGGTCCATGGGACGCTGATCAGCGATTTTCTCACGCCCGAAAGCGTGGATGATTTTACCTATCCCCGATCTCTGGGTGATGAAATTCAAAAAGAATATGGTCCGTACCCTTTGTTCCTCGCCCCCCCGCTCTTTCTCTTCGATAATTTCGATTCAGAAGTGCACAATTACATAGATAAGCTCAGGGATGTGCAAGAGTATAAATTCCGAGTGGCCCACTATCTCCTCGAAAAAGTGGATCCAGACTTTCTTTTACTCCATATCTATGGCAATGACCCAATATCCCATTGGCTATGGCATATCTTCGACAGGACTCACCCTCGTTTTTCGGAAAGGACACTCGAAAAACATGGTCCCAAAATCCTCGAGTATTATAAGGAGTTCGACAGCGAGCTAGGAAAATTAATTGACCGAATGGACTCCGATACCAGCCTGATTGTCATGTCCGACCATGGATTCGGACCGATGCAAGGTATATTCGATGTGAATACCTGGCTGCTGAGCGAGGGATACACCGCCCTCAAAAGGGGGCCTATAACGAAGCTCCGGTTTCTGCTATGGAAGAGAGGTTTTACATCGGATCTCATTCTGAGGTGGCTGGTCAAGCTTGGTGTTCCGAAGTTTTTTGGCCGGTCAAAATTTTCCGGGACCTCAAGTGACAAATCGGTCAAGCCCTCCAGGCCTTTTCTGAGGAAGCTCCTGCAATGGGTCAAACGCATCAGACCATTTTTGCTGAAGATGCTCCCGTTCCTCTCCATAAAGGACGTGGACTGGTCAAGGACGATAGCCTTTGGCGGCCCTGGATTTGGCCATATCTATATCAACCTCGTGGGAAAATACCCAAGCGGTTGTGTATCCGCCGAGGATTATCCATCCCTAAGTGAAGAGATCGCTTCGAGGCTCCGGGAGATCATCGATCCAAGGACCGGCCAGAGAATCAATGCCCAGATCCTCACCAAAGATGAAATTTATCATGGAGATCTCTCTCGAATCGCTCCGGATATCACCTTCCTCCCAATGAAGGCACGTTACTTCCCACGCTGCTATCTGGGATTTCGGTCCAGGAATGCCTTCTCCGATTTTCGGGAAATGACCGGGCTTCACAAAATGAATGGTATTCTGATTGCCAAAGGGAGACATTTTGTTGAAGGTCTCCGTGTGGAGGGCGCAAGGATCATCGACCTTGCACCCACCATTCTTTACAGGATGGGTCTAAAGGTTCCGCGTGACATGGATGGCAGGGTCCTGGAGGAGATCTTTACAGAGGATTTCCGTCGCGGAAATCCTCTGGAGTATTGTGAAGAATCGACGGATCGTAACGGGGGGGGCTTTGAACTCTCTCCTGAAGAACAGAAGGATATCATCCAAAAGTTGAGGGGGCTTGGATACCTCGGTTAGATCTTTTCAGGGATCGCTGAACCAACTCAAGAAACAAGAGAGCGTTTATTTCTTTCATCATGAAGATAGCATTTATTTTACCCGGCCTCAAATTCCCGGTCAGTCATAAAAGCAACATTGTTACTTTTGTTAATAAACTGTTGTTCTCTGTGCCTCCGACGTTTGGAATATTAGCCGCCCTTACTCCGCAGAGACATTCCATTACTTTTATGGATGACAGGATACAAAACATCGACTTTGATGAATCGTATGAATCATATCGAGCAAACGGTATTCAATAGGGATCATTCAGGCAACGAGAGGATGTCCCTATCGATGTAATTTCTGTGCCATGACAAACAGAAGATATGGCCGGATGTATCGCCTTAGACCGATTGAAAAGTTTGCATAAAAGCATGAAACTGGGCTTTTACCCATTCCTATTAAGGGCTTTACCCATGCCCCTCAAGATGCTCAAGAAACTGGCCGTTAAAAAATGTACATGATTCGAGTTTTATCCTCGACGCCGGATTTTACGATACGGGAGGTCTCGACGCCATTCCCGGCGGCTGTATTTTAAAAGGGTGTGGCTATTTTAGGACGACGCTGGTTACAGGTTTCCAACGGTCTTTTGG
>CAZFWM010000169.1:0-15619 GCA_964522545.1 uncultured Thermodesulfobacteriota bacterium
CCAAACCGCCCCGGTCGTTTCCTTGTCAGGCCCGGATTTTTTGCATAAGATGCCATTTGCTCTAACTGAACGGACGGCGTGGAAGCCGTCCCTCCAGAGGTCTGCCATGAAATTCCGATGGACACCTGCATGCTCGCTTCTTCTCCTGGCCGCCCTGGTCCAGGCCTGCTACATCCCGGCCGGCCCTCACCCCGAGGAACCTCATCCTCCGGCGGCGGTCGAGCCGGTTCCCCAGCGGGTCATCGTCGAGGAGGAGCTGATATTCTCCCCGGCCCCGAGCGAGATCCCGCCCGAACACCGGGACGCCTGCGACAACATACGGTTCGTCCGCTACCGGCCGGAGACGGCCGACGGGGCGCCGAAGCCGGTCGACGCCATCCTGGTCCTCATCCCCGGGTACATGGCCGGAGCCGGCACCTTCGACTACCTGGGGCGGCAGCTCGTCTCCATGGCCGAGGCCGAAGGGGTCCACAGCCTCGAGGTCTGGGCCGTGGACCGAAGGCCCAACTGCCTGGAGGACCTCACCGGCATGAACGCCGCCGAGGCCGCCGTCGACCCGGACATCGCCGTGGGCTACTACTACTACGGCGGCGAGGTGGAGGGCCGGACCTTTCAGGGCTACCTGTGCGACCCGGACGTCCCCTTCCTTGCCGAGTTCGGCCTGCAGCTCCTCATGGAGGACCTCTTCACCATCATGGAGACCAAGATCCCGGACGCCGGGGACCGCAGGCGCACGGTCTTCGTGGGGGGCCACTCCCTGGGCGGACCGCTCACGGCCCTGTTCGCGGGGTGGGACCTCGACGGGGACCCGGCCACCGAGCAGGACGGCGGCTTCGAGAACTGCGCGGGCCTCATCAGCCTGGACGGTGAGATCCGCCCCCCGTCCGACCCACTGGCGGAGTCCGAGTATCTCGCACAGGTCGAGGCCCTGCGCGCCGGCACAGCCCCGCGCATGGACCTCTTCATGGGCGTATCCCCGGAGGTCATGGCGGTTCTGGAAATGCTCGGCATGCACGCGGCCTGGGCGCCCGACGAGGAGGCGACCGTATTCAGAGAGCTCCCCTACTCCCCGGAGGTGGAGCTCATGATGCGCCTGCTCCACTCGCGTGACCTGGGCCACTTCGTCACGGGCGTCCCCTATGTCATGGACTACCGGTACACCCATGAGGCCCTGTTGGGCGTGTTCATGGACGACAACTTCCAGCCCGTGGAGATCATGCAGGCGAGCCTCGGGTTTCTCCGAGGCGGCCCGGTCGTGAAGAAGCGGTTCCCCGGCGGGCTCGGGGATCTGATGGGGATCGAGCACATCGACAAGGACGGCCTCTTCATCGCCTGGGACCCGGGGGGATCCCTGTTCCCCGGCTCCGGCCCTCTGTATTCCTGGGTGAACTTCGACGAAGTGGGAGACGCGGCGGCCCCGGTCTACCGGGACCTCACCGGGCTCTTCACATACACGGACATGACCGAGGAGGTAACGGACATACGGGACTTCGCGCGCCTCCAGTTCCAAGGGCCCTCGAACTTCACGGAGTGGTACTTCGCGGCCAGGATCAGGCTCGACATGGAGGCGGCGGCGGCCCCCTACAGCGCGGCCCACGGGATCACCTGGCTCCACGGGGACCGGCTGGAGGAGATGGCGCAGGTGGAGTTCATGGCCGCCGACATCCCGGGATACAACCACCAGGACGTGATCGTGGCGGCGGTGGACCGCCCGGGCCACAGGGAGAACGAGATCTTCGCACCCATGCTGGAGTTCATGTTCAGCCACAGCGGCGGCAGCGTGACTCCTCTGGAGTAGAGGCCGGCCTGGGCGTCGATTCGGACCGGCAAAATGTGGGGCCGCGAGGTTCACGGTAAGGGCGACCGCCGGTCGCCCCTACACGGAACCATCATCGAACACGGTAGGGCAATGAGGTTCACGGTAAGGGCGACCGGCGGTCGCCCTTTCATGGAATCGTCACCGAACAGAGTAGGGCGCGATTCATCGCGCCCAGGAGGGAAGACCATGGCGGAAAAACTAGGCAAGTACGAAATCCTGGAGCAGATCGGTGAGAACGAGCTGGGATCGGTGTATCGCGCGACCGACACCGCGCAGGGGGGGGATGTGGCGGTCACCGTCCTCCACCCCGACCTCGCAAAAGGGGAGGAGACCCGCAGGCGATGCGCCGTGGAGGCGAAGGCCCAGGCCGCTCTCGCCCACAGGAACATAACTCGAATCCACGAGTTCCTGGTCGACCGGGACCGCTGTGCCTTCGTGGCGGAATACGTCCGGGGCCAGACCCTGGACCAGTGGCTCCTCCAGCAGGCCCGCCCCCTGCCGCTAGCGGCCGCCTTCAGCCTGTTCAAGCCCCTCCTGTCGGCCATGGACGTCGCACACCAGCGCGGCCTCGTCCACGGCGATATCCGCCCCGACAACATCATGATCGCCGCCGCCGGTAGTGAGAAGATCGTGAAGGTGTTGAACTTCGGCATGGCCGTGGCCCTCGGTCTCGGGCCGGAGCGGGCCTCGGCCGGGGCCCGGCGCGGCACTCTGGCCTATATGTCGCCGGAGCGGCTAGGGGAAGCGGCCGACGTCGATCCGAGGGCGGACATCTACTCCCTCGGAGCGGTCATGTACGAGATGGCCACCGGCAAGGCGCCGTTCCTCTACGGGTCAGCCGAGGAATTTCTCGAGGTCCTCTCGCGGAAGACGCCGCCTCCCGCGCCTCGGAGCATAGATCCCGGCATCTCCGAGAGTTTTTCGAACGTCATCATGAGGGCCATGAGCCACGACCAGGAAGAACGCTTTCAGACGGCAAAGAGGTTTCTCCAGGCCCTCGATGCCGCCGTGGCCGGGAAAGAGGCCAGTACTGAGAGCGCTGCCCGCGGTTTTCGCTCTCCGGAGCCCGGGTACTCTCCGCGCGTCACAGCCTCCCCCCCAAGTGTCGAAAAGCCTGTCGAAGGCCCGCCCGAGGGCACTCAGGAGGAGCCTCCGACCGGCCCCGGAAAGCGCGAGCCGGCCCCGCCCGAAGGCCCGGTCATGGACAAAACCTTTCAGGACACCCTCGAGGCCATCCGGGCCAGAGACCGGGCCCTCGAAGAATCGGCCCGGCGGGACAAGGCGCCTCCGGACAAGCCGCCGGATGAGTCCCGGGAGCCCGAAGATGAACAGGAGGCCGCCCCGGAGGAATCGGAAACCGACTCAGCCGTGCCCCCCGCGGAAGAGGACGCCCTGGAAGAGAAGCCGAGGAAAAAACGTACCCGCCCGATCATCAACGGCGTCGTTGTGGCGGTTTTCATCGTCGCGGCCCTGATCATCGTGTCGCGTCTAAATAAGCCGGAAAGAGAAGCTCCACCGATACGGGTCGGGCAGGAGCCCCCCCCGCCCGCTCCGCCTGTGGACGAGCCCGAGCCGGAGCCGATCCCGGAGCCCGTCTCCGAGCCGGAGCCGGTTCCGGAGCCCGAGCCCGCTCCGTCGGCCGGCATGACCCGCGTTCAAGAAGGAACCTTCACGCTGGGGGGCGGTACAATGCCCGACAGCCCGGCCCGGGAAGTCACCCTGAATCCCTTCTTCATCGAGAAGGTCCAGAGCCCGGGGAACGTGACCTGGTACGAGGCGGACGAGGCCTGCAGGGCAAGAGGCCGGCGACTGCCCACCGAGGCGGAATGGGAGAGTGCCGCCCAGGCCGGCCTCATCGAGATCGGCCCTCATGCCGACTGGGTCCAGGACTGGTACCACAGCGGTTATTACGAGGTGAGCCCGACCCACGATCCTCAAGGCCCCACCTCCAAGGAGTGCGAGGCCAACCCCGGCGACTGGCAGGGGATCCGCACGGCAGGCAACATCGACCTGACCTGCTGCAAGGTGCTGCGCGGGTTCACGTGGGATGGGTGTACCGATAAATTAACCTGCCGCTCCTTTTGGGGACCCGGTCAACTGTGGAAGAATCGGGCCTACCGATGTGTGGAGGGCAAAGAGTGATCGATTGGTTGGGCCGATAATGGACGCCACGGAGGCGTCCTTCCTGAAAACGACGATCCGGTGGGCCAACCTGTGTCGGCCGGGGCTTTTAATCGAGTTCTTCAAAATTAATTGAATAAATTCTTGAAAAGGAATTGAATAAATTTTTCGAAAGGATTAATGTGACTATCAAATAAACTAGGAGTTAAAAGCCGTCTTGGGAGAATTCGAAAAAAGCTGGTTCGTTACGGTTTGCGGTCGGAAAGCAGCGACTGTACTAGCGATTTCCGTCATTCTGGTCACCGTGACCTATACTGTCAGCTTGATTGCACTTCTTATCGATCACTATTTTGTTCAATTCCTGCCCCCCGAGGATCGCCTGGGACTGAGTCGGGTCGAATGGACGGTCCTGGGATCGCTTGTCTTCGCTATCCTCAACGCCATTCTCAGGCTCTATCTGGAACCGAAACGCCTTGACCGTGCCCTCGATATCCGGAGGAAGGCCGAGCCGGGTGATCCCCTGCCGAATGACGAGAGCCTGAGTCAACAGGATGCCGCCGAATTGAACCGGGCACTCGATATGTTGCGTCGAAGAGCAAAACGATGGCATTCACGAGCGGCGGTGGCGAACCAGGTGGACATATTTTGGTCCCCTTTGATCACGCAGAATGCGTGCACGTACGGGGCAACAAGCGACAATGTTCGAGTCGTCTTTTCAGCGGATCTTCTGGTCTCCGCTCTGGCGACAATCACGGCTGGGACTGCATTGGCCGGGTTAACCGATAGCGACCGAGCAGGCATTCTGGCCCATGAGCTTGGCCATGTGGAAAGTGGTGATTTCAAGGCCGCCGTGGTGATCGGCGGTTTGATGCGTCTCCTTAATTTCTGTTACTTCCCTATTCTGTTGCTCTACAGGCTGATTGCCGCTCTGGCCACCATACTCCTTTTTATTCCGTTCATCGGAGGCTTGCTCTACTTCATCGCCATGGCTCTGATCGGCTGTTCCTTTTTGCCCATTCTTTTCTTGTTCCGTGGCTCTCAAATGACCGACCGTCTCCAGGGACAGTTGCGTGAATATGTGGCGGACGCCTTTGCAATGAAGTTGATGGGCTCAGCGGATGAAATACTGACCGCATTGATGGCTCTGGCAAACTTCCAGATCGGCGTTGAGCGGATCATTGAGGAAGAAAAAAAAGAGCCGGAGAGCAGAATCCGTCAAATCGGCCGACAGGTCATGAAACCATCGCGATGGGACCGATACACAACGGCTGTGGTCATTGGGCACGCGGAGCAACCCAAGGGCTCGATCTCTGCGATCCGGACCTTTTTCAAGAACATCGATGCGACTCATCCTCCTTTAATAAGTCGATGGGAGCGGCTGGCCAAGCTGGGATTCCAGCTTGAAATCGATCGACGCGAGGGAAAGATGTGAAAGCCCCAATCGGATCTCTGTATAGGAATCGGATCACCCATCTCTTGGCGCTGGCCCTCGTTGCTTCAGCGGCCACGATCGTCTCTTGTCAGAAGGAACCTGAACCGGTAGTCCGATCGGATTTTCGCCCGGAAGCGCGTGATCTTGCCCTTGTGCTCGATACCTCGGGGAGCATGAAGAGAAACGATCCGAATCGGATGGCGATCTATGCGACCAAAATATTCGCGGACCTTATGGAGCAACAGGACCGGTTGTACGTGATCCAATTTCCGGAAAAAAACGTCCCGGGCGACAGGCGCGGTCCGTTGAGACGAAGAAGAGCCCCGATTACTTTCAATCAGTGGGCTTCTTCCGACACGGATGTCATCGGCCCCCTTCCGGCGGCTGATTTGAAAACGCGCGTCGAAGGGATTCCCTATAACAGTCTATTCACCGTATTTCAGGAACCGCTGGAAAAAGCCATACGAAAAGTCACCCACCCGCAGGCGATGGGAAGCCGTGCCATCGTCTATTTCAGCGATGGGGATACGGATCGATACAATGACGGGCAGGACCACTCGGATAATCACATGGAGGAGGTGAGGCTTCTAAGGGAGAGAATTCCGGAGCTGCGCGAGCACGGGGTTCGATTCTTCGGCATGTCTCTCGGCACGGCCCGTCACGACCAATTCGATCCTTTGGCGGAAGCGAGCGGAGGAGATGTCCTCACGGTTGCCCGGCCCCAGGATCTCGTGGATCGATTCGCCACGGTCTTTTCACGCATTTTGGAAACCCGAGCCGAGCCCATCCAATTTTTCATGGATAATCCCCACACCTTTTTGGTGCGCCCCCATGTGAAGGAGCTGATCTTTCTCATTCCGAATGGGAGCCCGGAGGTCCAGCTTCGTTTCCAAGAGCCGCGTGAGACGAAATGGAAAGTATGGGAAGATGGTCGCTCCATAGACTCGGCAGATACGCGAGCGAAGATATCCGGACAGTGCATGCAAGCCGGGATTTGTCGAGTCGACGACAAGAGCAAAGGGGCGCCCGGCCAGGAAAACCGCTATACAATCTTGCGCATCCCCCACCCTCGAGCGGGGAAGTGGCGTGCCTGCCTTACAAAATCTCCGTATGCCGAGGTAAAGGCCCTTCTGATCCAGAATTATGATCTCTATCTCGAGGTGATCGGAGAAAAAGATAGAGAAGGCTGGATCGGGGAGGGGAACCGCTTCGAGGCACGGCTTGTGAACAGTAAGGGTGAGATCATCAAGGACCCCGAGATCTTCGCCGGGACAACCTATCGCTTCACGGCCCGTGATCGGAACGGAAAGATATTGGTCGATGAGAAAGTGGCCCCCGATGAAAAGTATCGAATGATCTATGATTTCTTTCCGGAGACGGAGGAGCGAATCAACATCCGGCTATCGATCAGCAACGATGATTGGCTCACTCGGCGGGTCTATCTGACCTTCAAAGGGGTCAAAGATATCCATCTCCAACAAAGCAATACAGCCGATTTCGGAAGCCTCATTCCATGGACCGATATCTTCATCGAAACCTTGGGGGCCGGTGTCAATTCCCTGGTCTCCCTCTGGACGCCGGGTGAGCGAAGACGGTGTGCCTGGGTCGATTTCAGCGGATCCGCCCGGCAGGCTCGCGGCGTGACCTTCATTCTGGACAATTCGGAGTTGGAGGAGAAGTATGAAACCTGCGTGGTGAATGAAGACGGCGATGCCCTGTTTACGATCGACGATAACTATCGTGCCAGGATCTGTTTCGAAGCGGCTCGCTCGAGCCCCGGAGGAAACATTGGCGCGATAACGATCCCCATCCGCAGTTCATCCGGGCGTGAAGTCTCCGGTGATACCGAGCTCGCCATCAACGGAACGGTCCTTCGCCTCCCGAGAGTATGGGGCTTCATGCCCTTCTGGCTCCCTTTGGAGCTCTATATTGCACTGAAACTCCTCAAGGGACTCTTCTTCTGGGGATTCTACGGCTATTCACGCAGGATCAAGTTGCGTCAAGATACAAAAGGAAGAGGCATCAAGCCCTTTACGCAGTATTTCTATCCCGGACCTTTGGGGATCTACCGGATCCCGTTGATTCCGCGTTTGCTTTCACTCCCCATTTACATGGTGCTGAGCTTTTTCAACTTTCTCCGCGTCGCCTGGGTGATTTGTACGTGGGATCAGCCGCCGATCAAGCCTCTTGTTCAGGATTATTTACTGGAAGAAAAGAGCCAGGCACTGAGCAGCCGCGATCGTTTCCGATGGATCTTGAAGGCCTTCGTACTGGATGGCCTCTTATTCAGCATCTGGCTGGGAGCCACCTGGCGTCCCAATCTACCGGTGGGGCGTAAGATTCGAGTGGTGAAGGTTTTCGGAAATAAATACTTTGCTCCTTTACAAGGAATTAAAGTAGCCGGGAAAAAATATCACTGGAGGCAGCAAGGGGATGAAATCAAGATTAGAGAAGGAAGAATGACTCTTACGTATCAATTATAATAAACGGAAAAAATTCGATCCGAAACGCACCAAGATCCATAACGAACCCGAATTCAGGACAGGGGGGTATCCGAGATGGCAAAAGAAGACTATACACTTCCCACCCACATGCCCCCGCTCTTTCTGGGGCTCGGCGGAGCCGGAGCCACGATCGTCGATCGGATCGCCGGAATTCTCAAGGATTCAGCCGACTGGGACCAGATCGGGGAGATCTGCCAGTTCTTCATCATCGACACGGACCGGGCCATGGTCGACGATTGCCCCAACGTCCCCCTGGCCCACAAGTTCATCATCTCCGGCTTCGACAAGGGGATCTACGCGTCGATGAAGAAAGGGAACCTGGGCCAGGAGGCGAATGAACCCGATCCCAGGGTCGTTCAATGGCTGCATCCCTGGTACAATTTTCGATCGTCCCGGGGGGCGGGAGCGGGACAGATTCGAATCGAGAGCCGGCTCAGCATCTACAACGCCCTGGAGTCCACGGATCTGATTTCGCGGATCAGCCGAGCGATCTCCCAAACCTTACACTATAAAATTCCCAATGTGGACACACGGACCAAAGAAGTACGTGTGTTTCTCTACTTCTCCGTGGCGGGAGGGACCGGATCGGGTTCGGTCCTTACGGTGACATACCTCATGCGACACCTGGCGGAACAGTTCGGCCTGAAGGCCAACATTACGGGAGTCGCCATGCTCCCGACCCTCTTCCTCGACGTGATTCGCAACAACCGACAGCAGCTCGATGTGCTGTGCAACGGCTATTCAACGCTCAAGGAGATCGAGCACCTGATGAAGCTGAAGATCACCAGCGATGAGCGCGACCCAACAAAAAACCGGCGCTCCTTTGTGTATCACCCCCATGCTTCCCAGACCGATATAACCGAGGCGCCATTTGATTTCGTGTACGTCATCGATACGCCACCCGATCTCTCCGTCGGGCAGGAGTTCCGGGATGTCGTGGCGGACGGAATCTATCTGCAGATGTTCAGCCCCATTTTCGCCAAGAAGGATTCCGACTTCGACAACTATGAGAAGAACCAGAAGCGGTTCGCCGCGGGGCTCTACTCCGTCTTTTATGGATCCTTCGGCTGCTCGGTCCTCGTGCTCCCGGACCGGGATATTTTGCGATATTGCAGTCTGAGGCAGGCCGAACAGGTCTTCAAAGATTATTTCGTAAGCACCTTTCGCACATCGGACAACCAGCGTTTCCCGAGCGAAGAAGAGGAGACGGCGTGGGAACACCTCGACGAAAGGACGCGAAACCGGCATCTCGATATGGCCTATATTCGTTATATCGTTGCAGAGCATACTTATCGGTCTGATACCAAAAGCAAGGTAGAAACATCCACAGCGGCCGCCCTTGGGTCAATCTATCGCATGTTCCGTCTCACCGGAACCCATAAGGACAGTTTAGGACGGGCGCCGGCCCTTCTGGGGGATGATGAGCGAAAAGCTATGCTCGATATGGTCTGGAGGAAAATCGATGAGCAGGAGGGACAGAGTGAGACGGAGGGCAGTAGTGAATGGCCCACCATCGATTCCGAGCTGATGCAGAGCGCCGCCCGCACCGTGGTGTCGTCGGTTCTCTATGACATTCAGACCACGGCTGTTTCAGAGGGCGCAGAGGGGGAGGATGCTGAAGAGGACCTACCCGAGGAGGAACAGGATCAACGACTCGTATATTCGGGTTGGCGGAAAATCACCCAGGAAGTGATATTCGGTCCGAACGGGCTCATTCATCTCCTCGATGAGGCCCTGCGGTCCCCCTTGGCCCCGGAAGGCCCGCCCCAGGTCGTCCGGAAGAGCAACCCCTCGGTCGTCGATGAGGTCATCGTTGAGCACGCGGTTCGCCTGAAAAACTGGAGCGAGGACCTCATTGTCGGAGTGCGTCGCTTTCTGTCCGACGTGCGAAACACCTATGGGACGACAAAGGCCATCAAACAACTTATCCATGAAGAGGGCAAGGAGGAAGACGTCGATCTCCTCACCTTGCGGCTTTATTTCATTGCTCTGAGAGAAGAGCTCCAGTTTCTTCATGAAGCGGCAGAGCTGGTTCAGCAGCAGAAAGGATTGGTTCCGGAAGTAGTAAATAAGGCGAAAAAGGTACTGGACCGGATAAAAAATCAAAATTTCGATGACCTGGGTCCCGGGAAAATGGAGAAACTACGTATTGAATCCAAAGTAACATTCGTGGAAGGGACCGTGTCGAAGATGGGCGGTCGCGACGAGCACCAGAAGTTTCTTGATGCATGGAACAATATTTTTATCTCCCGCCGGGACGAATGGGTCGACACAACCCAATCCTATTATTTCCTTGAAGGTCTGAAGGGCCTTTGCAAAACGATTCTCGCTCCGATCGACCGATTCCTGGACACCTTGCGGACTTTCAACCGCATTGCCACCCAGAAACGGCTCGATATCCAGACCGATGTCGATAACTATCTGAAAGAAGCGGGGGAGGAGGCGAACCGGTTCGTGGTGGACGTGGAGATCCTTCAAAACCTCCAGGGAGAAAGACTCTGGGACAAATACTATGATCTCTATATCGCCCAACAGCGCCGCCTTTCCTCGGAAGAAGTGGTCCGGATCCTGACCGATGCATTTCTGGACGAGCAACTCGCTCAACGACCCGAGGATATCGCGGAAGCGATCAAAGAGCATGTTCTTAAACTCAGCCGGAATAAATTGCACGATGTCATAATCGGACAGCATCGCAGCGGTGATGAGCGCGGAAAGCGGGGGCTTCTGATCGACCAGGCACTGCGGATCGAAGCGGAGCTCTGCTATGTAGACCACTTGGAAACCACGGGCCGATTCTCGGATGTCAAGGAGGTCTATTCCCTCTATCGAGATGATCCGCAGAGCCGTGTCGCCTCGGTGATGGCCTTCCGAGCCGAACTGGACCGATATACGGCAGCCTACCTGGAGGTGAAGCTGAATAAATGCATACGCACCAGCGGAATCCTGGCCAACATCGACATGAACAGCAATGAGGTGATGGACTTTGCCTGCAAACAGGCGATTATGGCCTATGACCAGAGCCTCTACGGGAAACCGGAGAAAGAACCGGACAAACGACCGGATCACTTCCCCTCCATCGTGAGAAAGATCAAACCCGAGGTCATCGACAATCACTGGGGGAGCGCGGAGAGCGCAAAGCGGGTCATCTTTTACCAAGCTCTGCTCGGGGTTCCGCTCTTTACCTTCCACAATGTGCGGCAGCAGTTGAAGGAGGCCTACAACCGAAGGCAGGACGAACGCAACTGGCTCAACCCTTATGGGGGTCGCCAGTATCCTCTGCACATCGATAAGAACTGGGAGCCGGACGAACCGGACGCCGATCCCGTGGACCTTCCGTGGAGCCTGGAGCCCGATGAGGCGGTCGAGACCCGCACGCAGGCCGACAAGGGGAGTTTCGAGATTTTGCATCAATTCCTGACCCTGCTGTACCAGGAAGAGATCGCCTGGGGCGAGGAGGAAGGGTTCTTTGTTCCGCCCGGCAAACTGGATAACCCGGAAGATCGGGAGAAGGTATTTTTAGGGACTTCCCTGCGCAAAGCCGTGCGGGTTATCCAGATGAGCCCGCCGGCGATCGAACTCATCAAGAAGAGAGTGGGGGATGATCTGCTGCCTCGTAAGCGTTTGAATGAACTCCATGAAGTATTCGCCGCCGCGGTGGAGCCGGATGTGTGGCAAAGGGAGGGGGAGCCGAGCAAAGATGTGGTGGAAACAGCCGATCTTCTCGAGGACCTGACCAAGTGGCTGGATGCTCAAAAGGATGAACAACAAAAAAGGGATAAGGAACCGCGGCTTGGCCGGCTTCTCGGCCCCGATCTCGCCGGGGAGGATAAGGGGGGGCGTGGAGGGAAAGGGGGCGGCCCCGGAACAGGCGGCAAACAGAGAAAGGCCTCGGCCGGATCGCAGGGCGGGAAGAGTAATCCGGAAAAAGAGGCAAAACCAAGTGGGGAGACGAATCGTCTTGAGGATGAGTAGGATTTCGGGAGGGGATTCCTGATGCCCCGGCCTTCATCAACCATAGAATCTTCTGAAATGGCCGCAAAGATCCGTGTCGTCGCTTTGGGTGATGCGGGGACAGACCTCGATCGCTTTGTTGAGCGAATCGGGGAAACAGAGCCGGTCGCGACCTCCTGTATTTTTGAACACTGGATTCCCACTCCGATTGCCGAGGGAGAGCCGGGGGAAGGGAAGAGGAAACAAGAAGGAACGCAGCCAGAAAAGAGCCGAGAGGGGGCTGATCCGGAGAGCGTCGTGCGAACCCTGCCTCTTGCGTACCGCGCGACGATTCCCCTTGAGGTTTGGTTCAAGGAAGGGCGCGGATTTCCATCAGGCCTCTCCACTGTTCAAACACCGCTCCGGCCCGAATGGACCGATTATTCGCCTTATGAGGAGTCGGGACTTCAGGTGCCTGTCAGCGACGTTGTTCTGCGCCCGGAAGATTGGGCCGCGGTCTCCTTGTTGCCCTCAATGATTCAGATTCTCGAGGAGAAGGAAGGCCCCTCGAACATTCGAGTCTGGCTATTTCCGCCATCCGGCAAGCTGGAGTCGTTGGGCGAGAATCCTGATCGCACCTCTCGTTTCGCGAAGGCCTACATGGGTCTGCGCGAGATCCTGTGGGCCCTGGGCGAACCCTGGGCGAGCCCTGTTACGTGGTTCGTCCTCGGAGAGCCGACTTCGGTGACCGGTTTGCCCGTCGAATGGGAATCCCTCATGGATATTCTCGGAGGCATTCTGGAGGTCGGTTTTTCACAGGCCTCGGACCTGACGGCGACGGACAATCCGGTTCAGACGGAGCGTGCCTATCCGCATGTCTTTCACGCCGTCGGCGAGGCCCACCTCGACCGAAATCCAGCGGCACTCATCCAGTACGTTCGCCTCCGGGGCGCTGCGTGGTTGAGCGTCGGGCTCCCCGGTCGCGCAGCGGGGCAAGCATCCTCCGAGGCCGAGTCGCTCTGGGAGCCGATATGGGGGATGCGCGCCGATTCCTTTCGGAAAATGCCCACTTGGTACGACAGGCTTGATCGGATGGAGCTTTACCTGACGGATCGCGTGTGGTCGGGAGGGGGATGGAATGCGGAGATCGAACAGGCGGTGAAAGCCCCCCTTCGGACATGGCTCATGGAAACGGCGATGTCCGCGGCCCCCGAACCGGGCGAGGGAGAAGGAGAAGAGGAGACAGAGGGCTTACTGGATGCCTGGGAGAAATCCGGACACGCCCTTGCCGAACTCGCGCGAAGCTTTCTGGAGGATGCCGACAACGTGCTGGCGCAAAATCCCTGGCCGGGGCCCCTGGAGGCCATCCAGACAGAGAGCGAAGCCTTCGGTCCATTCCTGGAATTAAAAATAGAAGAGCTACGCTCACGCTTGCGCCTGGCGGGAGAGGGAGACATCCCGGAGCCGGACGAACTGGGGAAGGAGGCAAAGGGCGAGGCGCAATCCATTCTGGAAAGGGAGGATGATAGAGAGCAAGATAGTATCAAATCTCTGGAAGACACCTGGTATCATTTAGTGCGGAAGCTGGAAGCACCGATGCGCCGGCATTTTCTGGATGCCGCCCGCGAGCGTCTGGAGCGAACTCTTGCCTGCTGGGAATCTCTGCAAAAAGTCAAGGAGCTCGCGAATGATGCCCCTGAATCGATTTCAATCGCTCCATCGGATAAGGAGAACCTTATCGATGTTGTTCTTCGCCTGGATATAGGCGTAGAGGATTGGTCCGGAGCCTGGCGCAGGGCCATGGATGAGCTGCAGGCGGGAGGGCATGAAGATCCTGTGCAGGCGCTGGATTCGGTCCTGTCCCCTGTTGAACAGCTGACCGTTGCCGAATGGAACACTCGTCTTCAATGCGCACGCACGCTCTTTCAACTTCGTCGAGACGGAAGGTGGGAGCCGTCATACTGGAGGTATCTCGGGACCATCGAGACCTTTGATGATGTCCCCCCCGTGCTGCGCATGAGCTATGATCGTGCAGGAGAGGAGCTGGCTGAAGAAAACGTTCGGAATTTTTCCCGGATGTTGGAATTGCGCGTTCATCCGGCTGCCGGCCGGGCCTTATCCAAGCGGGTGGCTTTTTGCTCCTATGATGACGAAGTGCTGCCTCCGGATTTACTTCGTTCTGTTCTTCCGGCCTCGATTGATGCCATGAGTACAGAGAGGGATACCCTTTCCGGCCCTTCCCTGAATCCCCCGATCCGGCTCGCTCGCGCCTTTGCGTGGAGTAACGCCGTGGGCCTCAATAGCTTCGATGTTTTCCAAGAAGCCGCCAGGGCATGGGAACGGTCCGAAGGCGCCGGCCGGGCCATGGCGGGCGCGCAGAAGGAACGGGTTGTATGGAATCCCGGTGCGAACAGTCACAGAGGAGGTGAGGTGCTTCCTCTTCTGCGACGGGTCGGCTCCGTCATCAAGGATCTTCTTGTCGCCCGGTCGATCGGATCCCTTCGGTGGGACACGAATGGTTGCATTCAATGGTTGCGGGAGGAGGATTCCTCTGGAAGAAAAAGAGAAGGCTCAACAGGCCTAAATCATCAGAAGGAGAGGATAGAGGGGATTGTGGCCTTGAGCCTTGAGAAGAGGCTCCCATGGAGTTTCTTCGGTCGAAACGACGATTTCGAAGGGTTGTCCGACCCGAAGCGCCTTGATGGCCTTCGTACGCTGTGGGAAGAGGTCCCGCCCGACCTGCGCCGACCCCTTCCCTTTATAGCCGGTGGTCCTTCCCTGATCCGCCGCTTTCTCCGAGACCGCCAACGGAGCTTGGGGCTCGGGAGCGATCCGGAGACAGCCGTCAATGAAGGATGGAAGATTCTCGAGGATTTGATCAGACCCCCCAAGGTGGCCCCGTGGAAACAAGTCCTAGATCGATCACTCTCGTCGTAGGTCTTGGCGACGAGGGTTTGGAAATCGTCACAGATCTCCTACAGGATCTGCATGACGATCCCGTGGCGAGAGAGGTTTCTGCACGATCCCTGGGGTCTCTAGCTATCGTATCGGAACAAAACCAGGGGATCGAGCAACTTCAAATTTCTGGCCTCGAGGTGATTCCGGTTCCAACGCCGCGGGCCCTTCAAGGAGAGATGACAGACCCGAACAATCGAATCTCTCCGGAGACCTCAAAATACCTGGCCAAGGTCCATGGCGCCATCCAAAATCTTTTCCATAGTCACCTTCATCCGGTTATGGATGCAAGGGAGGAAGAATCGTTCAATGTTTTTGTCGACCTGTGGGTTGTAGGCTCTCTGGAGGAGGACTTTTACCGCAGGAGCCTTTTCCCTCTCGCTGTCGCCATCCGCGAGATTGTCACAAAACTTTTCGAGGCCCTGTTCCAGATACATGGACCGCTCTACAATGCGGCCTTCCACTTGATGCCGATCGGAACTTCCACCAACCTTAGAGGCCTCAAGGCCGATGATAAGAGAGAGGTGGTGGAGCTCATCTGCCGACTCGATCGTTGGAACCATGAGGAACCGGTGAGCCCCGCGTGTCATGGGTCCATGGCCGTGACGCGCTATCCGGTGATTCCACGCTTTTATCTGCTTGACGGCTTCACGAGCACCTCCATGCTCCGGGTCAGCGATCAGCGTCGCTGTATAAAAAATCTTTTATTGATGGCGTTGTGCTCGGGGCTGCGTCATCGAGAGGGATTTCGAAATTTCTTCCGGTTTCGAGACGGGGGCGAGGATTTTCTTACCGTCGTGACGCTGGCGACTCTCGAGTTCCCCATCACGCTGTTCCGCAACTATTGCGTGAATCATG
>CAZFWM010000170.1:0-15597 GCA_964522545.1 uncultured Thermodesulfobacteriota bacterium
CGTTTTGCCACGGTGAGCGCGATCACGCTGAGTAAGATCAGCTTCTACACGAGCGATGCCGCGGCCGGGGACGCGGTCGAGGTGATCATTTACGAGGACCCGAGCGGCCTGGCGGCCGTGCCTGAGTCCTCCATGGAGGTGTGGCGCACGGCGGTAGTGCTGGGGAGCGGAGGGTTCCAGGAGGTGGCGGCGCCCGGATGCCCGGCGCTCAATGCGGGGGAGGTTCCCGGAGCGGCCTTTTTCGTGGCCGTGGCCAACCGGGCCGAGAGGAACTACACCATCGGGATCGACCTCTCGGGGGCCGGCCATTCCTATGCCTCGGTCGACGGGGGGCAGAGCTACAAATCGCTATCGACCATGCCGATCATCAACGGAAACGCCATGATCCGGGCCCACACCGAACAGGCCTCGACCTGCTTTTTGGGGGTGGCCATCGGCCGATAGGGCGGGCCATGCCCGCCGACCCATACGGAATGCAATCATAACGGCGGCCACGGGCCGCCCTATAAATGAGAAGGAAAACAACATGAAGACGAAATCGATCGTACTGGCAGTGAGTCTGGCTCTTTTGCTGACAGCACCGGCCCTAGCCGGCGTGCCCGACGAAATCTCCTTCATGGGCCGGCTCATCCAGAGCGGACAGCCCGTCACTTCCACAACGACCATCACCTTCCAGCTCTATGAAAATGCCACCGGCGGATCGCCCGTCTGGTCCGAGGTCCAGGGCGTAACGCCGAATGGCCAGGGGGTCTATGTGGCCTATCTCGGTACTGCCTTGAACCCGATCCCGACGAGCTACGATACGCTCTACCTCCAGGTGATCGTGGAAGGGACCATGCTCACGCCCCGGAGGAAGTTCACCTCGGTACCCTACGCGAGGCGCGCGGACACGGCCGACGACGTGGGGACCCTGCCGGACCTGGACGTCAGCGGCGACGCGACCGTGGGTGGGGCCATAGATGGTTTTGGAATCATGCCGATCGGCTCGATCATAGCCTGGCACAAAAATCTGGGGGGAGTCCCCGCCCTGCCGGATGGCTGGGTCGAGTGCAACGGGCAGACCCTGAGCGACCCTGACAGCCTGTTGAATGGTCAGGCGATCCCCAATTTGAATGGAGGTGGAAGGTTCTTGAGGGGAAGCAGCACGTCGGGCACGGAACAGAACGCCACCACGGTAAATAATTATCCGGGTTATTTAACAGGTTCCAGCCGGATCTATTTGGGAGTCTCCAATGCGGACGGGTACACGCCGGTTGGTGAGACCATAGTCCAAAATGGCTTAGGGTACACGTCAGTAACCGTCGAGGCCAGGAAAGTACGCCCCATCAATATGTCCGTCATCTGGATCATGAGGACAAAATAATCCCGAGTTACTCCAACGGCTTGTAGCCGGTGAGAATTGATTGCGCTCCGGGTCCGGTCATCATGTGATGCCTCAACCGTTCCGTCCGAAAAATGCCTGGGCGAGCAGCCCGGCTATGGGCGGGAAGAAAAAGGTGCACGAGAGGCGGATGAGCGAGAGCTTCCAGCCGATTATGCCCACGTCCATGGGCAGGCGGCTGATGGACCACAGGGACCATCCGGTGAGAAAGGCGATCATGGTCCCCACGCTGGCCCCGGAGTGCAGGAGCCCGGCCGTGATGGGCAGGCTGACGTACGGACCTCCGGGGGTCAGTCCGCCGGCCACGGTCCCGAGGAGGATACCCCGCATCCCGGATTCGGCCCCCACCCAGTTCGACATGGCCTCTCCGGACAGGAGGACCTGAACCATCCCGGCCCCGATAAGGGCGAAGAGCAGCAGGGGCAGGATCTGGACGAATAATGCGAGCCCCGCCTTGATGCCTGTGACCGCCAGCCCTCCTCCCCTGGAGTATCCGATGAGGATGAGGGTGAGGGCGAAAACTCCCAGGATGATCGTCGGTATGAGCATGTTCGGGCTCCTTCTGTTTTTACTCACGTGGATTGCTCCTCTGTCATCTATTTAAGTAGGGGTTCGATTCATCGAACCCTTGGGCGCGATGAATCGCGCCCCTACTCGATCTCGACGCGGAAGGTTCGGATCTCGTAGGGGCTGATGGGGGTGACGAATCCGTCTCTCCCGGCGGTGAGCTGGAGGGGCGGGCCGCCTAGGTCCCGTTCGATGAGGTCAACCTCTTGAACACGTGCGACCGGGAGGCCGGGAAATCTCACCTCAGCCGCCACGGCCAGGCCGTGCCTCTCCACGAGCCTCACCACGAAGGCCTCGCCGCCGGGGTCCTCGGGCCGCTTCAGCACCGTGACCGCCACGTTCTCCGGGCTCACCTCCATGAAAGAAAAGGCCCGGGTCATGGTCCCCCCGTGCGAGTCCGCCCGCACGACGAAGACCGGGACGTTGAACTCGTCGCCCAGCCTCGGAAGATCGGCCTCGGCCCACGTGCCCGCATGGGGGTGTAGGGCATAGTTCACCTCGAACTCCCCCACGTCGGTGATGGGGCCGCCGCCACTCAGGAGCTTGTTGGCCGGGCAGGGGGAGCTCTTGAGAAGGGTCATGCGGAGCTCGTTGAGGTTTCCGCCGCCATGGGCGGCGTGCATGTCGAAGCCGTACTTGCGGTCGTTGAGCAGGGTCACGCCGCAGCCGGTCGACCTCTCCGGCACATCGACCCAGTGGAGGGCCGGCACCTCCCAGTTTGCCTTGGTCCCGTCGTGGTACCGGTCGATCACGCCGTAGGGGATCTCGTAGACGCCCCGCATCTCGTAGTTGGCCAGGTCGAAGGTAAAGCCGACCTTGAGCAGGGTGTAGCGCTCGTGCCAGTCCACGTGCGTGTTGAACAGGACCAGGGGGACCCCGGCCCGAAGCGTGATATTCTGGGTGTAGGCGGACCCGGAGCCGGTCGAGGCGAGGCGTCGCACCCGGACCGTGCCCTCAAGGGCCCCGTTGCGCGCGATCTCGATCCCGGCGAGTTCGTCGAGGGGTCCGTTGTTCAGGTAGGCAGGCCCCCAGAGGTATTGGATGTTCCATGCAGGGAAGCTCGGTTCGTGGTCGCCGAAGATCTGTAAGAGGTTCCCCTCTCGCCCCGGGTCGAGGATGGCCCGGCCGAGCCTCTTGTCCAGGATGTCCGACACGCACCCGGTCCCGTGGTTGATCCGAACCCGGTAGAACTCGTTCTCGAGGAGGAAATCGCCGCCTGCATCGACGCGGGCGATATCGGCCCGCCCGGCATCCTGCCCGCCCGTCGTCCCGCTCGCGCCGCCTCCCTCTCTCGACCCCGGCACGACGAAATAGACCGCATAGCCGAGGGACGGAACGTCCCGGGCCAGAAAGCTCAGCCCCGCCTCGTCCTGCTGGAAGGGGACAGCCCCGCCCTCCGGATCGAGCACCCGGGCCGCTTCCTCCCCGGCCTCCACTGTCACGAAGGCGTCCCGCTCCCAGGAGAGCGGGTTGAAGAGGACCAGGGGTGTGGCCGTGGGCTCCCCGGGAAGGAGGGTGTCGATCTCTCCGGCCAGCAGGGAGAATGCCTCGTCGAGGACCGAGCCCGCTTCGTCCGGACCGAGGGTCTCGAATATCCATTGGTAATCCTCACGGGTGTCCTCGTAGACCGCCTCGATGGACGATCCGGGCAGGATGTCGTGAAACTGATTGAACAGGGTGAGCCTCCAGGCCTCCTTCAGATCGACGCGCGGGTAGGCCGAGGCGTCCCAGGCCAGGGAGGCGAACTTCTCGGCCGTCTCGACCAGGACCTCGGCCCGCCGGTTGTCCCGCTTCACCTCGGCCCTGGAGGTGTAGGTCCCGCGGTGATACTCGAGGTAGAGCTCGTCCCGGATCGTGTCGATCCGCTCCACCTCGGTCTCGACCTCCTCCATCACATCGGCGGCACGCCGGAAGGTCAGGTCGTAGCCGGGGTCCTCGTCCAGACGCCGGGCCTCGTTGATGAAGATCTCGGGCACGCCGCCCCCGTGGTCCCCGATGCCGACCATGTAGGGGAGGAGATTCCGGTCGGGGTGATGCTCCTTCATGGTCGCCCACCGCTCGTCGACGAGCCCCCGGAAGACCGGGTCGCAGTAGTGTCCCGCCGTGAGGTAGCTGAAGAGGCGGGATCCGTCCGGCGCCTCCCAGTGGAAGAAGTTGCACCGGGGCTTGTGGGTGTCGTTCCAGGTGGTCTTGTGATAGGCGAACCGTTCGATGCCCGAACGCTTCAGGATCTGGGGGAGCTGCCAGGAGTAGCCGAAAACGTCGGGGAGCCAGCCGACCTTCACGTCCACGCCGAAGGTCTCGAGGAAGTAGCGCTTCCCGTAGAGCATCTGGCGCACGAGCGACTCGCCGCTCACTAGGTTCGTGTCGCTCTCGACCCAGGCCCCCCCGACGATCTCCCACTGGCCCGCCTCGATCTTCTCCCGGATGCGCTCGAAGATCTCCGGGTGAAAGGTCTCCATCCAGGCGTAGGCCTGGGCCGAGCTCTGGGAGAAGCGGAACTCGGGGTACTCGTCCAGGAGGCGGAGGGTGGAGTCAAAGGTGTTCTTGCAGATCTGGACCGCCTCGCACCAGGTCCACTTCCAGGCGAGGTCGATGTGGGAGTGGCCGATCAGGGCCACATGCTTGATCGGGATCTCGGGAGTAACCTCGGGCTCGGCGCCGCCGTCACCGCTTCCTCCGCCGCAGCCGAACGTGACGACAGCCAGAATGAAAAAGAGGATCAGGGACGACGACGAGAACGATTTGTGGATCACGCCTATTCCCTGCTCCAGAGCCGGAGGTAGTTGCGGTGCCAGGACCAGGCCAAACAGCCGGTCAGGACCCCCAACATGGCCGAGGCCACGTCGGAGAGGTCCACATATCGGCCCGGGAGAAAGATCTGGAACGTCTCGGTCAGGAGGGCGATCGCTCCGCCGATTAGAATGGAGATGGTATAGCCCCTGGCCCGGGACTCGGCCGGCCCCTGGAAGAGGATGCAAAGAATATATCCGAAGGGGAGGAACACGGCCAGGGAGAGGAGGAAGTCGGACAGGGAGAATATATCCCACTTGAAGAAGTACCCGTAGAAGGGGACATAGACCATGGGGTCGTTGATTCGATTCAGGATGTCGGTGACCGTGAAGTTGTACGGGTAGAGGACGCTCAGCAGGAGGATGGCAAAGTAGTGGGGCAGGACGAAGGCATACTCGCCCGGCATCCGCCACCGGTCCAGGGGTGCCCTCACGGGCCGCACCGCCGCGTCGCCGAAGAGGAACCGGTGAAAGGCGATCCCGTACAGGATCCCTGCAAGGCCGGCCCCGAAGACGATGAGGCTCGGCATGCGGGAGACGATGAAGCACTTGGCCACCTCTCCGAGGAAGGCCGCGGCGGCGAGCCCCACCGAGGTGATCACGAAGGGCTGCTGCTCGCGGGGGTGGTAGGTGGCCCCGAGAACGTCATAGGAGAGGAAGGAAAGGATCGTGAAGAGGAAAAAATTGTCCGCCAGTGAAAGGAACCGTGCCGAGAAGAGTACGACCTGGAAATTGTCCGCCGCCGTCTTGGTCCAGACATCGTACAGGTCCCGGGTGATGTCGAAGGGGGAAGACGCCTTGATGATGAAGGCAACCGCGAAGAGGATGAACAGGGGAAAATTAGCGGAGACGAGGGTCAGTGTCTTCAGGGCCTCTCTGGCGCGTTGATGGTACCGGATCTTGAACTCGCAGGCGAGCACCCCCCCGATGGTGGCGCCCCCGATATCGAGGACGAGGTCGGTGATCGACATGACCCGGTGGGTAATGCCCAGCTGCACGGTCTCGATGAGGAGCGACATGACGCCCGAGAGGGACATGATGGCCAGGAGATTGTAGACCCTGGACGGGGGCTCTTTCCGGCGGCCCGCCAGCACATAGGCGCTCAGGATCCCGAGGGGGAAGAAGAGGAGCAGGTTCGAGACGATGTCGCGCACAGAGGCCGGCTCGCCGTCGAGCATGACGAAGAGGATTCGCTCGGAGTGCCTCTCGAATCGCTCCCAGTTGAGGGCATCCCATTTGAAATCGAAGGGCATCCAGGTGACATAGAAGATGGCAAAGGTGTAGAGGATCAGGGCGATGCTGACCAGGCGGGGTCTGTATGGGCGATCGATCCGTTCCACTCGGCCTCCCGGGGTCTGAAAAAAGTTATATATATAATTTTACTGGCTTATCCGCATGTTGTCAAATTTACCGGAGAACGTTCTTCCTCTAACGACCTTGCACATCGGAGTAAATCCCTGTAAATATAAGGACCGCATAAACCCCAGGCCTCAAGCCCCAAGCCTCAAGCCAAAAAGGCCTAAAGTCCCAAGCCCAAAAGGAGCGACAATGCAGTTCGACATCCACTACAACCGGAGCGACCTCGAGAGGCTCTTCGCCGATGGGTACCGTCTCCCCGAGGGGTTCTATTTCGGCGTGGCCACGGCCGGCTACCAGATCGAGGGGGGCTACAACGGTCCGGCCGAGCCGAGGACCAACTGGCATGACTGGGAGCAGAAGAAGCGGGTGGAGAAGACCGGCAACGCCTGCCGCGCCTTCGAGTACTACGAGCAGGACGCCGAGACCATGAAGACGATGAACTTCAACATGTACCGCATGAGCGTGGAGTGGGCCCGTGTGCAGCCGTCGTTTTCGTCGGACGAGAGCACCTTCACGCCGCCGGAGTTCAACGAAGGGGCCTTGCTCCAGTACGCCCGTCTCATCTCGGCCATGATGGACCGGGGGCTGGAGCCGCTCATCACGCTCCATCACTTCATCCACCCGGCCTGGGCGGGGATCGACTTCTGGCTCAACCGGCACCTCGTGAAGCGGCTCTTCGGGGCCTACGTGGACCGCACCGTCCGGACTCTGAACGAGCTCCTCATCGAGCGCTTCGGGAAGCGCCCGATCCGGTTCTGGGTCACCCTGAACGAGATCAACCTCCTCGCCGCGGGCTTCTACACGCCCGGCTCCCGGTTCCCCCACAAGGCGAGAAGGTGCTTCCGGCGCACACTGGAGGCCTACAACAACATGTTCTATGCCCATGTGCTTGCCTACGACGCGATCCACCGGATCTACCGGGAGAAGGGTTGGGACCGGCCCATGGTTTCCACCAACACCTGCTCGAACCGGATGTACCCGATCGACAAGTTCTTCATCGACCTCCTCCTGGCCCGCGAGCACGGGCTCGAAAAGAGGGATGTGGAGTCCCACCTGTACGCGTGCTCCGAGCACTGGGATCGGGCCATGGACCAGATTCCGGTTCCCGTCGATGCGGTGCGCCTCGGCCGGCACAAGGTCCGGTTCGAGAACACCCTCTATCGGAAGACCCGCGAGAAGATGCCCTTCAGCGCCTACGGCCGGCTCCTCGACGACATCTATGCCTCGGAGGAGGCGTGCAAGCTCGACTACCTGAGCTTCGACTTCTATGACATCTACCCGCGGCACCAGTTTCGATTGCCGGAGCGCGACCGGATCTTCGTGAACGGGACCTTCAACCTCGTGGCCGACCCGTGGAACTGGGTCATCTACCCGCCGGGGCTCTATCATTACATGCGGGCCCTCCAGTACAGGACG
Organism: uncultured Thermodesulfobacteriota bacterium; assembly: GCA_964522545.1. Lineage (GTDB taxonomy): Bacteria > Desulfobacterota > DSWW01 > CAZFWM01 > CAZFWM01 > CAZFWM01. Next base: position 7,516 of record CAZFWM010000170.1, read on the forward strand.
CTCGATAAGCCAATGATGATCGCCGAGAACGGTATGTCCTACAAGTTCAAGGCCGGCCGCTGCTACCCGCGCCCCGACGGGGCCACGCGGGACCAGTTCCTCAAGGCGACCTTCTACGAGCTGCTCCGAGCGATGCGCGACGGGGCTCCCTGCATCGGCTATCTGCACTGGTCGCTCGTCGACAACTACGAGTGGGGCTCCTACCAGCCCCACTTCGGCCTGCTCCACGTGGACTTCGAGCGCAACGCCGAGCGCAGCCCCCTCGACGCCGCCGGGGTGAACGCGGCCGGGGCCTATGCCGGGCTCATCGAGGCGCTGCGCTCCGGGGGGGGCGGAGAAATGGAAAAAGCCTTCATGGCCGATACATACCCGGAGATCCCGGTCCGGTTCCCGGGGTGAGGATAAATATATTCGCCAGGAAATCCAATTAGTTCCGTTTGTGGTTTTTACGCAGAGACGCAAAGTCGCAGAGGAAGGAAATCGGTGGAGCTTAGAAAAGATTTTTCAACCACAGAGATCACAGAGGACACAGAGAGGGAATGAATGCAATCAAACTCACTCTTTCTCTGTGCTCTCTGTGTCCTCTGTGGTGAATTTATATAACGTAAGGTCTGAATTGTCAAAGATAAAAAGTCCGCCCGAAGGGCGATAAGTCCTTTTACGCAGAGGGATAGCAAAATTCTGAAACCCAGAGCCCAGCGGATTCCAATCCTCACCCTCTTAACGGTGCTCGTCGTCGCGGCCGCCGCCCCGGCCTCGGCGAACATGTTCCGGACCTTCGGATTCGGCCCGCGGCCGGTGGCCATGGGCGGGGCCTTCACCGCCGTGGCCGACGACTTCACCTCATCCTACTACAATCCGGCCGGCATCCTGGCGGTCAAGAAGACCCGCGTGGGCGCCGGCTGGCAGTTCCTCAAGCAGAACTACCACGTCAACGGCGAGCCGGTGCACGGCAACTTCACCGACGGCGTCTACATGGGATTCTCCATGCCGGTCCCCTTCAAGGACTGGCTCGCCGAGCGCATCGGGGTCGGCTACGGCTTCTACCAGCCGATCTTCTACGTGGTCGATCTCACAGTGCCCGAGGAGAAGGAGCCCCAGTTCGTCTTGACCGAGTCGGCCCCGGAGGTCCAGATCATCCACCTGGCCCTGGCCCTGGACGTGATTCCAGGCACCCTCATCGGCGCGGGCGCGACCTTCCTCTCGGACCTGGGCGGGTCCCTGGACATGCACACCGGGATTCGGGGCATCGAGGGGATGGACGACATCGTCACCGTCGTCGACCAGGAGGCCCAGCCGATCGTATCGCCCACGGCGGGCATCCTCTTCCGGCCCGGGACCTTCTTCCCGAAGCTCGAGCGTCTCTCCGTGGGCCTGACCTGGCGGGACGAGTTCTCCCTGGATCTCTCTTTCCCGGTGATCATCGCCCTCGGCATCATCCCCCTCAACCTCGACCTCACCTCGGAGTTCATCCACACCCCCATGCAGTTCACCCTCGGCCTGGCCTACCGGATCACGGACCGGCTGCTGCTCTCCTTCGACCTCTCTTACAACGACTGGTCCAAGTACCGGCCGCCCTCGCTCGAGGAGGAGATCTCCTTCGACATCCCCCTTTTCGAGCTGGAGTTCAACCCCGGAAAGAACGCGGACCCTGGAGCGCGGGACACAATGACGCCCCGGCTGGGGGCCGAGTACCGGCTCCTCGAGGCCGGGGCCCTCGACCTCACGGTGCGCGGCGGCTACTACTGGGACCCGACGCCGCTGCCCGAGCAGAGGGAGAACGCCAATTTCCTGGACGGCGACCGCCACGTCTTCTCCTTCGGGGCCGGGCTCACCATCAAGCGGATCCTCGGCTTCGACCTCTCGAATCGGCCCGTGGGGCTCGAGACCGCCTTCCAGTACCAGCTCCTCGCAGAGACGCACCACCGTAAGAACGATCATGTGGTGACGTCGAACCCCGGCTATCCCGAGATCCGGGGCAGCGGGGACCTCTACTTCTTCTCCATCGGCGTCTCCCTCGGTATGGGCGGGGGCGGTCCGGACATGGGGGAGGCTGAATGAAGGTCGCGAGAGTCAGAGGAGGCCATGGCCTCCCGGGGGCGGCCTTGCTGGGTTGGATTCTGGCCGCCGCGTTCGCGCTCGCGGGGCCGGGTGTTGCCGCAGCGAACCCCCTGGACAATTTCGGCTTCGGCTCTCGCGCCGTGGCCATGGGCGGGGCGGTCGCGGCCCTGGCCGACGACTTCAGCTCGGCCTACTACAATCCGGCCGGTCTCACGGCGATCGATGAGCTCACCGTGAGCCTCGGCTACTTCTTCGCCGACCCCCACCTGAACCTCAACGGCGACGACATCAACGAGGACCAGACCCGCGGCCTCGTCTTCGGCTTTGCCTCGCCCATGGAGCTCTTCGGCGTGAAGATCGTCTCCGGGCTCTCGGTCCATCTGCCGGACAAGCGCCTGGGCCGGAGCCTGGCCCTGCCCTGGGCCCAGCCCCGCTTCATCATGTACAGCGAGCGGAGCCAGCGCATCGCCTTGCTCACTCCATGGGCCTTTGAGCTGACGGAGTGGCTCTCCGTGGGGGCCGCGCTCCAGATGCTGGTGGACACGGGCGGCGGTCCCGACTTCACCCTCTACCAGGCGGGCATCCCTGAATATGAAGGGCTTCGCAGCGAGGGCTCGATCTCGACCATCCAGAAGCCGGTCTTCTTTCCGAACGCCGGGCTCCGGCTCGGCCCCTTCAAGGGCGTCTCCTTCGGGCTCACCTACAAGGGCCAGAGCGAGACCATGTACGAGATACCCCTGAAGGTCCGGATCTCGCCGCTGGAGATCAAGGACCCCTTCTTTCACGCCATCACGATCATGCAGCTGGAAGCGTCGATGGTGAGCATGTACCAGTGGATGTTCGTCTTCTTCGCCCCGCACCAGGTCACCCTCGGCATCGCCTATGATTGCGGCGACAGGCTCAAGCTCGCCTTCGATCTCACCTGGCAGGACTGGTCTGATTTCAACAACCCCGCGCCCGAGGGGGCCACCGCCATCGAGGGGGGGGTGAGGGACCTCATCGGGCAGACGCCGAACTTCGCCCTGCCGGTGCCCGACTACCACGATGTGTGGGTCCCGGCCGTGGGCATCGAATATCTCGCGCTCCGGTCCGAGAAGCTCGACCTCTTCGTGCGCGCCGGATATGTCTTCCGGGAGACGCCGGTCCCCGACCAGAGCATGTACACGGGGTACCTCGACAGCGACACCCACATCCCTTCAATCGGGCTGGGCTTTGTTTTCAGGGACGTCACCCGGGTATTGGACAAGCCTATCGGGTTCGACATCCACTACCAGCAGGTGGTCCTGAGCAAGCGCTACACATTACGCCTCGATCCCGCAAGCGACCCCTACGGCGACCTCGAGGCCGAGGGGGCGATTTACAATGTGGGGTGTACTTTGACCGTGCGGTTCTAATGAAAAGCCGCTGAGCTTTTAATAAATAATTTTTTCACCACAGAGGACACAGAGGTCACAGAGAGAGAATAATTTCAATCACACTTTTGCCTTCTCTGTGCTCTCTGTGTCCTCTGTGGTGAATTTTTCTAGGACGACGACGAGGACGATATTGAATAGACTCACTATGAGCATTGCTTCTCTCACTCTCGCAATGCTGGTCTCCCTCGCAGCCTGCGGGATGCTGGGCGAGAAGGGGAAGGAGCCGGCGGGCCAGGACAACCTCCCGCTGAGCGGGGTCGGCCCCTTTCAAAAAGAGGACTACCACTGCCACACCCAGCTCGTGCAGCCCTTCATCATCGCCTCGCCCGGATACGGCCAGGCGGGAGAGCCGTGGGTTTTGAACGAGGGGGACCTCTTTCGAGTCTGGTACGAGGAGCGGATCGCCGACCGGGCCTCAGTATGGCACGCCTCCTTCACCCTCTCGCTCCATGGGGACTCGTGCCGCAAGCTGGACGTGACCCTGGAGCAGGAGCCCGAGCCGGTGCTCGCCGACGCCGGTGCGCCGACCCTCGTCTTCGAGGGCGGCGTCTACAAGATGTGGTACGTCCGGAACGGGTGGCTCGGGGTGGGTTACGCGGAATCGACCGACGGGCTCTCGTGGACCGTGGTCGACGATGAAGTCCTCCGGCCCGACTGCCCCTCGATCTTTCAATCCCAGTACCCATGGGAGAAGGGCACGGTCGGCTCCCCTTCGGTCGTGCTCCACGACGGCGCCTACCGCATGTGGTACGACGCCGACATCTTTGGCTTCCGCTCCATCGGCCATGCCATCTCGGCCGACGGGATCTCCTGGACGAAATGCCAGGACAACCCGGTCCTCCGGCCGGACCAGCCCACCTGGGAGTACTATCACCCGCGCCGGCCCTTTACCGGCAGCGTGGGCACCCCGATGGTCATCGTTCGCAAGACCCCGGTCCGCTATCTCTACAGCATGTACTACGCCGGCAACCTGAAGGGCCTTTTGTCCACCGCCGTCGATGACGTGGACTCGAGCATCGGCCTGGCCATGAGCGAGGACGGCGTCCACTGGACCAAGTCCTCCACTTTGGGGATCCAGCTCGTCGTGGGCAACGAGGTGAACCCCATCCTCAACGAAAAGCTCCCCATCAGCTTCACCGAGGGCATCGAAGGGAGCTCCAACTCCTACGACGCCATCGGGATCGTGGACGAGGCGGAGCCGATGGTCTGGGAGGGCGAGGACGTCTTCCTCATGTGGTTCCACCAGGTCGACTGGATGAACCTCCACCTCACATCGATCCTCCCGCCGGACGGCGAAGGGGTGAACGACTTCCGCCCCACCACAGGGATAGCCATGGCGGTGAATGACTTTCCCGGATGAATTCGTAACAATCCACCGGCAAAACCGGTGGATTGTTACGAATTCATTAATAAAAAAATGAAAAATTAATCCTTTCTGTCATTGTTCTGTGATTCCGGTCCGATAGCCTTACACTCAGAAATGAGTTATAATTAGTCCGAATTGAGCAGGAAGACACCGTCCGGTGTCTTCCTGCTCAATTCGGATACAGGGAGGAATGACCATGAAAAAAAGACTGTTCGTCATCTTCGTCGCCGCTCATTTGATCTGGGCCGGTGCGGCCCTCGGGGCGACCATCCTCGTGCCTGCCGATCAGCCCACCATCCAGGCCGCCATCGACGCGGCCGTTTCGGGGGACCTTGTCCTGGTCTCCCCGGGCACCTATGTGGAGAATGTCGATTTCCTCCAGAAGGCGATCGCCCTCCAGAGTGAGGCCGGGGCCTCCCTGACGGTCATCGACGGGAACCATATCGCGGCGGTGGTTACCTTCACCGGCCACGGTACGGATCTGGCCGTCATAGAGGGATTTACCATCAGGAACGGCCAGGGGACCAAAGACGGCGGCCGGGAACCCCGAGACGGGGGCGGCGGAATCGTGTGCATCAATCACGCGGACCCGACGATCCTGAACTGCCGGATCGTGGATAACCAGGCGACAAACGGCGGGGGGATCCGCTGTGAGCAGTACTGCTCCCCCACGATCGAAGCCTGTATGATCTCCGGTAACTACGCCACGGCCGTCGGAGGTGCGATCTCCTGCTATTACGAGTGCAACCCCACGATAACGAACTGCGTTATCACGGACAACTCGGCCCTGGGAGGCGGGGGAATCATGGCCTCGGTCTATTCCGTCCCGGTCATCACCCACTCCACGATCTCGGAAAACACGGCGAGCTCCAATGGGGGTGGGATCCTCTGCTTTTTCTTCGCCGACTCAGTGATCACGAACTCCATCGTGTGGGGCAATTCCGCTCCGTCCGGTCCCGAGATCGATGCAGACCAGAGTACGCCGGTCATAACCTATTCGGACGTCCAGGGCGGATGGCCCGGAGAGGGGAATATCGACGAGGATCCTCTCTTCGCCGGCGTCGCGGACTATCACATCCTGGCGGGATCCCCCTGTATCGACTCCGGAACCGACGCCGGGATCACCATCGATATGGACGGCGATGTGAGGCCCTACTTTTCCGGCTTCGACATGGGGGCCGATGAGTACACCGGGGAGTGTCCGGACCTGGACGAAGACGGGTACACGGACGAAGCGTGCGGGGGCGACGACTGTGATGACAGCGATCCCGCGGTAAATCCGGGGGCCATGGAGGTCTGTGACAACGGGATCGACGACGATTGCGATGGGGATATCGACGGCGATGATTCTGAGTGCTCATGTTTGGATTCTGACGCTGATGGCTTTTCTCCGGTGGGAGGACCCTGTGGACCGATAGACTGCGACGATAACGACCCGACCACGTACCCCGGGGCCGAAGAGCTGTGCGACGGGGCAGACAACGACTGCGACGAGATCGTCCCGGCCGATGAGGCGGATGAGGACGGGGACGGGTGGATGGTCTGCAGCGGAGACTGCGATGAGACCGATCCGGCCGTAAACCCGGGCGCCGCCGAGATCTGCGACAATTGGATCGACGATGACTGCGATGGCCTCGGGGACGGCTGGGACACCGACTGCTGCGACGACGCCGACGGGGACGGCTTCACCGACGAGGCATGCGGGGGAGGCGACTGCAACGATGCGGACCCGACGATCCGGCCGAAGGCCCCGGAAACGCCCGGCGACGGCATCGACAGCAACTGCAACGGAAACGACGACTGCTTCATCGCGGTTTCTTGGATCTGAGCGGACAAACAATGCGTACATCTCGTGTTAATTTGCGAGGAGGCCGGTCCTACCCGATCCGGATCGGGCCCGGGCTCCTCGAAAAGGTGGGTGAGCTCATCGCCGAGGGGGATCTCGGTACCGAGATCTTCACTGTCTCGAGCCCCCGGATCTCACGGCTATACGAACGCCACCTGAAGAGCAGCCTCCGCCGGGCCGGTTTCCGGGACATGGAGACGGCCCTTATTCCCGACGGCGAGAGGCACAAGACGATCGACTCGTGGCGCCGCCTGGTGAACGGCCTGGTGAGCTTCGACGCCGGTATGAACAAACGTGTCGTGGTCGTGGCCCTGGGCGGAGGTGTGGTGGGGGATGTCGCGGGATTTGCCGCGGCCGCCTACCGAAGGGGAATCCCTGTTGTGCAGGTACCCACCACGCTGCTGGCCATGGTCGATAGCAGTGTGGGGGGCAAGACCGGTGTGAACCACCCGCGGGGCAAGAATCTCGTGGGCGCCTTCCACCAGCCTTCCCTGGTGGCGATCGACCCGGACGTGCTCGTCACCCTGCCGGCCCGCGAGCTGCGTGCCGGTCTCGCCGAGGTCGTCAAGTACGGGGTGATCCGGGACGCACGCCTCTTCCGCTACATCGAGCGCTGGGCCGGCGAGATCCTCGCCCTCTCGCAGCGCCGCATTTCACGCCTCATCGAGCGCTCCTGCGCGATCAAGGCCCGCATCGTCGAGGCCGACGAGGGCGAGACCCGGGGGGTGCGCACCGTGCTGAACTTCGGCCACACAGTGGGGCACGCCATCGAGGCGGCCACCGGCTACCGCCGCTACCGCCACGGGGAGGCGATCGCCGTGGGCATGCTCTGCGCGGCCGACACGGCACGGGCCATGGGGCTCTTCGACGACGAGGCCGCAGAGCGGATCGAGAAACTCATCGCCCGGCTCGGCCTGCCCACGTCGGCGGTCGGGTGCACGCCCGCCGAGGTATGGGCCGCCCTGCAGCACGACAAGAAGTTCATCCACGGCGCCAACCGCTTCGTCCTGCCCGAGGAGATCGGCAGGGTGAGGGTCGTGGAGGGGGTGCCGGCGAGAGTGGTGAAGAAAGCGATCCGGGGACGGCTCAGGTGAGTTGTAGGGTGGGTTAGCGAAGCGTAACCCACCATTTTTTTCGAGATCCGTGTATATTCTGGTGCGTTACGCTGACGATAACGCACCCTACATTTCTCTGCCCCTACCTCCTTGCCTATACCTCTTAACTCGACAGTCAGAAGTTCTCCTGCCTGAATTTCCCTAACGGAATTCCTCTCCCTTGATCAATTTCATATTCAGTATAGTCATTTCTTCGATGAGTTCAAGCAGCATTTTGTAATTGTCGGAAAGGGCTATCCACTTCACTGTACCATATCCTCACGACTGCCGTCGGCCAGC
>CAZFWM010000171.1:0-15588 GCA_964522545.1 uncultured Thermodesulfobacteriota bacterium
GGTCCGCCAATACTACATGTTGTACCATGCTGAGTCAACCGGATAGGCAGTAACAGCTTTATTCAAATTTTCGAGAACAGCTCTCTGGATCGTATCAAGCGCCATTCCGATACCTCACTGTTTTTGTTGAACTTCCCCCCTGCTTTGATTGGACAATTACAGCTTATCCAACTTCTTTTCTTAACATAATAAATAATTTTATACAAGAGCAGAGCAGCGTATGAGAGTCGCGGGTGACTCACCCCGACAAGGATGAATTGCGTCGCCCTGTACAAGCCTCCCGGCTGGTGCTGAATGTTCCCTGATGCGGCTGAGCCGCAACAAAATCCCAGCTCCCTCACCCAGGCCCTCTCCCGGGAGAGAGAGGGATCACGTGAGAGAAAGGGATTAAAGGTTTTCGCAACGAGCGTGTACCGCCATCTATGTAATAAACGTAGGTGTTGCGATAAAAGTCTCTATTCGGCCATCGCCACACCGGTGAAACAGGTCTCATCGATCTCACCGTCGCAGTCGTCGTCGATCCCGTTGTTTCTGATCTCGCGAGCACCCGGATTGACCTCTGCATCCGTATCGTCGCAGTCTCCATCGCATATCATGAAGCCGTCACCGTCGGCGTCGACCTCATCGGCTCCGGGCGATCCGTCGCAGTCGTTGTCCTTGGCGTCACACGCCTCGGATGCGCCGGGGTAAACGGTCGGGTCGAGGATCGCGCAGTCCACGCAGTCGGCCGAGCCATCCCCGTCGCTGTCGGCAAAGCCTTCGTCCACCGTGCCATCGCAGTTATTGTCTATCCCGTCACAGATCTCCGTGGCGTCGGGATTGATCAGGGCATCGCCGTCGTCACAGTCGCCCAGGCAGGTCGCCCAGCCGTCGCCGTCATCCTCTGTGCAGATCTCGGCCTGGAAGGAGATGGTGCCGGAGTGCCCGCCGTCCGCTATCCAGTTCAGATTGAAAGGGACCTTGGTGCGGTCCGGTGCGGCCGGATCCGCGGTCCAGACAAAGTGCGGGGCCTCGGATGTGCCGATGGCCCAGGGAGCGATGTCCGGGAAGTAGGCTCCGGCCACGTCCACCGAAGCAAGCTCGCTGTCCGTCGAGAGGCCACTCGCAATGGCCGAGCCGGTCTCGGATCCCACATTAAGAAGATCCACCTCCATGACTACCGATTCCCCCGGGTTTACCGCACCGTCGCCGTTTCCGGCCGAATCGTCGATGCCGTGAACCGAGTATACTAGGTACGGTCCCTCGGGAGAGATCACCAGGCTGGCCCCTTCGTGGGGGAGATAGTCGTGAGCGCTCACCGTCACCCGGAGCTCCCCAACAGCGAGTGGGGCCGCATCCATGGTTATCCTCACCTCCCCCGAGGCGTCGGTGAGGCCGACGGCGTGGATCCCTTCGTCCTCCTTGACCAGGCAGACCAGGGCTCCCTCCACCGCCCCCCCGGCAGAGCCGACCGTCACATCGAATGTCTCCAGGCCGAGAGGTGTGGCGGCCAAATAGGTGACCTCGAGGGCCTCCGGGATCCCGGTCCAGAGCTCCATGGAGGGATCGGCGAGGAGGTGGTACACCTCGAAGTAGTATTTGGTGCGTCCCCCGCCCCCGTAGTGGATGTAGAGCTCCACAAGGGCGTCCACGGTCATGCCTCCCAGCGTATAAAGGGCCTCGTCGTAAAGGGCATCGTACATGCGACGCTGGAGTACATCGTCCTCGTCCCAATACGTACTGTTCGAAGCGCCCCAGAATCCGATGGCGGCCTCGCGAATCCACGTCTCCCCATAGCACTCGCCCTGGCTGATCGGGGCGGTCGTGCACGCGTGGCTGAGTACGAAGGGGGTCATGTCACCGCATGTGAGGTCCCGCACCTGGGACTGGCCCATGGAAGGCCCGGACCAGCCGGACGAGGAACCGTGGCCCGAATAGGCAACCAGGACCCGGCCGTCGTTGACCGCGGCCCGCACGTCGGCCCCGCCCGCGCCGTACGTGATCGCGTAGAGCTTGTCCGAGGCGTAGCCGCGCGGGTCCATGTGATTGGTTATACAGTAATTGTGGGTTCCCTCGGCCACGTCGTAGTAGGACCGGTCGCTCGTGCCGATGAAGGTCGCCTTCTTGAGCCAACCTGTCGTCCCGACCTCTCCCTTCTCATAGGCGAGGAGCCGTGCGGCCACATCGACCGCCTGGGCCTCGTCGGCCACGGAGATGCGTCCGAGCCAGACATCGGGGAAGTAATCCGAGCCGCTCAGGGTGGAGTAATAGAGGTCGGCCGTGTGCCGGGCGTCGGAATCGCCCGTGGGGGAAGGGATGTCCCCGGTGTCGCCCGCGAGAAGCACATAGCTCAACGGCGGGTCGGTCCAAGATTCGTAGGCGGCCTGGATGTAGCCCTTGATCTCGGACAGGGATGTCCCGGTCACCGAGGTGGGCGCCACCTCCACCTTGAAGCCCTTCCTCGACTTCCACCCGGTCAGGCCGGCCAGTTCGTCGACGAAGCTGTCGGGGGTGATGACGAGCAGCCCTTCGTTGACAGGGAGTCGGCCGTCCCGCACGCCCTGTGTGGCGTAGCCGTTGTAGTTAAGCACGCGCGCTCCCAGCACGGTGTCGAAGGAGCGGCACGCCGTGCGGGCTATGGCCCGGCCGGTCGCCGCCGGATCGGCCCCATCGAAGCTGAGCCGAATTTCCATATGGGTAATGACACGCACCTTCCCGAGCACCGGATCATAGCTGACCGGACGCAGCTCGATCTGCGTCAGCCGGCGGCTGCGGACCATGGAGGTTTCGGCGATTTCGACCGGCCCGGCCGGGGCAAATCCCGGCGTCTCGTACCGGGCCTGATCGAGCCGGAATGTCCGGCTTGCCCCGGGTATCTTGACCAGAGGCTCCTGGACGGGAGCCATCCGCCCGGCAATACCCATCTCGCTCAGCGAGAGTATTATTGAGCTCGACTCGAGCACCTCGGCTCTCACGGCCGCCCCATGGGGGATCTCGACCAGGCGGCGCACCACGGGAAGATCCGGGGCTCCGAGGGCAACGGTCCTTCCCTCACCGGGGAGCTCGAGCAGCCCGAACGCATCCCCTCCACCCAAGCCATCCCCTTCGAGGCGGGAATCTGCAGCGTAGAGCCCGGAAATCCCCAGCTCTATGACGAGAGTAGAAAGACCGGATTGGGTGACCACGACCTCCGGTCCCACTCCTTCGCCTGCCGGGCCGAGCTCGATCCAATGTCTCGAGGAGGGATTACCTTCAGCGGGCGGCGCCGTGGCGAAAACCATGAGCGCCAGAAGGAAGATCACAGAAGGAAAAGACTTCGCCCAAATAACGTTTTTCATCATCAGCCCCTTTTGTTAGAGAATACCCTTCCAGTTTCAGATATAAAGACTATCAGTCGACATGAATTATTACTTATATAGGAATAACTTCTTAGAGCCTACTTTCGTGACTCATTGCCAAGTCCGCTCTTCCGTGAAAGAATATCCCGCTGATACGAACGAAAGGAGATGGAAAAATTGAAAGCCATTCTGCTTCTCATAGACATCGACGGCACTCTCCTGCACTCGGGCGGCGCCGGAAAGAGGGCCATGGAGGCCGCCTTCCAGGAGGTCTTCGGCCCAGGCCCCGGACTCGAGAGCATCGACATGCGGGGCATGCTCGATCCCATGATCGTGAGGAAGGGCCTCGCCGAAAGGGGTGATCCCGATAAGCTTCTGGGATCCAGGTGGCCCGACTTCGTCGAGGCCTACACGACCCGCCTCCGGAGGGAGGCCGAGAAGGGAGATGCCTGGAGTCTCACTCCGGGGACCCGGACCTTCCTCGCGAGCGCCCCGCCCTGTGTCCGGCTCGGCCTCCTCACCGGCAATATGCGAAAAGGGGCCGATATCAAGATGGACGTGATGGGATTGAGCCGCTTTTTTCCGACGGGCGGATTCGGCGAGGATGGCGAGACCCGCGACGCAGTAGCGAAAGCCGCGGCCGGGCGGTGCTCGGAGCACTACGGCATCGACTTCGCCCCGGACCGCATCGCCGTGATCGGCGACACCCCTCTCGACGTGTCGTGCGGAAAGGCGATCGGGGCCCGGACGATCGGGATCAGCTCCGGCTTTGCCGACGGAGAGGCCCTCGAGCAGGCCGGTGCAGACCGCGTAGTCATCGACTTCAACGAGCTCTTGAGGCAGGACGTGGGGCCCGCCCGCTTCCTCTTCTGGCCCCTCGATCATTCCCGGCAGGCAGGAGATTGTAAGCCCGAAAACTGAAGAAGCCACGCAGTCTTGAACTTATCGCCCTTCGGGCGGACTTATGATCTCTGAGAATTCAAACCTTACGTTAAAGGAATTCACCACAGAGGACACAGAGGTCACAGAGAAAGAAAGGGCTTGATTGCATTTATTCTCTCTCTGTGACCTCTGTGTCCTCTGTGGTTGAAAATTCTTTTTCATAAGTTCCTTGGTTTCTCTACCCTCTGCGCCTCTGCGTCTCTGCGTTAAAATCCTATAACGGAACAATTTGGATTTCCTATCGAATCAAGTTAATCCGGAAAGACGTAGTAGTCGTACACGCACTCGTGGCGGTTGAGGTTGGCCTTGATCTGGTCGTAGGGGAGGTCGTCGAGGATCCCCCCGAGGAATTCCCAGTCCACCGGGTCGTAGGCCTCGTCCGTGGTGTAGAAGAAGACGCCGTGCTGGAACTGCTCCGAGTAGTAGTAGCCCGAGCTGCAGCCGTGATAGAGGAAGACCTTGTAGCGCAGCGGACCGGGCAGGTCGGCGTGCCCCGCCTTGACGACGAGCATGGGAAAGATCTTGCCCGGCTCGAGCTCGTACCGGTAGTGGTACCGGTCGATCCCCTCGCCGGCGAGGAAGAAGCGCTCTCCGGGCCTAACGCCCTCGATGTTCTCGAACTTCAGCAGATCCAGGTAGGGAATCACGTAATTTTCCGGCTGCTCCACGATCTCCTCTTCGGCGATCTCCAGGTTGGGGAAGGCCTGGACCTGTTTGAGGAAGCGCCAGTTGGTGCCCACCACATCGCTCGAGACGTTGAAGAAGTCCTCGATGCGGTGCACGTAGCTGACCTGCTGGTGATCCAAGAGATATGAGAAGGCCATGCCGAGGCCGATGTTGGAGTGGCCGAAGAAGATCACCACCGCCCCTTCCGTTGTGAGCCCCCGCGCCAGGTTCTCTGGAGTATTCCCGAAATAGATAGTGAAGGTCCGCCGGGTCTCGGGGTGGGTGAAGTACCAAGTGTACGGATCCGCCTCGGCGTATGTGGCCCCGCGCTGATAGAGGTAGTACATCAGGATGTAGCCGGACAGGGTGGCGGGGAAGCCTAGGACGATGAATATTTCGGTGTGGTCCGGTGCCGGCCCGGCCGGCCGGCTCGAGCCGTGGCAGGCCGCCAGAGCGATTAGGAGCGCAAGAGAAGCGGCTATATAGCGACTACGATTCATTTTCCATCGCACTTATGTAGAGTTTCCGATCCACAGGGGCGCGGCAAGCAGCGCCCCTACCGGCAGATCCCTGTGACACCCGGGTCCTGGTCGTCGCAGTCATCCCCCCCGCAGGCCGCATCCGGATATCCGTCGCGGTCGGCGTCGCAGTCCCACTCTCCCAGGTAGATCTCGAAATCCCCGTCGGCGCGCCCGCACCAGACGATCCTCTCCCCGCTGATACTCAGCATGATGTCGGTAGCCTCGTTCCGGGTGACCTGGACTCCGGTACCCGTGCTCTGGCTCAGATAGAAGACCTCGAGGTCTGCGTCGTCCGGGGTGTTGGGGTGGTCCGGCTCGGTCGAGTCGGCCCCGAGCCAGACAATGAGATCCCCGTCCACGTCAGGCGAGTGATAGCTGAGCGAGCCACTCAGGGTTACGGGAGTGAGCTCTTCCGTGTCAAACCGCCACTTCCTGATCCAGCGCATTCGGCGCCAGGACAGAGCGAAGACCGCCGTGGTCCCGTCGTGGCGCGGGGCCGAGACGTCCAGCCCCTCGCACGAGACCTGGCGAGAGCCGCGGATCGGATCGTGGACGAAGAGCTCGGTGCCCTCCCCCACCTGTCCGTACCAGACGGTCCGACCGTCCCGGACCCTGGGGGCCCAGCCATCGCCCCCGGGCGTGTCGATGACGAGCTCGGACGGTGACCCGATGGGGCGGCGCACGATCCTCCATGCATCCCCCGCGCGTCGCCGCCAGACCGCGATCCCCCCTTCCACCCGGGGATTCCGATCCTCGACCTGATTGTTCGTGAGCCGTGTGACCTGCCGGGTCTCCATGTCACAGGCGAATATCTCGTCGTCCCCGTCGGCCCTCCCCTGCCAGACCAGCACGCCGTCACCGATCTCTGCGTGGAGGTCGTCATAGCCGTTGTTCGTGATCTGTGTATGCTCTCCGGAGCCGACCTCAAATTGGTAGATCTCGAAGTCCGCGCCGTCATCGCCGAACCAGACCACGTGACCTGCTTCGACCCTCGGCTCGCGGTCGTTCCGCTCATTGTCGGTCACCTGGGTTGTCACTCCGGTGTCGGTCGCGTAAAGGAAGATCTCCCAATCATGGCCGTCATGGTGCTCCCAGACCACCTCAGGGCCGCTCACGCGGGGCGAAAAATCGAGAGTCTGATTGTGCGTGATCTGGACGATCCTGAAGCCCGCAATGGCCCGGCCGGCAGAGAATATGAGGACGGCCGCCAGCGTCGCTCCAATGACAACCCACACGGGGCGATCATTTTTCCCGGCAGCTCGCATACAATCGATCGATTCCACTTTCCCCTCACCTCCTCCTTCATTCCCCTAGTGAATATCTCCTCTACCTATAGACTCCACAAGCCTTCAATGACTTACACCCTGAAACCATTGGCTACGAGGACTTAAGGCCTCTGCCCCTCTGTGCCTTCCACTCTCAGCCGCTCTCCCCGTGACGGCGGCGGAGCTGCTGCAGGGAGGACCAGAGGTCATGGATCACGTACCAGGTGTCGCCCTTCATGATGCGGGCCTCCAGGACCGGAATGACCTCAGGGCCGCCGACCCTGCCGATGGCCCTTGCCGCCATGTAGCGCACATTCACCTTTGGGTCGTCGAGGCATGGAAAGAGATGCTCTGCATCACCGGGACCGCCGGCCTTTCCGATCACGGCCGCGCACCACATCCGCACCCGTGGGTCTACATCCCCAAGCCCCTTCTGGACCTCCTCCATGCACGGCACCTTCCGCCTCGGGCCTGCCGCGCTCCAAAGAGCATAGGCGGCTTCGTACCGGATCACAGGGTCCGTGGAGACGAGGTGATATAAGCAGAGCTCTTTCATGTTCTCGTCATCAACGCCTGAAACACCCAGGGCTCTCACCTCGCTTATCACCTCATCCTCGGTCGCCTTGCCGGTGACCTGCCACGACCAAACTCCCGCGCCGGCCAGAATCCCGGCAGCGAAGAGTGCCGGTCCGACGAAGCCGCCATGCATGAACGGCCTGAAGCGTCCGAGTAGGATGAGGGGCAGACAGACGAGGAGGAAACCGTAGGCCCGTGAGAACAGCCACCCGGTCCCCAGGATCAGGCGCAACGAATAGTTGATGCTCTTGCGCAGGCCGCCTTTATCGTCCATGCGTCCGGAGACCTCCTGGACCTGCTTCCAGAGATCGTGCCTCTTGATGGGGTATGCGGCAAAGGGGAGATCCCTGGCGCGGAGCCCGAGCCGGTCCGCGGCGCCGACCGGGCCGAACAGGATCGCCCGGCGCAGGAGAGCCTCTTCCATCTCGCCGCCCAGGGCCCTTCCCAGGCCCGGCGAGGCCGCGTCGAGAAGGAGAAAATCGCAGCCCCCGCCTCCGCACGCCTCGGCCGCTTCCTTCGGCCCCTGTACGGATATCACTTCACAGCTATAGCGCCGGAGCGCCTCTCCCGCCGCCTTTCCGGCCTCCGTGGCCCCGCCTGCGATCACGCAGAGCTTCTGGGTCTTCGAGACCATGGGCTTGATCACCTCGGCCGGATAGAGGGTGTGGGTGTAGTAGAAATCGGAGAGCCACCGTCCGAAGGCGCTCCGGAACAGGCTGCGGTCCCTGACCTCGACGAAGCGCATCAGATCGGCCCCACCCTCCTCCTTTGCCCCGAAGCGCTGATCCACGCTGACGTACACCTGAAAGATCATGGCCACGCCGAGCCCGAGTGCGAAGTGATTGGCGATCCTGCAGGCGGCTCCTTTCCGCCGGGCAAATCGGGGAATCGCCCTCCTGGCAATGATCGGGACCAGAAAGACGGGAAACAGGAGGAGACAAATCCGGCTGACCTGGAGGCCGGCGAGATCGCTCAAAGCCAACAAGGGCCATGCGGTCCACCCCAAGGCCCTGGCCGCCGGGCCCTGGAGGAACTGGGGTATCGATTTCTCAGAAACAAGGGCCGCCAGGAAGAGGATGTGGATCCAGGCAAACGGGACGAAAGCCCAGGCCGAGACCTTCTCATGGCGCACCCTCTTCCGCATTGAGGCGGGCCGGATCGACCAGAACAAGGTATAGAAGAACCAGGCCATCACCGGACCGCAGAGCGTGACCGCCATCCCCATCATGGCGGATTCTCCATGAATCGCATGGATGCTGAGCCAAAAAGTGAAAAGGAACATGAGCAGGACGCTTCGGATGCCGAAGGAGCGCCAGATCTCTCCCAGCAGCAGGAGGACGGCAAAGACGATTCCAGCCATGTAGCCCACGGTGAGCCCGAAGAAGCCGGCGCACCCCACCTTGTACCCGAAGGTCAGAGAGCCGAGCCGGTCCACCGTTGGAATGGAGAGGATCGGATTGCCCGCCAGGAGTGAGGCCTTTGCCGTCAGGCCCGCCACGGTGTTCGTGATCAGCCCGAGCCCGTAGATCCACCAGACGAGCATCCCGGTGAGGACGCAGAACAGGAGCGCGAGGAACAGCGAAACGAGGCCCCTGGCCAGCCCCGGCAGGCTCCCTGTCTCCAGGACATGGAAGACGTCGAGGTCCGGCGGGGCCGATGCATCCTGGTCTTCGCGAGGGAGAGCGATCCATTGGGCCAGCCTTTCGAGGAAGATCCCCGAGATCGACCGAACCTTGGGCCGCATCCAGGGCAGCACGCTGGAGACGGCCTTCAGTGTGCACCGGCCCGTGCCCTCCTGGAAGGTGATCTCGAGGGAGTGGGGAAATGCATTCGGGTTGAGGTCGAGCGGCCAGAGCCTTCTTAGGCGGAAGATGCCGGTGCCGGTCTTTTCGAATCGCCTGAAGCCGAGTGTGCGGTAGTGTTTGCGTAGAACCTGTTCGATCCGCTCCGAGGCACCTAAAGCATCGAAAGACTTTTCGACGACAACGTTATTCACTACCGACTCCCTTCACCTTTCGTGGATTTTTCCCCGACCTCTGATCCCTGATCCCTACCATCCGGCACTTGCGGCAGATCGCGGCCAGAGGCTCACCGCGGCGGATCGACGAGACATGGGCCCGGCGAGCCTCCCCCTCCCAGATCTCTCGAAGCGTGGAGTCCCTCACATTCCCTACCCTCGTCTCCCCCAGCCAATCGTGGCAGCAAAGCACGACCGCACCGGAGGCAAGCACATGCATCTGGTCCAGCCCCCAGCACGGCCACGGCCTCCCGGAATCATAGACGATATTGGACCAGGGCGAGCACGCCCGCGTGAAGAAAACCGCTCCGGCCTCTTCGATCGGACAGTTGAGGCGGGGCCGGCGGTCGAGCCCCGCCTCACTGGCGATGCCGGCGATCTCATCCAGGTAGCGCATTTTCTCTGCGTCCGAGACCCCGACGAGCCGCGATCCTGTCGCGGGCCGGGTCCACCTGGCAGACCCGGATTGCCCGGAAGGGCGCGTGCGCGGCGGAAAAGCGCTGATGCAACCTATTCGTAGCCGGCATCGCCGCCGCGGGCTTCTGATCATTGCGACCACGGCGCGCCGGACCCGATCGTAGACCGGCGCCCCGCGGTTCCGCTCGTAGATCTCCCTCCCCCAGTCCAGGTGTGTGATCAGGACATCCCGTTCGTCGAGGACCTCCATGAGCTCTTCGACCCTTGTACCCCCCTGATCCCTCTCATCGGTCAGCAAGGTGCAATTGGTGAAGAACTGCTCGAAGGAGAAGCCGGCCGATTTGAGTCGCCGGATAAAGTCCATGTTGTCCGGGTGGAGGAACTGCTCCCCGAACTCGCCGTAGAGGATCCTCTTAGGGTAGCCGAACCGCTCCACCTCGCCTATCACTTTGTCGAGCAGGTCAGGGGGGAGCAACGTCTCCTCGAGGTCGTAGGCGCCGCCCGGACAGAACGTGCACCGGAGATTGCAGTGATTGACGGGGCTGATGAAGAGCTGCATGGAAATTTCCCAGAATCTCCTCTGAGGAACCCAGGAACCCATGAAGGGAAAAAGGAAGGAGATTTTGATGATAATCCTCAGAACAGCACTATTCCATAGAGAGTTTCATCGATCCCCAAACCATCCTGAGTCATTTCCTGGGTTCCTGGGTTCCTCAGAGTTTTTCCTCTCATGGTTCGCCTACGTTTGCATTCTCTGATGTTTGGTTGCGGCTTCGCCGCGTTGGGACCTGAGTAAAGGAATACTTGGGCACTGCCCTTTTTCGAAATACTCGCCGTCGTCGGAGCGCACCCACGAGCTTCCGACCCACAGGAGCCCCAGGTAGTCACCCGAGCCTTTGGCGAATGTGAAGGTGAGCCAGGCGGTGTAGGCGCGCCCCTCGACGACGTGGGCCATGTTTGTCGCGTACCATTCTTCACACCCTGCGCCATGGTCGACCGTCACCGTGGTGTCGTCGTCCGTGGCCGGATTGCCGGCCTCGTCGTGAGCGGTCGCCATGAGATCGAGCTCGGTTCCGTCGGGATATCCCCCCACGTCCACCTCGCACACGTAGGGCGAATCCGGGTCCACGCACCGGGGGGTCGGTTCATCCTGAACGAAGAACTCGACCCGGTTCACTCCGGTCTCGGCATCCGCTGCGCTCGCGGCGATCGCCACGGTCCCGCCGACCGAGTCCCCGTGGGCCGGCGAGGTGATGTCGACCGTGGGAGGCGTTGCGTCGATGGCCGTCCCGCCGTACACCGCGATCTCATCGGTCCCTTCATTGAGGGAAGGATCATAGGCCCTGGCCGTGATCCGGTGATCCCCTTCGAAGGCCTGGGTCGTGTCCCAGATCGTGTAGATCGCGCCGCCGGATGCGCTTTGTACCTCCATGCCGTCTATGAGCAGGACCATGCGGTCCACTCCTCCCTCGTCAAAGGCCACGGCCAGTACCGGCACAGCGCCCTCGACCTCGGCCCCATCTTCGGGATGGATTATCACCACCCGGGGCGGAGCCGTATCGGCGTCCGTCAGCCCCCAGGACGTGGCTGCGTAATAGGTCGACCAGAGGCCCATGTCGTAAGAGTATGCGCCGGAAGAGTCCCCGCCCAGATCCGGCTCGCACGGAGGTACATCACAGGGATTCACGGCTATCCCGTGACGCATTCCAGTAATGCTGTACGTCTCCACCACGGGACTGCCTTCGCCGTCATGATAGACCTTGTGCGGGAAGCCTTCGACCTCGTCCTCCCAGGTGGGAACTTGATCTATACCGTGGATGTTCGTCCATTGCTCCATGATCTCCACGAGGTACCGGTCCTTCTGGGGCATCACTTCGTCCACGGTCCCGTAGAATATGGACATCACGGGCCAGGGGCCTGCAAAGCCGGGGTTGGCCGCCCGGGCCAGATCGCCCCACGCCTGGGGGGTCAGGTCCCTGAGGCTCATGTAGCATCCGAGCACGCCGTCCATGTACCCCCGCGAACAGTATCCGGGGAGGCCGGACATGACGGCGCCGCCTGCGAAGAGCTCGGGATAGGAGATGAGGAGATTCGCGGTCATACCTCCCCCGGCGGAGAGGCCCACAACGAAAACCCTCTGCCCATCGATGGAATGATCCACTTTCATCTTGTCGACCATCGATTTGATCGACATGGCCTCCCCCTGATCCCTCCGGTAGTCGTTCGGCAGGAACCAGTTGAAACAGCGCATGGGATTGTTCGCCGGGTTCGTCTGAGGATACACAGTATAGAATTTCATCGCTTCGGCCAGGTCCGACCATCCCGTGTCCCGGTCGAAGGAGGCGGCGGCCTGCTCACAGCCGTGGGCCACGACGACCAGAGCTGCACCGGTCGGCATGCCGGAGGGGACGTGCTTGAACATCTCCAGGTTTCCCGGATTCGGGCCGAAATCAGGGACCTCGGTGAGGGCATGGACTCTCCCTGCGAGCGTCAAAAGCACGAACAGGACGAACAACAGCGATCTTTTCCCCACGGTGGTGACCTCCGTCTTTATCTCAAATCGAACATTCATTATGTAAAGTAAATGTCGCCCTTTTTCAACCTGATGCGACATTCTGTCAATTCCAACGCAAGCTGCGTAGAGGTATGGATGAAAGGCTCTGGCCGGTCGAGTCTTCGTGCCCGGTCCGCCGCGCTTGCCTTTTGGCGAGAGTTCATCTATCTATTCGTGAAAGAATCGAACACGGAAGAATATGGAAAAAGAGGAGAACCCAAGTCATGGCCGGAGAAAAAGAGCACGATCTCAAGCAGCACGCACAGTCGATCTTTTCGGCCGCCCTGGAGGCGGTCCGGCCCGCTGAGGCCGTGAAGAAAAATGTTCAGATCGAGGGCGGGGAGCTCAAGGTAGGCGGGCTGGCCTATCCCCTGTCCCGGTACCGCGACATCTATGTGATCGGTATGGGCAAGGCCGGGGCGTCCATGGCCTCGGCCGTGGAAGAGATCCTGGGCGATCGTCTCACCGAGGGATTCGTCATAGTGAAGTACGGCTATACGGCGCCCCTTCACCAGGTGCGCCTCCAGGAGGCGGGCCACCCGATCCCGGATCAGGCCGGGCTCGACGGGGCCCGGGAGATCGCCTCCCTGGCCGACCGCGCCGGCTCCGGCGACCTGGTCCTCTGTCTCATCTCGGGAGGCGGAAGCGCCCTGCTTCCGCTGCCCGCCGAGGGCGTCACCCTGGCCGACAAGCAGGAGACCACGAAGCGGCTCCTGGAGTGCGGAGCCACGATCCACGAGATCAACACCCTGCGCAAACACCTCTCGACGATCAAGGGGGGCCAGCTGGCGCGGCGGATCGCACCGGCCGAGACGGTCTCGCTCATCCTGTCCGACGTGATCGGCGACGACCTCGACGTGATCGCCTCAGGCCCCACCGTGCCGGACGCCTCCTCCTTCGCGGACTGCTCGCGGATCATCGACCGCTACAGCCTGAACGAGAGCGTCCCCTCCGCCGTGGCCGAGCATCTGCGCCGTGGCCTGGAGGGCTCGGTCCCGGAGACACCGAAGGAGGGGGATCCGATCTTCGATAAGACCGCCAACCTCATCATCGGGAGCAACATCATGGCTGTGCGCGCGGCCGAGGCCAGGGCCCGCGAGCTCGGCTATCACACGCTCATACTCTCCACATTCATCGAGGGGGAGACACGCGATGTGGCGCGCGTCCACGCGGCCATCGCCCGGGAGATCCTCGCCTCGGGATCCCCGGTGCCAAGGCCTGCGTGCGTCATATCCGGCGGGGAGACAACGGTTACAATCCGCGGCGACGGTAAGGGGGGCCGGAACCAGGAGTTCGCCCTGGCCGGGGCCCTGGAGATCGCCGACCTTCCCGGAGTCTGCCTGCTCAGCGGGGGCACGGATGGGACCGACGGCCCGACCGACGCGGCCGGCGCCGTGGCGGACGGCGAGACCGTGTCCCGCGGCGACCGGGCGGGCCTGAGCGCGACGGCCTTCCTTGACAACAACGACTCCTACCACTTCTTCGAGCCCCTGGGCGACCTCCTCATGACCGGGCCCACGAACACGAACGTCATGGACGTCAGGCTGGTGCTTGTGGAATAAATTTTAGCGCGGCAAGGCCGCAAGCTATCAGCAGTCAGCCTTCAGCTGTCAGCTCCCCCAGCCTTCCCCCTGTAAAGGATCTCGAAAGATCTACGCAAGCCGCGTAGATGTCTCGACGAAAGGCCCTAACGTTGAAAAAAAAACGCCGGGCCCGAGGGCCCGGCGTTTTTTTCTGGTTCCGACTCTATCTTAGTGCAGGCTAGAAGGGAAAGATCAGCGAGAGCTGAATGCGGTTGTCGTCGCCGTTTTCGGACCATTTGTAATCGGTCCGCCAGTGGGAGAACTCGAGGCCGATCTTCGCATTGGGAGTGAGTTCCGCTATGAAGTTCGCGAATCCCACGAAGTTGATCTCGCGAAATCCCCCAGGGAGGTCCGAGGGAACCGGAGAATCCAAGCCCCCGCCGAGGTTGATTTCAATATCCTTCAGGAAGGTGAGGGTGATCGTTCCCCATCCGCCGGTCGACTCGATCGCCTGCGCTTCCCACTGACCCTGAATCGGCCACATGGCGATCCCCTGACCGATCCCTGCGAGGTAGGCGTCCAGATTGGCGCCGTACCAGATCTCTCCTTTTAAGATCATGACGTCATAAACCGGGAAGACCAGGTCTCCATGGATGGACCAGCTCCCGTATTTCTCCTTCAGAGCGAAATCCAGCTCCTCCTCGCCGTAGTGCCCGGACATACCGAAGGTGAAGGGGGCATCGCCAAGGAGCTTTGCCTGAATGGCCACGCGGCCCTGGAAAGTGGGAAATCCCGCGTCGATACCCGTCCTGTAGGTCGCACCGGCCACCTCCATCTCGCCCACCGTACGGAAGAAACCCAGCTCGGTGGTGACTTTGACATTGCCGCCGCACGTGTAGGCCGCCACGAAGCCGGGCCGACGATAGCCCGGGTTTCCGGCCCACCACATGGTCGAGTAGTTCAGTGTATTGGGATTGAGAGGCGAGATGACATCGCACATCTGGCCGGCTCGAATGCTGAACTTATCCCATTTCACACTGACAAAGGCCTGGCGCAGGAGGAGGCCCGGTTCATGCTCGGCACCGGCCATCCCGAAGAAATCGATCTCCACCTGGCCCATTACATTGATCCCCCGGTACTCTGGGGCATAGAGCTTCCACCCGAGCAAGGACTGGGCCGCGGTTACGGTAAACTGGTCGTCTTGACCCACGCCCGGTCCCTCCTGGGCGACCCAGGCCACGAATTCGCCCGGCACGGCCCTGGAGTCGTCATAGGCTGCGTCTGCCTTTAAATAGCCGTAGGGCTTGAGGGTCCAGTCATTCCACTCGATCTCGAAAGCCTGGGCGGCTGTCGAGACTCCCCCGATAAGAAAAACGGCTATGAAAAGGATCGTCGTCTTTTTCATGATCTCTTTCTCCTTTTCTAATCTCTCTCTTTCTTTTTCCTGAATGCTGACCAACCGACTTCACAATTCTCGCTAAAGCCCCCACTTCCCTGCTCAAAAGGACGCGGCACCTTTTCCGGAGCCAGGAGGCAAGGACGGAAACGAACCTCAGGGCGGTCGCACTGTCATACAAGTGCGCCCCGCCTGCACCCGCGATGTTCCACTCCCGACTTTTCAGACATCCGTCAGGAGCTGATTGCTCGACAAAAAACCCCCGTTACGTGTTCAATGGAACACGTTGAATGCATATCTACCAATTTTATATGGCCATGTCAATAGAAAAACTACATATTTCAGCAATTTTTCAGTCAATTTTGAATATACGCTTTCCACTGGTGACGGTCAA
>CAZFWM010000172.1:0-15560 GCA_964522545.1 uncultured Thermodesulfobacteriota bacterium
GGCATCCCCACCTTACTTTACTATAGCTGACTTCGCTTCGCTCGCAACATCCTCATTGTGCAAAAGTGGCAGATCTGATGATCTCATAAACATAAAAAAAAAGGAGACTATGTGACGAAGTATCGAATTCACCACATATGTATGATCCTCGCCGCCCTAATCACCCTGGCGGGCTGCGGCGCATCCCAGGACTCCCAGCCGGCCGGCCAACCGCCCGGCGCGGCGGACAGCGCCCAGGCGCGGGAGGCCGACGACTTCGACCTTTACGGCGGGTGGACCGGGATCTGCTCCGAGGCGACCGGCTTCTTCCGGGTCGAGCGGATCGACGGCCGCTGGTGGCTCATCACCCCCGATGGTCACGCCTTCTTCTCGGCCGGGATCTGTCACATCGGCTCCTACGGCTACCACGCGCCGGACCTGGGGTACAGCCCCTACGAGGAGCACGTGCTCGATCAGTACGGCTCCCGGGAGGCATGGGCCGCGGTGACGGCCGAACGCCTGCGGGCCTGGAACTTCAACACCATCGGCTCCTGGAGCGAGAACCACCTCTTCCCCGACTTCCCCCACACCCGGATCCTCGACATCTCGGGCGCCGACTGGGAGCAGGGCATCGTGCCCGACTACTTCGGCCAGGACTTCCTCGACCGGGCCGAGTCGCGGGCCGCCTCGATCTGCGGCCCCCTGCGCGACGACCCTTACATCGTGGGCTACTTCCTCGATAACGAGCTCCGGTGGGGCTACGACTGGCGTTCCCTGCACGAGCTCTTCGACGACTACCTCCTCTTCCCGGCCGACGCCCCGGGCAAGCAGGCCCTGGTCTGCCTCCTCGAGACCCGCTATGGAGGGGACGTGGCCGAGTTCAACCGGGTCTGGAACGAGTCCTTCTCGAGCTTCGTCGAGATCCTCGACGTCTGCCTCCTGGGACCGCCCGCCGACGGCCTGCGCGCCCGACTCGATAAGAGGGCCTTCCTGCGCCGGATCGCGGAGCAGTACTTCTCGGTCGGGCGGGCCGCGGTCCTGGCCCACGACCCGAACCACCTCATCCTCGGGTGCCGCCTCGTCTCCTGGACCACGCCGGTCGAGGTGGCCGAAGCAGCCGCCCTTTACGTTGACGTGGTCACGGTGAACCACTACCGGGCCTGGCCCTGGATGGAAGCCCTGGGGAACCTCCTGCCGGGCATGGTCCACCCCTTCGACATGCTCCGGCGCTTCAACTGGATCACGGACAAGCCGATCCTGATAAGCGAGTTCAGCGTGCGCGGGGCCGACGCCGTCCCGCCCAACACCCACCCACCCCCCATCGTATTCCCGGTCATGGATACCCAGGCCGACCGGGCCGACTGGTTCGAGGCCTACGCCACCGACTGTTTCCAGACCGGCTACATCGTGGGCTACCACTGGTACGCCTACATGGACGAGCCGGTGACCGGACGCTTCGACGGCGAGGACTCCAACTTCGGCTTGGTGGACGAGCAGGACAATCCCTACGGGCCCCTGGTGGAGCGCATGGCCGAGGTCAACCTTTGGCCTTACGGCGGTCTCGGACGGTGATGTGAATTTTTGCTTGCGGAATTTTGCGCAAAGACGCTAAGACGCAAAGGAGGGATACCAATCGGCTTTGTCATTTCAAATCCCTCTCTCTGTCATTTCGACCGAAGGGAGAAATCTTTATGAATTTTGAAAACGTGTTGAAATTCTTGCAGAAGTTTTTCGACAAGGAAGGGATGGACTACGCCTTGATCGGGGGGCTCGCTCTCAGCGCCTACGGTATCTCTCGAACGACCATTGACGTGGACATGCTCACCCATCTGGACAACAGAGACAGGATCGTCCGATTTCTGGAGTCGCTGGGATACGAGACCCTGGCACGGAGCGAAGCCTTTTCCAACCACGAGCATCCCATATCGGACATGGGAAGAATCGATCTGCTCTACGTTTCCGGCGATACCGCCAAGACCGTCCTGAAGGAAGCCCGGGAGCATCCAATATTCATCGACCAAAAGATCAAGGTAGTGAAGCCCGAGCATCTCGTGGCGCTGAAGCTCTTCTCAAAGTCCGCCAATCCCGCACGACACAACCAGGAAACAGAGGACATCCGCAACCTCCTCGCCCTGGAACAGATCGATCTCGAGGAGGTCAAAGGCTATTTTCTGAAGTTCGCTTCCCTGGAAGAGTTCGACAAGGTACTGGAGGGCATGGATTGATCGATCTGGAAAAAGATATCCGCATCACCCCCGAGGACATCAAAGAACAGGAGCGAATCCGAAGGCGTCGGCAGCGGCCCATGAGCCTGGACGAGTATCTCCGCTTCCTCCAAATGGCAAGCCGGATGTTTCCCCTCGCAAAGCCGCGGAAGAAGGGGCTGTGGAAGATCTCGGACCGTAAATTCGAACTCTGACCAGTCCCGCATTCTTTTTTACATTTTCTGTTTTATTGCGGAGGGGACGCATATTTCTATGCATCCGGGTCAGGACTGGTCGATGGTCGAGCTAGATGTGAGAGACCATTAAGCTAATCGGCAATTATAGCCCCGGTCAGATCTCATGGCCGGGGCTTTCTCACCTTGGCCAGTGGGGCCGGCATTTACGGCTAGTCAGACCAACCGTACTCACCGGTAGCGAAGTCAACAGAACTATTGACCTGGACGTTGCTGATGCCGCCGCCACAGCTATCGTAGACGCCGACGTAACTGGCGCCAGCCGATCCATGGGCCGTGAAAGTTCCACTGGAGACACCATCGGCCACCACTTCGAAGGGGTATGAGCGGATGTGGTCGAAGATAGGATTCGGCTCGACGTAGAAGTAGAGCGCGGACGTGCCGGGGGGCGGCGTTATGGTCTGAGTCGTTTCGCCCCCTGTATAGTAGACGTCACCGGTGTAACCATGGGACCACATTGCCCACCCGGCCCCGATGCACCGTTGACCGCTCACCGGAGTAATATCAATACCGCCGGCGCCCGGTGTGGGAAGGGGGGGCATCAACGCTGTGCAGGCCGGGGCGCCTGGGTAGGGCACAGGCGTCATGGGGTAGCCGCCCAGGGTGGGTGGAGGCGCGCTGGTGCCCGGGCTCAGGTCGAACATAATCTCGCTGGTAACACCGGTATCGACCACCGCGACATCCCCGACTTGTACCCCCTCCTCTGTTAATAGAACGCTCAAGAAGGCGACCATACCAACCTCCGGAAAGGAGTGGGAGAGCGAAATCGAAACCGGAGGTGACACGGCCGGCAACGGGAGTACAAAGAGTGGGACCAGCTCCAGGTCTACCGCGGTCGACATGAGCAAGAGGGTCACCCATACGGACGGTTCCGGAGAGCCCAGGGTGAAGTCCAGATTCATAATGCCTCTCTCGCAAGATGCCTCCAACACAAGTATCCATGAACCGCCGCCGCCGGACCAGCGGCCCTCTTTGGCTTCAACAGACATGACATTGGCTGAGGTAAATTTGCCATCGTCTACATTTTGCGCCACCGCCGGACCGGCCGAAACAACGAAGGCGACAAAGAGGATCAACCCTGGCAGGGTCTTTCGTAGGTTCATTTTTCTTCCTCCTTTTTCCCCGGTCAATATGAGGAACTCCAGAGCTTTTGAAGGAAGTTCTTTATGGGCAGTACTTCGATGTCCTTAATTTTTCTGGGATTCTTATCAAGTGACACAACGATTTTTTTCCGTAACTTTATTTCTTCCGACAAGGCCTTGAGCCCTGAGAGATGTTTCTCCGTCACCATTTCGGTCCCCTTTACTTCCACGGCGATCTCATCTCCAATGAGAAAATCGACTTCATAGCCGGACCTGGATCGCCAGAACGACAGGGGGCGCCGATCCTTGTGATACAGCAGAAAGGCCCTCAACTCGGTAAAAACGAAATGCTCCAGCGTCTTACCGAAGAGCTCTGTTTTCGGCTTGATTCCCCTTCTTCCCGCAAGGCAGTTGCAGACCCCCACATCGAAAAAGTAGAATTTCGAGGTGGATATGGCCTTCCGCTTTTTCGATTTTGTGAACGGTTCCAGGAGCACTCCGATGAGTGTATCCTGGAGTATGGTGAAGTACTCTGTAACGGTCCGGGCCGGGACTCCGGCATCACCGGCAACATTGGAGAAATTCAGCAGCTCCGCATTGACCAGAGAGGCTGTCTGAAGAAAGCGTGAGAAATTTTCGATCCTCCTCACCAGGCCTTCCGCCTGGATCTCTACCTGAAGGTAGTTGCCGACATAGGCCCTGAGATCCTCATCCGGATCTTCAGAGGTATAAATGGAAGGGATGGAGCCATAATTCAAAATTCGAAGCAGGTCGTAGCCTGGGACTTCCGGAGTGGCGAGAGGCAGCAACTGTCTCGTCCACGCCCTGCCTCCAAGCAGGTTGCCTCCCCCACGCTTGAGTTTCCGGGGAGAGCTTCCCGTGAGGATGAAGCGATACCCTTTCTCTTCAATAAGATAATGCGCTTCATCCAGGAGAACGGGCAATTTCTGGATTTCATCGATAATGATGGGTTGAGGAGGCTTTTTCCCCATGGCCAAGAGCTCATCACGGATGATCTGGGGCCGCTGACTCACTTTCAAGAACAGATCCGCGAGCAAGAGATTATAAAAAGGGGACCGGGGAAATGTCTTTTTCAGAAGGGATGTCTTACCCGTCTGTCGAGGTCCGAAAAGGAACAGACTTTTTTTCGAACTGTCTTTTTTGAGGTCCAGGAAGCGGTCGTAGAATTTCACAGAGGTTCCCACCTTAGCAACAGATCGCAATATAGTTGCTGAACATCATGAAATATGGCATAATAGTTGCCAATTGTCAAGAACAGAACAATGCCTCTCATATAAATTTCGATCGGTTTTCAATGACATGATCCATGCAATGTCACGTCACGATTCCAGCCTGTCAGAAGGGGAAACACCGCCGGCCTGGTGTTTCCCCGGCGTCACACTTGACCGCTCTGTAACCCGGTGCCGACTGAGCGGCCGGGTCCATTCCGTGTTCCGATCCGCCGTGAACTTCGAGCTTCCTGGACCGGATGTGCTCAGCCTGGTGAGCGAAGCCGACGCCCTCACGGCCATGACGATCCTTGTCGAGGGGATGGGGGACATGAGGGGGTTTTTCGAGGCGGGGGGCGAAGTCTCTGTCTCCGGCGGCCTGCTGCGGGCACCGGGGATCTCGATCCGGGTCACGCTAATCACTGGCCAGGTCCCGTCGGCGGCCGGAGTGGGCGCGTTGGTCGATACCCGGACCTTCCGGGCCCGCCTGGCTAGGCTCGTCGATGCGGCCATGGTGGGCGACGAGGGGGATTCTCTGCTCTGGGTGGTTGCGGATCTTCGAAGTGAAGAGCGGAGGGGGAAGATACTCAGCCCGGTCGTGCAGATGATTCGCCCCGGGATCGTGGCCCTGGCCTCGGCACTAACATCCAGCGAAAGCGAAGCCATGGCCGAGGCGGCCGCCGGCCTGGTCGGTCTAGGCCCGGGGCTCACGCCTGCCGGCGACGACCTCCTTTGCGGCCTGATGCTGGGTCGCGCCTACGGAGCCCGCGTCCCGGGCGGGCCCGGGCCGGATCACGGATTGAACCGGGCCGTGTTACAGGCCGCGTCTTCCCGGACCCATATCCTCTCCCGCGTCATGCTCGAGCGGGCCAGCCGGGGAGTCACCACGGTCGGCCTGGACCGACTCCTGCGCTCCCTGGTGGAGAAGCAGCCTCCCTGTCCGGTCGAGGAGGCCGACCGGGCCGTGCTCGGGTTGGGAGCCACCTCGGGCCGGGACTTTCTGTCAGGCGTGGCGCTGGCCTGGCTACGCTGATCCACTCACTCCGGCTCGATTTGTTCCCGCAGGCGGATGTGGATGGGACAGACCCTGGGCGAGGAGGCGGCCACGAAGTGGACCGTCTCGGCCACGTCCTCCAGGGACATGGCGTACCGCTCCCACTCCCTCCGGCTGTCCACGCGTCCCAAGCAGAGCAGACAGACCCGGATGCCGTCCTGCCGGGCCTCCTGCCAGAGAGAGTCCGACCAGGCGTGGAGCCCGGCCTTGGCCGCCGCGTAGGAGGCGAGGCCCGGGGACCCGTAGAAGCCGGCGATGGAAGAGACGTTGATGATGATCCCACCCCCTTTGGCGATCATCCCGGGCAGGAGCTCGCGGGTCAGGGACATGACGGCCCGCAGGTTCAGGTCGAGCACGGCGTCCAGCTCCTTCTGGGGCGACTCGTGGACCCGGCCCGGGCGGCTTTCGCCTGCGTTGTTGACCAGGAGATCGAGGGCGCCGAAGATGCGCTTAGTCGTATCCCCCAGGAGCCGCACACTCTCCGGTACGAGGAGATCGCACGGCACCGGCTCGGCGCGCCCACCTCGCTGCCTGACCTCTTCGGCCAGGGACTCCAGCTCCCGTTGATTCCGGGCCGTTATCACCATGGACATGCCGGCCTCGGCGAGCCGGAGCGCGATGGCCCGGCCGATACCGCGAGAGGTCCCGGTTATGAGGGCCGTCTTGTTTCTGAGATCCATTGCCGTCTCCTTGTTTAATTAGTCTATCTCGAATCGTCGTGCCTCGGAGGGCCGCGGCTTGAGGGAATCCTTATTCCATACTAGAATGCACGCATATGAACAAGTCTTGATCATAATCTCACATGTGAGGCACTCATGGTGACAACCATACTCATCCGAAAAGGGACCTACCGCGACTCGGTCTCTCTGATGCGAATCTCCAGGGAGGTGAAGAAGCTCGATGGGGTCGAAGAGGTCTTCGTATTCATGGCCACGGAGGCGAACAAGGCCTTGCTCGGCGACGCGGGATTTGCCGCCCCCGGAATCGACGAGGCCGCGGCGAGCGACCTGGTGATCGCGGTGCGGGCCGCCGGCGACGAGGCCGCTCGGAAGGCGACCACCCTGGCCGAGGAGGGCCTCGACCGCAGCACCCCGACGCCGGGCGGCGACGGGGGCGGGCCGGTCCGTCCGGCGAGCCTGCGCGAGGCGATCGAGCAGGAGCCGGATGCCCAATTGGCCGTCATCTCCGTGCCCGGACCCTTTGCGGCTCGGGAGGCCGGGGCCGCCATCCGTGCCGGGCGCCACGTCATGCTCTTCTCGGATAATGTCCCGGTCTCCGAGGAAGTGGCCCTCAAGCGCGAGGCCGGGGAAGCCGGGCTCCTCATGATGGGACCCGACTGCGGCACGGCCATCCTGTGCGGCCGCCCCCTCGGGTTCGCCAACCGGATCGCAGGCGGGCCGGTGGGGATCGCCGGGGCCTCGGGCACCGGTATCCAGGAGGTTTCTTGTCTCGTGGACCTGCTCGGGGCGGGCGTGACCCATGCCATCGGCACAGGAGGCCGCGACCTCTCCGTGGAAGTTGGCGGAGCCACGATGCTTCAGGCCATCGACGCCCTGGCCGGGGACTCCCGGACCCGCGTCGTAACGGTCATAAGCAAGCCCCCGGACGAGGCGATCGCCGAGAAGGTGATCGCCTCCCTCGGAGAATGCGGCAAGCCCGCCGTGGTCCACTTCGTGGGCCGGGCCCTGCAGGACTCATCAGAGACCGGCACGCCTGGGAGTTCGGCCCTGCCTTCGGGTGTGGTGGAGGCCCGGACCCTGGAGGAGGCCGCGGTCCTCGCCTGCCGCCTGGCCGCCGGCGGGCCGGCCGATCCGGACCATGCCGGCGAAGAGGAATCGATTCTTGGAACAGTAAGCCTTACGGGCACAGGACAAGGAGGTGAGGCGGACGGCGCGAGCAGCCATGATGGACAGGCCGTGACGTGCTCACTCGAGGAGGCCGACTCTCGACTTTCGGGCCGGCTCGGCTCCGGGCAGCGCTATCTGCGGGGCCTGTTCTGCGGCGGCACCCTGGCCGACGAGGCCATGGCCATCCTCTACGGGACCCTTGGGGAGATCCGCTCCAACACGCCCCTTCCGGGACGGCCGACTCTCGCCGACCCCCTCCGTAGCGAGGCCCACACTGTGGTTGACATGGGGGACGACTTTTTCACGTCAGGACGCCCCCATCCGATGATCGACCCGGGCCCTCGGTGCGACCGCATCGTGGCCGAGGCGGCCGATCCGGAGGTAGGCGTGATCCTCCTCGATCTCGTACTCGGTCACGGATCCCACCCGGACCCGGCGGGGCTCACGGCGGAGGCGGTACGGGAGGCACTGGCCGGAGCCCGCTCCGACGGACGAGAACTGGTCGTCATCGCCTCGGTCACCGGGACCGACGCCGATGTGCAGCCGAGGACCGGGCAAGTGCAAAAGCTCCTCGACGCGGGCGTCGTTATGGCCGCGAGCAATGCGCGAGCGGCACGGCTGGCCGGGATGGTGATCGGATGAAGGCACAAAGGGGCAAAGGCACAGAGGCACAAAGCAAGAAGGAAACAAGTGACACTCTATTCGTTCCCATCTCGTTCCCAGGCTCCGCCTGGGAACGGAACGTTCGGGAGGCTCCGCCTCCTCTATTGCATTTCAGCAACCTTGTTGGCCGAAAGGGGCAGAGCCCCAATGGAATTCCGTTCCGAGGCAGAGCCTCGGAACGAGAAAATCAAGCTGGATCTGAAAATGAGTAAACTCAAGCTCAGCCCCCTTTGTGCCTCTGTGCCTCTGCCCCTCTGCCCCTTCACTACGAGGACCCCATGACAACGATCGCAAAACTGCTAGACAAAGGCCCCGCCAAAGTAATCAACCTCGGTCTGGATCTCTTCGCCGAGGCCCTCGAGGCCGACGGCGTGCCCGTGGTCCGGGTGGACTGGAAGCCCCCGGCCGGCGGGGATGCGCGGCTCGCCGCGTGCCTGGCCGCCCTGGAGGAGCCGGACCTGGAGGCCCGGATCGACGCGGCCAACCAGGAGGCCCTGGGCAGGCTCATCGATGCCTCGCCCTCCCTCGTCTCCATTGCCAGAGCCGGAGACGTGATCCCTGAGATGGGCGAGGGCCTATTCCTGCACGCCGGGCCGCCCATCGAGTGGGAGAGGATGTGCGGCCCCATGCGCGGGGCCGTGATCGGAGGCTTGCTTTTCGAGGGACGTGCCAAAAATCCAGAAGAGGCCGGGTCAATAGCCGCCTCGGACGGTATCGCCTTCTCCCCCTGTCACCACCACAGCACGGTGGGACCCATGGCCGGGATTGTCACCCCCTCCATGCCGGTCTTCGTGGTGGAGGACCGGACCTCGGGCCGCCGGGCTTTTTGCACCATGAACGAGGGACTCGGCAAGGTCCTGCGCTACGGCGCCTTTTCAGAAGAGGTGATCGACAGGCTCCGGTGGATGAAAGAGGTGCTGGCGCCGGTATTGCGCGAAACCCTGGAGGCCCACGGCCCCCTGGACCTGCGGGCCCTGATCGCCCAGGCCCTGCTCATGGGCGACGAGGGGCACAACCGCAACCGGGCCGCCACGTCCTTGCTCATCCGCGAGCTGGCCCCGAGCCTTGCCGCCCTGAAGGGGCGCGGCTCAGAAGCGGCCGAGGTGCTTCGCTTCATGGACGGCAACGACCACTTCTTCCTCAACCTGAGCATGCCCGCGTGCAAGTGCGCCGCCGACGGGGCGGCCGGGATCGAGCACTCCACGGTGATCACCGCCATGGCCCGGAACGGCACCGACTTCGGGATCCGCGTGAGCGGCCTGGGGGATGAGTGGTTCACTACGAAGGCCTCACGGGTCGAGGGGCTCTACTTCCCGGGCTTCGGACCGGAAGACGCCAACCCGGACATAGGCGACTCGACCATCACCGAGACCGCCGGAATCGGCGGCTTTGCCATGGCCTCGGCCCCGGCCATCGTCCAGTTCGTGGGCGGGAGCGCGGGCGACGCGCTGCGATTCACCCGGGCCATGTACGGCATCACCGCCGGAGAACACCAGCACTACCGGATCCCGGCCCTCGACTTCCGGGGAAGCCCCACAGGGATCGACGTGCGCCGCATCGTGGAGACCGGGGTGCTGCCGGCCGTGAACACCGGCATCGCCCACCGCGAGCCCGGCGTGGGCCAGGTCGGCGCCGGCCTGGTCGAACCGCCCATGGCCTGCTTCGCCGCGGCCCTGGAGCGGTTTGCGGAGAAATATGGTGGGGGAAATAAAGGGGCAAAGGGGCAGAGGGGCAAAGGCACAAAGTGAGAAGGGTGCGATCGGAGTCCTATTCGTTCCCTACAGCCGAAATACCTGTATTAACCTATCCCGGCTTTGCCTGGGATGTTTATTCTGCTCTCTATTCTTTATTCCTGCGCAAGCAGGAATAAAGGACCGTACTCATTTTCTGGATCCCCGCTTCCGCGGGGATGACGGTGCCCTATGGTGAGTGAAATTTAGCTCGGCCCCTTTGTGCCTTTGCCCCTCTGCCCCTTTGCCCCTTCCACACACATCCTGTGTTCAAGAAGACACCTCTCTCTCTCTTCAGCCACCGGTCGCTCTCACGAACGCCTGGGCAAGGCAGACCACGGTCTCCTCGTCGTAAAGGCGCCCCGCGATCTGCAGCCCCACGGGGAGGCCGTCGACCTCGCCCATGGGGACCGAGATGACCGGCTGATACGTAATATTGAATGGGCAGGTGAAGGCCAGCAACTCGAGATCCTTTTCGGGCGGGCTCTCGATCGGCCCGGCCGGCAAGGCCGTGGTGGGAGAGATGAGGGCGTCGTAGGATTCCATCACGCGCCCGATCCCGAAGCGCAGGCCGTCGCACTTCTGCACGGCCGCCTCGTATTTCCAGGCCGCCAGCTCCATCCCTTTCGTGATATAGCCGGTCACCATGGGGCTGAAGCCCTCGGGGCTGCCTGACAGCCTGTCCCGGTGAAACAGGGCCGACTCGTACCCGATCACGGGGGCGATGGCCCGGGGCGCCTCCCCGAGCTCCGGGATCTCGACCTCCTCCAGGACGACGCCGAGCCCGGCCAGGATCTTCACCGCTTCCCCGAACCGCCCGGCCACGGCATCGGCCGCCTCCAGGGCAAATCCTTTTGCCACGCCGACCTTCAGCCCTTTCGGATCCCTTGAGAGGGCCTCAACCAGCCGGGATCCAAGCTCCCCTTTGTCCGCGTCCTCCCGCCCCGTGCAGGAGTCGGTCCGGCCAAGGACCCCGAGTACCCGGACCGCGTCCTCGACGGTTCTCGCCAGCACGCCCACGTGGTCCAGGGTGTGGCTGAGGGGGAGGATCCCGGTGCGGTCGCACCGCTCGCGCGTCGGCTTGAGGCCCACCACCCCGCACAGGGAGGCCGGGATCCGCACCGAGCCGGCCGTGTCCGTGCCCAGGGCCACAGGCGCGCTCCGGGCGGCCACGGCCGCGGCGCTTCCGGCGCTCGATCCGCCGGCCAGATGCCCGGGGCTGCAGGGGTTGGCCACGGGCCCGTAGTGAGGGTTGATGCCGGTCACGCCATAGGCGAGCTCATCCATGGCGGTGCGCCCCAGCACCACGGCACCGGCCTCGCGCAGTCGGGTCACGGCGGCGCTGTCGAACCGGGCGACCTCCTCTGCATAGGCGGCGCACCCCGCGGGATTGGGCCGGCCCTTTTCGGCAAAGAGGTCCTTTACGGCCACCGGCACCCCGTGCAGCGGGCCGCGGATCGTCCCGTCCCGCACTTCGGCCGTCAGCTCGGCCGCCTCACGGGTCGCCTCCTCTTCGTACACGGTTCGGTACGCTTTCACCGCGGGCTCGGTCTCCTTGATCCTGGCAAGGGTGACCTCGAGAAGCTCGGTCGGCGTGAGCGCTCCGTCCAGGATGCGCCGGGCCGCCTCGGATGCGCTCAGATCGCTCGGTCTATCGCTCATGGTTGGCTCCATTCATTTACTGTTTCGGAGGGCCGACCTTTGTGTCGACCGGGGCCGATAACTCTCAGAATTTTAACGCAAAGACGCCAAGGCGCAAAGGGCTTTTAATAATCCGATTCAAACATATGAGTCAAACAATTTATGAACAAAACCGCATCTTCGATGCGGACCTAATTGAAGGACGTTGCGAGGACCGAAGGGACGAAGCAATCCACTGAGCACCCTGGCATGTTGAGCCCGGGGGATTGCTTCGCTTCGCTCGCAACATCCTCAAGGTGCTCAATTGTCGATTTTATAATTTCCTATGCATTAAAAAAAACGAGAGTACTGAATTTGATTAATAACTCTCGCACTATGGATTTCCTTCTCTTTGCGTCTCTGCGCCTCTGCGTTAAATCTTTTCCGACGGAAAATGTTGGATTTCCTATGAGAAGCTCAGCCTCTCATTAATCTGCTCTCCGTGCGGGTTTCGGCCACGATCCGGCCCCGCCGGATCACATAGCGCCGGTCCGGGCGCGTGCGGAAGGCCTCCTGAACCGTGGGCGCGGCGATGACATTGAGGCTGGCCGCCCTCCCCTCCTCAAGGCCGTAGTCCTCGAGTCGCAGGATCCGGGCCGAATTGATCGTGGGCATATCGAAGAGGGCCTCGATATCGGCCGGCATGGAGAGGTGGGCCGCATGGGCCGTGATGAGCCCCACCTCGAGCATGTCGGCCTGGCCGAAGGTGGGGTAGAAGGTGTCCTTGAGGCAGTCCTGGCCGTAAGCCACGTTCACGCCGGCGGCCATGAGCTCCCGCACGCGGGTGATCCCGCGGCGCACGGGCTGGCGGTCGAACCGGCCCTGGAGCATGAGATTGGTGGCCGGATTGGTGATCATGTTGATCCGGGCCTGCCCGACCATGCCGATCACCTTGGCCGCGTAGGGGTCTTCGTAGGCGGCCAGGGCGCAGGTGTGCCCGGCCGTGACGCGGCCCTCGTAACCCTCGCGGATCGTCTTGGCCGCCAGATACTGCAGGGTTCTGGCCCCGGGATCGTCGGTCTCATCCACGTGCATGTCGAGGTCGGCGTCGTGTTCAGAGGCGATGGAAAAGGCGATATCGATGTGGCGCCGCGAATCCTCCGGAGTGAACTCGTTGTAGGGCATCCCCCCCACCACGTCGGCCCCCATGCGCATGGCCTCGCGCATGAGATCCTCCGTGCCCGGGTCCTTGAGGATCCCTTCCTGGGGGAATGCCACGATCTGAATGTCCACGAGATCGGCCCAGCGCTCCCTCACGGCCAGCACCCCCTCGATCGGCTTGAGGCCGCCGATGGTGTCCACATCCACGTGAGATCGCAACACGGTCGTCCCGTTCCGGACCGCCCACTCGATCACCCGGCCCGCCCTCTCCACGATTTCGTCGGTCGTGTAGGTGCGCTTCTTCTCCCAGATGATCTCGATCGCCTCGGCCAGGGTGCCCGAGACATTGTCGCGCACCGCCTCGCTGATGAGCGCCTTGTCGAGGTGCACGTGGGGGTCGATGAAGGTCGGCGCGGCGAGGTTCCCCTCGGCGTCGACCTCGGCGGGCGCCGCCGCGGAGATTTTCGGTACGATGGCGACGATCTTCTCCCCCTCGATCCCGATGTCGACGAGGTCGTCGCGGCCTCGGAGCTTTGCATTTCGTATGATTAAATCCATCGCGTCTCCTTGTTGTTCCGCTGTTTAAGAAACCTGTTGAAGAGACTTGGAAATTGAACTTGTCGCCCTTCGTGCAGACTTTTTCACTCTAATCTTTTAAAAGTTACGTTTTATAAATTTACCACAGAGGACACAGAGAGCACAGAGAAAGGGAGAATATAATCATTTCCATTCTCTCTCTGTGACCTCTGTGTCCTCTGTGGTTGAAAACACCTATGATATGATCTCCACTATGGTCTCATCCGCGCCAGTCGCACCTGGATGCCGAGGCGGCCGCGCCTGCGGAGCAGGTCCGGCGGAAGGTCGCCGAAGCCGAGGCCCTCGCGCACGGCGTGGTGAAACAGTCCCGCGAGCTCGATGGTGCCCACGCTCAGATACCCGATGATCCGACCGTCCCGGATCACGAAGCGGCGTCGGCCCGGGCTGCGGCGCCCCCCTCTCTTGACCACGACCTCATCTTCATCGACCTGCCGGAGGATTCCCACGGATACGGCGGGCACGCCGAAAAAGGTTCCTGTGTTGATGGAGAGCCCCCCCGGGTGGACGGCCCGGCCGGCCGCCATGTTCTCACCGGCCACCGTCCCCTGAGACAGGGCGTTGGGCCACATGGCGTTGGTCGAGAGCCCGCCCGTGAGAGCGTCCGGGGCCTCGGCCACGTCGCCGGCCGCAAAGATCCCGGGAACCGAAGTCTCCATGCGCTCGTTCACGATCACGCCCCAGTCGACCTTCACGCCGCTCGAGCCGAGCATGTCGATGTTCGGGGTCACCCCCTTCCCCACGACCACGCACCGGCAGGGGAAGCGTTCCCCGTCGTCCAGAATCACCTCGGAAACACCCGTGCCGGGCGAGCCCAGGACCTCGGCCACGCTCCGTCCGGTCCGGACCTCCACGCCGGCCGTGTGGGCGCCGTCCATCACGGGGGACGCCTCATCGGACGGGAGCATCTGGGAGAGGAGCTGAGGGGAGGTGACCGCCACGATCACCCGCATTCCTCGCTTGACCAGGGCCTCGGCCGCTTTGCAGCTCACGAGCCCTCCGCCGATGACGAGGGCCGTCTTTCCCGGCTCCGCCCTGGCCAGGAAGCCCCTGGCGTCGTCCAGGGTGCGGAGCCCGCCCACGCCGGGCAGGTCGTCCCCCGGGGCGCCGATTCGCTTCGGGGAAGAGCCGGTGGCCACGAGGAGGCGGTCGTACCGGACCTTCCGTCCCCCGGAGAGGCGCACCTCGCAGCGTGCTGTGTCCACCTCCTCGGCCCTCTCCCCGAGCAGGGGCTGCAGGTCGAGCCGGTCGTAGATCTCGGGATCCCTGAACAGAATCCCCTCTTCGTCCACGTCGCCGGCGAGGAGGTTGGATGTGAGGACCCGGCAGTAGGGAGGATGAGGTTCTTCGGATACGATCACCACCTCGCCCCGGGGATCGCGTCGGCGAATCGCCTCGGCCGCGGCCAGACCCGCGGCGCTGTTTCCCAGGATCACATATCGCACTGTTATCGTCCTCGATTTCTTTTCGGGGATGACGGGGCGGATGAATTTACAATCTACAATTTAAAATTTCCAATGTAGTTTAGCCACTTTTTTTAATGGCTAAACTACCCCCCCGCCATGGGCGGGAAGAAGCTCAGCTCGGCCCCGTCGGGCGCGGCCTCGGCGAGCCTGGCCCCCTTGACCGGGACGCCGTCCAGGAGGATCAGGGCCCGGGGCTCCCCTTGGCGCCCGCCCGAAACCAGGTCGCTGAAGCCGGCCCCGTGGCGGCGGCAGACCCTGTCGATCAGCTCGCCCAGCGTGCAGCCGGCCTCGAGGTCTTCCACCTCGCGCGCGGTCCCGGCGGCCTTGCGGATGACCGAGTAGTATCGAAGAGTCACGCGTATGTTAGCCACCTCACACTACTCCTTCTGAGAAAGGAGCCTTGTACAAAGCTGAAAAAATATTCATCTGAGGAACCCAGGAACCCAGGAGAAAAAAAGGGATGATAACGTTGCTGGAAAAAACATACTTCATTTGAGAGATCATCGAATTCTTCAATTTCCTAACGCTGCCGAGCAGCAATTATTTTATCCTCACACAAAGACACAAAGGCACGAAGGTTTTTTAATGCATGGGTAATTATAAGATCGACAATTGAGCTCCCTGAGGATGTTGCGAGCGAAGCGAAGTCAGCTATAGTAAAGTAAGGTGGGGATGCC
>CAZFWM010000173.1:0-15385 GCA_964522545.1 uncultured Thermodesulfobacteriota bacterium
CCTTTGTTCCATAAGACTGAACCTGCAATTTAAACTGCTGAAAAATAAAAGGACTTTCTCGATCTAATTGTCCTCTGTGAGTAATTCTTTCAAAATAGACTTCTTTTGAATATTCATTAACTTCATAGCCCTCGACATGAGCAACAATCTTATCATCTTGGTATATTGCATCTTTCTCACGCTCTGGAATCCAGTCAATCTTCTCCTCAATTTTATCTCTCATAAACCTATCTAAACGCAAAAAACGTTTAACATCAATATCACGCTTCCAAATCAGGACTACCATCCAGATCGCGACACCTAAAATCCCAAAAGTCAAAATGATCTTTATAAAAATCTGAGTCATCAGTATAGTTGGTTAGAGTCCCTGTTTCGAGATTTTCTCAGTTTATCAGAGATCCCGGTAATATCATACCTCTCGCGATAGATTGCCTTAAATATGCCAAGGCTACATACTCCTATTTGAGCAGTCGTTTTCAAACATAATTTGTGTTCAGGAGTATCTCCTGTTAAATAATTTAGTCGAAAATCTACATGGGTTTTTGTCTTGGTCATAATCAAATTAGAAGAAAGAGCTCTTTCATTAGGATGAGCTCCTAAATCAATCGTTCTATCGTACAGAATTTTCGCAACATTAAAAGTTTCTGTATCGATAGTTTCCAATGTGTCCATTAAATTTCTGATTGTGAATTCACTTTTAACCTTTATTAGTTATGAGAATACATGTTCTCATAACTAATCTAATACTACGGAACTGGGAAAAAAACCAGCGGTCACCTTTTCAATTCGATCCCTTTGCGTCTTTGCGTTAGATACTTTTCTTCTTGAACTTTATGAGGACCGAGATTTTCATCCCGGTATCTCAAATGCTGTACGGCAGTGCCTGTTTAATCTCCCCGAGTAACCGGTTCGATCTCGAAATCATCGAAGTCGCACCTCATCCCTGTGGGGGAGAGGCTCCCCCCTTTGGTCCAGACCGAGAGGGTGGTCCCCGGGCCGGTTGTGAAGTCGAGGGTGTAGTTGAGCCAGATCCCCCAGTCCTCCAGGCTTTCGGGCTCCTTGGGCCGCAGGTCCCAGATCACCGAGGCTGCCTCGTGGCTGGCGGTTTGGCCGGTCGTGTCGTAGCCGTACTCGACCCAGCCGTCGGCCATGCCGTCCCCTGTGCTGTTGGAGGTCCGGATCCAGACGTTGATCGTGTAGTCCGTGTAGGGCTCCAGTCCTGAGAAGGTCCGGACCGTGCCGATGCTGGAGTAGGTGGTGCGCAGGCGCTGGGCCTGGCCGCTGCAGCCGTCGGCCTCCTCCCAGTTTTTGTCGTAACCCCAGGGATCTTCCCACCGCGTCCAGCCGGGGGCTGTCCCGTCAGTATACGGCCCGTCCATATCATCGTGGAACGATGTCGGGTCGACAGGGATCTCTGCGGGCAGCTCCTCTACGGGCCTCAGGCTCACATCGTCGAGGGAGATGCGGAAGGTGGGAAGGGGCGCAGCCTGTGAGGCCTCGAACCAGATGGTGAGCCGATCCCCCTCGGCCCGGATCACCTGCTGCACCTCGAACCATGTATCGTGCTCCAAAGACCGTGCGGAGATGATGTCCGGGTCCCAGTGCAGGGACGCAGCCCGGGGATCGTCGAGCTGGCCCGTGGTGTCGTACCCCAACCGGATGGAGATGTCGGGTACGCCGCCGGGGTACCACTCGTACTTCACCCAGGCGCTGAGAAAGTAGTCTCGGCCCGCCTCCACGTCCACGGCCTGCCTGACGCCTCCGGTGAAGGCGGCTCCGTCCGCGCCGAACTGCTGGGCCGTGCCGCTGCGCGCGTCGGCCGGGTGGGATGCGTTCCACTGCCCGCAGGGGCCCAGGATGCCGTGGCCGACGGTCTCCCAGTTCCTCCAGAAGGAGCTGGCGTACACGCCGGTCACGAAGATGCAGGAGCCCGCCACCCAGCTGTCGTGGAACATCTCCTGCTCGAACTGCATCAGGTCGTCCCGCACCTGCCAGGCCTCGATGTCCGTGCCGTGCCAGCCGAAGTAGGTGGTGCACTCCGTGTAGATGACCGGAGGCATGCGCCAGCCCCGCTCCCGGTACATGTCCACATACTTGCGCCAGCGTAGCGCGAACCAAGGCTTCTGGAGCCCGCACATCAACTGGTCGTCATAGCCCCCATACGAGTGGTAGCCCACGTAATCGCCCTCGGCCAGGGCCTCCCGGAAGAGGTAGATCTTCTCCATGTCCCCCGGGTTGCCCACGGCGAGGTTGAGCACGCAGGACTTGAGCCCGAGCTCCCGGCAGCGCACGGCAAAGGCCACTTCGAATCGGTTCACCAGGGCGATGCGGTCCGGGTTGTCGGCGTCCGGCTCGTTAAAGCCCTGCCAGGCCGAGATCTGCGGGAGGTTCTTGGCGAGGCAGTTCTCCGCGTGGAGGGCACCGTAGTACTCGGGATCGGAGAGATAGAGCTCGATATAGGGGTCGATGTATAGCCGCCCGATCAGGATGGTGTCCGGCAGAGCCGCCCGCAGGTCCACGGCCATGCCGAGGATGTCCTCGATTAGGAGGAGGGTCTTGGGGTTGAGGGAGACAACCTCGGCGAAGGCGTCCGGATGGTTTCCGTAGATGCCGCCGCCGATCCGGCCCACCGTACCTGAGGGCCTCCAGTAGCCAGTGCCCCCGGCAGTCCAGCTCTGCCAGGAGGCCGCGAGGCCTTCAGTGAATGCGCCTTCGAAATCGCCGTTGATGACCTGATTGGGGCCGAGGAGGCTTACATTGTCGAACCAGACGTGGGCATCGTCCCCTCCCCATGGACCTTTACGAATGGCCTTCAGAAACAGGGTCACTGCGGGGCCCTCTGGAACGATCTCTTGGGTCAAGGTGTGCCAGAAGTCGTGCTCGGAATCGATCTCGTACCAGGCGATATCGGGAGAGAGGAAGTCGGTCCCGCCGCCCGGGTCGAGGCCCACGAAGGCGACGATGTTGTCC
The DNA here is from genome assembly GCA_964522545.1 of uncultured Thermodesulfobacteriota bacterium. Taxonomy (GTDB): domain Bacteria; phylum Desulfobacterota; class DSWW01; order CAZFWM01; family CAZFWM01; genus CAZFWM01. The sequence goes on from CAZFWM010000173.1 coordinate 2,971, forward strand.
CAGGGATTGACCTCGCTCCCGCCGAAAGCGGTCTTGGCGTGAACGCGAACCGTGTAGGTTGTGCCGGGATCGAGGGAGATGCGCTGTAAGATGCCGGCAGCGGCCTCACCCGGTGAGGAGGGCTGGGGGAGGTCGATCTTCTGGGAGTGGCGGCTCCACTGGATCTCGTCCGTGCCGTCGGAGAAGAGAGGTCCGTACCCCACGGTCTGAAAGGGGGTCCAGTACCGGCCTACCCCGCTGCTGAAGCCCTCTTCGAAATCGCCGTTGAGGTAGACGCCTGAAGGGACATAGGCAAAACCGGCGGCCAGAACGGCGCCGGTCCCGTCCGGATTGGTCACGGCGACGTCCACATTGCCGATCGAACCTGCAGGAGTGATAGCGGAGATCATCGATGAATCGACCACGGTTATAGATGAGGCCTCGCCCCCTCCGAAGGTGACCGTGGCCCCCTCCCTGAAGGACGATCCCCTGATGGTCACCGGAGTTCCGCCGGAGACCGGGCCGGCAGATGGCGAGATCTCAGAAACCTCGTAGCCACACCCGGCGCCGAGCGCACAGCATGTCAGAAAGAGAATCAGGGGATTGAGAGGTATACGTATGCAGATCAATCATCTCCTCCTTTTCTGCTTACGGGCCCGGTCAATCTCAGAATCAGGTTTTCCGACGGAAACACCGTCAAGAACGGGCGTGCAAAAATTAACGCTCTCTTTCAGCCATTAGCAATACAATAGCGGAAACAGCTGCCACGGATGCGCTGACAATGAGGATCAGTACCAGGGATGTCAGTGTCGGTAAGGCCGGGCTGTGGAAATCACCGGGCGCTCTTGCGAAAAAGTGTAAGCTCGGGAAGGTGACTCCGAGGAGGAGAATGGTCCCGCCCACGATGGGAAACAGTGCGGGCGCCCAAAGGGCAAAACGCTTCCGTAACAGCACCAGAACGGCGCTGATAGGACAGACGACAGACCACAAAATGAAGGGGGTCATCCCCAACCAGGAGGCGACCGCTCCTTCTGGATATCCTTGAAACAGGGCTATCGTGTGCGCCAACCCATCGATGGCGAATGCTGTGGCACAGGCAATGTGCAGCGGCCAGGATATCCTCTCTTGCTTCCCTATCTCTTGCATGTTTTCTCACTCTTCATTCAAGAGGGTTGGCGCTTACGATTTCAGGAGGATTACCAGCGGCACAACATAGCATGCAATTCCAAATGCGAATATCGGCAGAAATGCGTTGGCCATTGTCTGGGTGGACAGAGTACGGAAGGGCATCCTGTACAGGTCTCTGTCGAACCTTTGTCTGTTCGCCTTGCCGAAGAGCCCGAAATACCAAAGCTGAAAGAATACTCTTGCAATCCAGAGGGCGGAGACAAATATGAGAATGTCTCGGCCGATATCGGTATGAATCAGCTCCTCCGTTCTGAAAAACGAAAGATAGGCAATGCCGAGATAGAGGGCGACGATGCCTCGGCTCAGAAGGTAAGGGAGGCGTCTTTGAAGGTCGTCCAGAGGCTCGAGTGTCTTCTTCCAGTTCCATACTATCGGCCAAAGGGCGTCGAACAGCGCCCATGCCAGGTGATACACGCCCCCGCAGTACAAGAATATTTTTATGTCCATGGCGTGCCCCTTTGTACTTTTCTGCTCACAAGCCGGTATCGACCCATTCGAGTCGAACCGCCTGTGCCCCCTCCGCCGTGAAGAGCCCCGAGTAGATCCCTATCGATCCCAGGCTCGGGAAGGGAAACGAGATCGGTATGTCCATGGGGGGGTCGATTGCCGGGATCGAGACGGTCCACAGCGGAATGACCTGCACGGACGGGACGGTCAGGGCGAGATAGTTGGCCCACACGGCCGGCTCGGGCGTGCCCAGGGTGAAGTCGAGGCCGAGCGTCCCGGCGCTGTAGGAAACAATCATATCGAGGGTGAATTCCGCGGCCGCCTCGACGTGGCAGACGGCCGTGTCGCTCGTCACGGCCCCGCAGGTCCCTGTCAGGGTGTAATCTCCGGCGGCCGGGGGTGTGACGAATGCCCCGTTCTCCGGGTGGACCACGTACCCGCCCGAGCCCGAGAATGTGAGCGTCACGTGGGCGTCGTCGGCCAGGAGACCCACGCCGTCGTAAAAGATCCCCAGGCGGATCTCTCGGCCCAGGCCGATGATCTTGTCCGGGCCCCAGTGGTCCGCAACGTCCTTCTGCATCCTGGCCTGCAAAGAGGAGTAAGGACAGGAGGGGGCTCCCCCGACCGACACGGGGATCTCGAGGCTCGGCCCGAACCACTGCACGCCGTCCTGGACCATGCGGCATCCGAATGTGTAGGTCCCGGGCGAAGCCGGGGCGGTGATGTGGAAGGAGAAGGTCTTGGTCGCCCCGGGCGCGATCGACTCCCCCTCGGCGAGGAAGGCGCGGCAGTCGGTGGGGCTCAGGCAGTAGCCGCCGTGGGCGAAGTCGGACCAGACGAAGTCATTGGCCGGGGTGCCCCCGAGTCGGTACAGGGCGGGGAACGTCCAGGTCGTGGTCCCCGTGTTTCTCACCGTCACGGTGACCGCGGCGCTCCCCGAGGGCACCAGGCTCGCCGGCACGGTCTCCCCCTCGAAGGCGGCGTCGTTACCCTCCACGGTGGGATCACCCCATTGATAGTCGTTGTTCATGGCGTCGCGGAAATCGTTCTTCACCCCTTCCTTGTACTGCCAGCACCACACGTCGTCGGGCCACCACCGGTAAAGGCAGACCGACCGGATCACCTGGTTGCCTGGCGTGCTGTTCCAGGCGTTGATCTCCGCGTAGGCGTTCCGAACCCATCCCGAGTTCACGTCGGCCCACCCCTCGGCGGGAAGGCCCGGAGCGGGCATCTGGTCGGTCTCGGTGATGTAGACCGGGAGGCCCCGCATCCCGGCCGGGATCACCTCCATGTAGTTGCGGTAGGCGCGAAAATGGTAGTACCGGTCGTCGTACGGAGGCGCCATGACGACCTCGCTGAAGATCAGGGCCGGATCGGTGCCGTGGGTGTATGTGTGGACGGTGATTGCGTCGCACTGCCCCGCCACTCCCTGGAGGACCTGGGCGAAGTAGTCGATCCAGTCCCCAACGCAGGTGGGGGGGCTTCCGGCGGCATAGGTCCCGATCGCCGCGGGGATAACCTGGTCGCTCTCGTGACCCGGGCGGGACCGGATGTTGGCCCTGCACTGGAGGAAACAGCTGATATAGTCGGAGGGATAGATGGCTACTCCGTCGGGCCACTCGCATCCGAGATTCGGCTCGTTGCCGATGATCCAGATGTGGGCCCCGCCCGCGGAGCTCTGCACGAAGTTCCCGCAACGCCGGGCAAAGTCTCCGTAGTACTCCGGCCGAGGGATCGTGCCCGAGGAGCCGTAGCCGTTGTTGAGCCGGGCGATCACCCCATGGCCGCCGGCCGTGATCCACGAATAGTCGGGGCCGCTCCAGTCGCCCGGGTTGTGGCCGATCGCCTCGGTCACCACGACCCAGCCGGTGCGGCCCTTCTCCTCCATGAGGTATTCGCCTCCCGGATCGTGGATGCCGAAGATGTAGGGCGGGTCGGAGCGCGAAGGAGCCGCGCCGCTCACGGCCTCGGACTTGGAAGTATCATGGAGACCGTCGGCTTGGACCTGATAGGCGCAGAGGATCAGACCGAGAACAACAGGGATCACGTATGCCGGCAGGGCTTTTCCGTTCATGTTTCCCCCCTATTCCACATGACACTCAATAGGGCGGGCCATGCCCGCCGATCCTCTTGGCATGCAATCATAAAGGCGGCCGCGGGCCGCCCTATGAGCTATTCCGACCGAGTCAACAAGTGAGATGAAGGGCGGCCACGGCTCCTTCCACTATACCATCATCGAGCCATCGGTTCCAAATTTGAACGGCCTCACCGGTGGGAGCGGCCATCAACTCAACCCCCTTGCTTTCGAGCCACCTCCGGGTGCTCTCCGGAACGCGCATGACCCCGCTCGCGCCGGTGCCGACCACGAGCCGGGCCGGCCGACCCGCCATCACCTCCTCGAGGTCCTCGGGGCAGAGGCTGTGCCCCTGTTTTCGCCACCAGCCGTCCACGACCCGGTCGGGCCAGATGATCACGTCCGAGCCGTATGATCTCGATCCGATCCGGATATTCCCGAACCGATAGGCCTCGATCCGGTTCAGATGGGAACCGGAAATCCTGTCGCCATCATCGATCGGGCTCATCTTCTTCCTCCTCTGGTCGCTGTTTTACTGCCGCCGGGCGTATGAAGAGGCGACCAGGCGGGGCGCGCAGACACCCTCCGGGTCGCCCGCAGCCTCATCACCAAGCAGATGCATGCGAATCAGGCCGTCGAGATCCGCCGGACGATCGTACTGGAGATAATGATTCGCGCAAGGGAGGCGCCAGTAGTCGGACGGCGCCCTCCGCGCGGCAAGATATTCACTCCACACGTAGTCGGCCACTTCCGGCGGAGCGATGGAGTCGAGCTCTCCCCAGATGAGAGTCGTGTCGATGGGACTCTGCCCGAGCAAACGCAGCCATGCCTCTTCGTGGACGGCCCGCTCGTCGAGGTAGTGAATGGTCTCATTCAAAACATTCGTTCCGTCTTGATAATCCAGGATCGATGCGATCGATCGAACTTCCGGGCCCAGCGGATTCAGCGGAGGGGAGTACGTAACCAGGCCCAGACCGATGGCCAGCGTTTGCCCTGTCAGCCACCGGGCAATGCCCGGTCCGACCATCGGATCGAGCAGGACCTTCTGCATCACGGTAAGGCGGGCCAGTGGCAGGTAGATATTGCCATTCGTGATGAAGTGGTGGGTGATGTGATAGTCTTGATGGGCATCATCGAGCACTAACTTCAAAAACGCAAACCCCACACTGTCCCCCTTGTCGTGGGTAAACAGGGCAAAGCTTCGCAGCCCGGCGATCTCCCGGATAAAATAGTCGACCAATCTCGCATCATCGAAAATGGAATAGGCGAAGCCCCGACCCGGCTTGTCGGAGAATCCATATCCCGGCGTGTCCAGTGTGCACACAAAGAAATCACCGGATAATCTTTGAAACAGGTCTCGAAAATCATAGCTGCTGGTGGGCCAACCGTGGATGAATAAGATCGCGGGGTTCGATCGCTCCCCCCGGCAGTTGTAGTAAATCAGCAGGCCCCGGCCCTCATTTTCAGGCAGGGTCGACGGCCATACAAAAGAGCTGCCGCTCCTGCACCAGTCTTCGGCCTCCTCCGTATTGAGTGTACCATGCTCATAATACCCCGAGCAGGGATGGCCCCTTCCGGGATTACCGTTTTCAGGATGGCAGCCCACTCCCCAGGGAAGCGACAAGAACAAGCATACCGCGACAAACCGCCTTCCTTGGTTGCTCGTCATCCCCTCCCCTTTCATCCGGAGCCGACATGGAAGATCCACGGGGTCACTGAAACAGAGACGCTCCCGCATCACGCGCCGGGCAGATCCACGGGATCTCGGCTCTGACCTCCGTCACCGAGGAGAATTCGACCCGGCTGCCCGAAAAACAGTTCGTGAAGAAGATCTGCAGCCCGTTCACTCCCTCTGCCAGGATCACGTCGATCTTGTTCAGAAAAGCTTGATGCGTATCGTAGTCCGTCAGAATATGGGTCGTGTACTTGTTCACTTCCCTCCTAAAATCGAAAATAATCTTAGCTTGTTCCTTTTTGAAATTCATGGGTGCGATTTGCTTAAAGATCGAGCTCCTATCCGTGACATTTACATAGATACAATAAGCGATCAGAACGCCCAGCAGGGCTATAAAGGACGATCTTATTTCGGCTTTTTCCAGATAGCTAAAAAATAATGATACAAGCCATACAAAAATAAGCTACAAGGATAAACCGGATGAAGTTGTATGATCCATCGCCATTATCATTTACATGGTCCCTAATCAATCACGATCTCTCCGGTGTCGCCATTGACCTCTACCTGATCGCCGTTATGGATCATTTCGAAAAGATCGTCCGAATCGTATTCGACCACGGGAACACCCCGACCGAACCAGACCTCGGCCAGGATCGCCCCGGATACCAGCAGGGGGTCCGCGGTTTGTACCACTAGGGCCGTAGGAGCATCGCCCCGGGCCATGAGCTCCAAGAGCAACATCCCCGTATAGGTGGAGCCGATGCAGGCGGGAAACACGAGGACCGTTCCCTTTATGTTCTTCCTGAACAGATCGTGATGGCGGTCCTGAATTTCCGCGCGACGGCCCGGAATGATGTTGGCGGGCTTGGTCAGGGCGGCCGTGAAGTTCACGGGCATGCGGGTGACCATGGCGCTCCCTCGGCCGATCCCACCGATCAGTCCGCGTCCATTGAGCGTGGTCATGCCCTCACCCCGCTCGCACGAAGGCAGTCGTCCTCACTGCCGTAGACGGTCCCGTGCAGGTAGTAGAAGAGTTTGCCCGATGGGGTGATCACCTGTCTGCGCTCGGATCGCATGGTGAGCGCGGCCAGCGGGCAGTGGGTATAGACCTCGATCCCTGCCGAACGAACCCCGTCGTAGAGCTCCGTCTCTTTGAATCGCTCCAGAGCCTCTGGGATCATGCAGAACCAGGTCGGCCTCTTCACACGTCGGCCTGTGAAACGCTCTCCCAGTCCCACTGCTTCTTCATAGGTCATCTGGGGGCAGCCGAATACCACCAGGTCCGCACGGTCGGGCTTACCGCTGCGCAAATCGTCCAGGTCCTTCTGTGTGACCGTGATCGTGTCCTCGGGCTCGCCGTCAAAGGCGGATTTCATGTCCGGCGCTTCGGGCGTCAGCCCCTCCACGTGAAAAAGCGCCACGCCACCGGAGGCGGCCATGGAGCCCCCCATGTTCTTGAGCTCCACGGGACTGAAGTCGTAGTGCTCGATCACCGGCACCCGGTCCACCACCTCCCGGCCGATGATGAAGCCGAGGGCGCTCGCGTCCATCCGGTCCACCTCGAGCCGGACGAGGACCCGGCCCCGGCGGTTCTCATCGAGGAGAAAGCCGAACTCCGGGGTCAGCCCCGTGACAGCCGAGCAGAGGTCGATCAGGATCGAGTTGCGGTTCGTGCGGGCTCCCAGAACGGAATTGGCGTAAGCCACGGCCGAGGACTCGGCCCAGGCGAGCCTGTCGCCGGGCCCCGGCACATTCTCCTTTTCATAGCAGACGCATGAGTAGTTGGGCGTGACGCCCATGGCCGCTAGCCGCCGTTCCAGCCGCCCCTGCCTGCCGAAGGTGACGCGGGAGAGGAGGCTGAGCTCTCGTCCCGGCCGCGGATTCACGGTGGTCGGCACCCTGACACGCACACCGTCGGCGGCCAGCCGGTCGAGGATCTTGTAATAGGCCTGGAAAGGGAGGATGCCGAAGGTTCCGGCCAGGTGGCCGCTCTTGATCGGGACCAGTCGCCCGGCTCCGAAAGCCACGCCGTAATCAACGAGGGTCTTCATGGCCAGGGCCATGGCCCGACCCGATTCGCCGCGGAGGATGCTCTCCTGTTCCGGTTCGAGTTTCATTGGTTTTTGATCCCTGGGGATGCGCGGCATGGTGCCTTGGGTTTGATGAATCAAACCCCTACCGTCGACGTAGGGGCGCGATTCATCGCGCCCGGCCCCGGCGGGGGCCTGCGAGAATGCCGGACCATTCTATAGTTACCGCCCCGGAAAGAAAAGTCCGGCTCAATCTCGATTGACCTTCCCCCATCTTCCATGTCATATTTTTTGAGTTATAGGCGAGACAACGCCGAACCTCCCACTCCTTCCCCGGAGGTGCCATGAGATACCGAGCCTTTCTTCTCGTCACAGCGGGCGCCGTGCTGTTCGCTTCCTGCAGACCTGCCGAACTCGCTCCCTGGATGGTTCACTCGGCCGTCAAGGTCCGCCCCTTCGATAAGCCCGCCGAGACGGGCGATCCCCACCTGTACTGCGCGAAAAACGAATGGGAGGCCGTGCAGGTGGTAGTGCGCAGCAGCAACGGCACGGCCCTGGCCGGATGCGACGTGACCGTCTCCCCACTGCAGGGGCCGGGCAACGACATCGACACGATAAACCTCTATCGCGAGACCTACGTCGACATCGTCATCCCCTCGCGCAAGCCGTCCCATCCGGACATCCCCGGCTACTGGCCCGACGGCATGGTCCCCTTCACGGACGTCCACTTCGGCGAGGCCCGCGACGGCGCGCCCTTCTGCGTGGAAGCGGGCTGGAACCAGCCGATCTGGGTCGACATCTACGTGCCGGCGGATCAGGAGCCCGGCGACTACACGGGAGAGATCGAGGTCGCCTGCACGGATGTGGAGGCGGTCACCATCCCGGTCACCCTCACCGTCTGGGACTTCGAGTTGCCCGACTCCATATCTCTCCCTTCGAACTACGGGTACAACTGCTCCTCGGCATACTCGAAGCACCAGGCCATGGGCGGCACGGTCGAGCGAAACGAGCTCACGCAGCTCTACTATGTGGAGGCCCTGCGGCACCGGATGATGTTCAGCACCGGCCACTGTGCGGGTCCGGCCTGGAACTGGGACCCCGAGACCGAGACCGGATGGTTCGACATGGCCGCCTTCGAGGAGCAGGTCGGACCGGCCTTCGACGGGACCCTCTACCGGCCCGGCGCCTCCTTTGACACCTATTCCATTCCATTTCCGCCCAGCGGCGCAGGGCACGCGGAGAAGGTCGCCTTCTGGCGCGAGCTGGCCGGGGCGCTCCGGGAGCGCGGGTGGCTCGACAAGGCGTACCTCTACCTGCCGGACGAGCCGATGCCTTCAGAGTATCCCCACCTGGTGGATCTGGCCGAGACCCTCCACGAGGGCGACCCGGAGCTTCGCGCCATGGCCACCGAGCAGATCGCCGACGGCCTCCTAGGCGCCGTGGACATCTGGTGCCCCGACGAGCCGCTTTTCTCCGACTCCCTCCCCCTGCCGCCTTTCCCCGAGGACTACCCGCCCCGGCAGGCCCTGGGCGAGGAGGTCTGGTGGTACAACTGCATGAGCGCCCAGTTCCTGCTCGACTACTCCAACCACTTCGTAGACAACCAGGGGATGTACATGCGGATCTGGCCCTGGCTCACGCGCCGCTACAACTTCGAGGGGATCCTCTTCTGGCACACCCTCTACCTGTACGGAAAGATCGATGACCCGTGGGTCGACCAGTACGCCACGGCCTTCTTCTGCAACGGTGACGGCAACATGTTCTATCCCGGCGTGCCGGACAAGGTGGGCGGCACTCACGACATCCCCTGCCCGAGCCTGCGGTTGAAGCAATTTCGCGAAGGAATGGAGGACTACGAGTACTTCGCGATCCTCGACGCCATGGGGCACGCCGACTTCGTGCAGACCGAGGTGGAGGCCCGAGCCTGGCGCTCCTACGAGTGGGAGCACGACCCGCTCCGGATCGAGGAGTCACGGCACCGGCTGGCGGGCATGATCCTGGGGACCCTGGACGTGGAGCCGCCCTCGGTCCCCGGGGGGCTCGACACAACGGGTGGGCCGGGCTCGATCCGCCTCGCCTGGACACCGAGCCCGGAAGAGGACGTGGCCGGGTACGAGGTGAGCCTGGCCCGCTACCCGGGCGAGCGAACCATCGCGGCCACCGTGCCGGCCACGGCCCACGAGATCGAGCTCGCCGGCCTTGAGGTCGGGAAGCCCTACTACCTGACCGTGCGGGCCTTCGACGAGGAGGAGAACCGCAGCGCCTGGGCTGAAGAGGTGTCGGCCGCGCCGTTGGCGGAGGATGATTGAAATCTTTACCATACATGGCGGCCCAGTTTTGGTCGTTGCGAGGAGCGCAAGCGACGAAGCAACCCCTCGGGCACCCCGACCAACCGAACCCAGTGGATTGCTTCGCTTCGCTCGCAATGACCTCAAGGAGCTCTGTTGGCAAATTAATCCATAGCATGGAGGAGTGAATAAACGATGCAACGAACAACCTGGTTTGCCGTACCGCTGTTCATCCTGATCGCCCTGGCGCTCCGGGCGTGCGTGCCCGAGCCGTGCGACTGGGAGACCCATGACCCGCTGATCGCGGCGGGCAAGGCGCACCTGGGGGCGAGCGAGGTCTACGAGGGGTACGAGGGGTTCGCCGACGCCTGGGCCGTCTGCCCCGATTCCGAGGACGCCAGGATGGGCCTCGCCCTGTCATGCCAGCTCGAGATGGAGCGATCCTTCTACGCCATCATCGAGGCCTTCATGGGAAACTTCTTCGGCTCTCCGGCGTCGAAGCGCTCGGCCACACCGGGGGCCAGGAGCATCGGGACCATCTTTCAGTCCCTCCTTCAGCATCACTTCCTCCCCAAGGTGGAGGAGCTCCTCTGTCACGCCCGGGGCGTTCAGGAAGCGCCCGCCGGCTGGAGCTTCTACGTCGAGCCCTACCCCTTCATGGTCGAGGGGGAGTTCGCGGACCGGGTGATCATCGACATGAGCGGCGAGTGGGACCACTCGGACGCCCTGATCCTGGAGGCCGAGGCCGAGCTCTACCGCGGGCTGATCCACTTCCTCTGCGCCTTCGACTTCACCTTCGACGGCTACTGGACCATGCACATGCCGGAGATCGAGGGGGAGCCGGTAGAGATCATCCATTCCGTTGCGGAGTGGTTTCTCAGCGTGCTGGACGATCCGAACTACCCCGACCTCCTCACCCTGCAGGGGGCGGCCGGGGCCGAGCACTTCCGGCTTGCGGGGCTCTCATGGGGCCGCATGTACCTGAAGTTCCACGAGGGCACGACCGCCATGCTCGCCGAGACCGACGACCCGTCCGACGATGTGTCCGGCTATGTGGACCGGAACGGAAACGGCCGGTGGGACGAGGGCGAGCCCTTTTTCCTGCCCTACATCGGAACACTCTCGGACGACCAGAACTGGTTCTTCACTGAGCTCCTCGACCTCTTCCTCTCCCTCGGCCGATCGACCCTGGACGGGACCGAGATCGACGTGCATCCGCACCTGCCGGACGTGGTCTGGCTCAGCGAGCTCAACTTCGTGCTCCAGGCCCTCGGCCTGCCGCCCGTGATTCCCCCCGTGCCGATCAACTTCGGCCCCTTTTACACAGACCCGAATCCGTGCGGTATCAAGAACTCCCTGCGGGCCATAGCCCAGTTCCTCTACGATGTGACCGCGCCCGGGGGGGACCCGGCCAAGGTCGGCCAGGCCCTGGCCGGAAAGGGGGTGACGCCATGAGGCCCGTCGCGCTTTTGCTCGCCTTCTTCCTGCTGCTTCTGCCCGGCCTCTTCTCCCCCGATCCGGGCCGCGACGACGCCCGCTGCGAGATGAAGGCCTGCGAGAAGATCCCCCTCGAAGAGATCGAGCCGCCCGACATCTCCCAAGGCCCCTCGGTGGTCACCCTGGACGAGGAGGGCTTCTTCGTCGTGAACGGTGTAAAGTTCTTCCCCTACGGATTCTATGGCCATCCCTCCGAGGCGGGAGAGATGGAGGAGTTCGTCGAGGCGGGCTTCAACTCGGCGGTCGCCTATGGGAAATGCTGTCAGGGCGAGAGTCTCCAGACCCAGCTGGACCGGCTCAACTTCCTCAAGGATCACGGCGTGCTCGGGGCGGTCCACGCCTTTCAGCCGGTGAGCCAGATTTACACGGAGCCGACCGAGACGCTCCAGGCCTGGATCGATGCGCGCGCCGAAGTCGGCTCCCTGCTCTACTGGTACACCTATGACGAGCCCGCGATCTGGAGCATCGATCCCGAGGAGGCCGAGGACTACTACACCCTGCTTCACGACCTCGACCCGAACCACCCCAACGCCCTGGTCATGTGCCCCCTGGAGCCCTTCAGCAACTACATGGACTACACCGACTTCATGATGGTCGATCCCTACCCGTCTCCCATGTTTCCCCTCTCCCTGACCAAGTACACCACCCTCGAGGCCGCGGCCGCCGGCGCGGGCGCGGGGAAGCGGGCCTTCGGCGTGGGCCAGTCCTTCGACTGGCACGAGAGCTGGGGCACCGTGCCCGAGGGGCACCACTGGCGCCCTACGGTGGCCGAGATGCGCAACATCACCTACCAGAACCTCGTCTTTGGCGTGAACGGCCTGGTCTACTTCGCCTACAGCTACGTCCACGCCCAGCCGGACCGCTGGGAAGGCCTCAAGGCGGTGGCATCCGAAGTGAGGGAGCTCATGCCGGTCCTGCTCGAGCCGGACGCCGCAGTGGAGATCGAGGAGAGCCCGGACCTCCCCTACGTGGACCACGCCCTGCGCGAGCACGACGGGATCTACTACCTGCTCGTCGTCTCTACGTGGTTCAACGACGTGACCGTCTCCTACGACCTTTCACCGCTGGGAGAAGATCTGTGCGTCATCGACTACTTTTACGAAATGCCCGTTCCCGTGTATGATGGAAAGGTCTACCTCGATATCCCAAAAGAAGGGGACGCGGTCCTTCAGATCATTCCGTGATCGTGTGAGCAGAAGAGTTTACAGAAAGGAGGAGAAATATGAATAAGGGCCTT
>CAZFWM010000174.1:0-15232 GCA_964522545.1 uncultured Thermodesulfobacteriota bacterium
GCAATGCTTTTGGAGGTGCCTTTTATATGATTATCAGAGCCTGGGAACGAGGGGAGGAGCCGAAGGATCCGTACCCTGAGTTTAGCCGAGAAACGGATTCTTCATCACTTCGCTCCTCAGAATGACGTGTCGCTTCGATAGGCTCCTCATCCCACGGCCTTCATGATCTCCACCGCCGGGTCACGGCCGGTACGTAGTATCTGCCACAACAGGAAGCGTCTTGCGCCCATCTGCGACGAGAGCCATCTCGCCGCGAAATCCTCCTTGCCCTCCTCTGTGGTGTCCAGGAACAGGATCTCGAGGCCGCGCTGCTCCGCAAGAGCCCGCGACCAGGACTCAACCTCGGCCCGGATCGCCTCGAGACCGGGCCGGGAGCCCACGTTGACACGGCCATCCGAGATAAGGAGCATGAGAGGCGCGAGGTCCGGCTCGCGCCCGACCGCCCTGCGCAGGATACTGTGCGCCAGTTCGAGGCCCATGGCCAGGGGGGTCGTACCGCCGCAGGGGAGCCCGGCCAGGGCCCTGTGAACCAGTCTCGCCTGGTTGGTGGGCGGAAACAGCAGCTCCGCCTTGCGGTCCCGGAAGGCGACCATGGCTATGCGATCGCGCTTGACATAGGCCTGTTCGAGAAGTGTGAGGGCCGTCCTCTTGGCCAGGGCCATCATCTCTCCGCCCATGGAGCCGGAGATGTCGGTCACGAGCAGCAGCAGGCGGCCCGGCCTGTGCAGGCGCTCTTTGCGGAGGAGCTCGTGGACATGGATGGTCACGGCCGGCCCGCCGGGACGGCGTCGTTCGAGCTGATACGGGGCCGCCGCTCTTATGGTGGCGTCCCAGGCAGGGTCGCGAAGCAAGCCGGCGGCCGGAACGGCACGGACGTAGCGACCTCGAAACGGCCTCGGTGATACGGCGTGACGCCTCGCTCCGCCCCGGGCGCTCCAGGTCGCACCCCCCGCGGCGCCTGCGATGAGGGCCGTGGGCAGGTCCCCGGCCTGGTCGACGACGGTCGGAGCGGGGGAGATCATCTCGTCCGGGCCGGCCGTCCCCCACAGACCCGCCGTGAAGAGCCCCTCTCCGGAGGCCAGCGCCATCGGGCCGGTCTCGATTCGTGTCGGATCGTGATCGACGTCTCGGGATGGAGAGCGGTCCAGGTGCGCAGAGGGTAGAGCGCCTTCCTCAGAGTCGATGCGGCTTGTCGTCGGGGGGTCTTTTTTCAGCGGGTTTTTTTTCGTCGGCTTTTTTTTTTCGATGGCGGCTCTGCCGGCGATCCGAGGGCCTCGCGCACCCGCTCCCGCAGCTCTTCGGCCGAAAGGGGCTCCTCGTCAAAGGGGCGGCGTCTGAGGCGGTGGGGGTAGACCAGGGTGGCGGCGTCCTCGATGTCCCGGGCCTCGATCTCCTTGCGGCCGTCGAGTGCCGCGAGGGTCGAGGCGGCCTTGATCATGAGGATATCGGCCCGGTGGCCGTGTACGCCCAGAGAGACCGAAAGCCGGGCGACCGCGGTACTCCACCCGCCGTCCGACTTGATCTTCGGCAGGATTCGTCGAGCTGCGGCGATGGTGCGGGTCAGGGCCTTTTCCTCTTTGGCCCACTCCTTGTGGAAGGCCTGCGGCTCCGCCTCGAAGGCGAGACAGCGCTCGACGATCTCGGCCCGGTCATCCAGGTCTTCGAGGGTCCGGATCTCGGCGCACAGCCCGAACCGGTCTTGGAGTTGGGGCCGCAGCTCCCCCTCCTCCGGGTTCATGGTGCCCACCAGGAGGAACTCGGCCGGGTGAACCACGGCAATGCCCTCGCGGGCCACCACGTTCACTCCGGTGGCCGCACAGTCGAGCAGGAGGTCAACCATGTGGTCGTCAAGAAGGTTCACCTCGTCGACGTACAGGACCCCCTGGTTGACCCTCGCCAATAGCCCGGGCTCGAACCTCTTCTCGCCGCTGCGAAGGGCACGCTCCAGGTCGATGGTGCCGATGAGCTGGTCCTCGGTGATCCCCAGAGGGAGCGTCACGAAGGGAGGCCGCCTCTCCACGGACTTGGGTTTCGGGCGCTCCTTGCATTCGGCGCACCAGGCGCCCGGACGGTCCGTCGTACATCCGAAGCAACACGCCTCGTTGACCCGCACGGGCGGCATCAGCCGGGCCAGGCCCCGGGCGGCCACGGACTTTGCCGTCCCCTTCTCGCCCCGGATGAGCAACCCGGCAAGCCGCGGATTGACGGCCAGCATCAAGAGAGCCCTCTTCAGGGTCTCCTGACCGACGAGGGCCGGGAAGGGGAGAACATGAGTCTCGTGAATGTCTTCCAAAGAAGTCCTCTCCATCCAAAAATAGGTATCTACGAGGTGCGGCCAAAGATATCAGAACAGCAGGCCGGCCACAATAAGCCCTAGATGTCGGGGCAACCATGTCCGAATCTTCTCTGACCTTACATTTTCCTTACACTTCGTGTAAAATGTAACAGCAAGCTGTAATCCATTTACGTCGTGTTCGTTCCAAACAGGCGGAAATAAAAACGGAGGGCGTCTGGTCTGTTCAGATCGTGGAACCCGAACCGAGAAAGGAAGAACATCATGACATTTAGGAAGAACAGATTGGCGGAACCATTACACCTCAAGCACAGGGCCCTGCCGGGCTTGCTGATCCTGCTTGCCGCGACAGCGATCACCTCCTCCTGCACGGTTTATGACATCTCGATCTCATCCTACAATCCGGCCAAGGCCTACAATGGCCTTACCCTTTTTACTCCCTTTGCGGCTGAAAAATTTCATATCATCGACATGGAAGGCAATACGGTATTCGACTTTGACCTCTTTGCTCCCAACCGCTATGATGCCGACTTTGAGGTCCTGGACGACGGGGGCATACTGATCCTGAGCCCCGGAAACATATACAAGTTCAGACAACCTGATACCGTTGAGTGGATCATCAGTGCACTATCATCCCATCACTGTGTCATCCAGATCCCGAATGGGAACATCATGTTCCTTTACCACTATACCCTGGATGTGGATGGCTGGGACGCTCCATTTCTTGCCGACGCAATCTGCGAAATGAATCCCCACACCCAGGAGATAGTATGGGACTGGCGGACAGGGGATCACCTCTCCACGGACGATTACTGCCCCTATCATATCACGAGCAGCTATTGGTCCACCGACCATTATGACTGGACCCATAGCAACACGATCGTCTACCGGGAGGAGGAGAGTGCGGTCTACCTGAACATCCGACACCTCGACCGGCTCGTGAAGATCGACTATCCCTCCGGCGAGATCCTCTGGGCCATGGGGAGAGGCGGAGACTTCGGAGAGGGTCTCTTTTCCCACTCCCACGATCCGGAATTCCTCGATAATGGCAACATCATGATGTACGACAACGGGAACCACAGAACGCCGGTCGAGTACAGCCGGGCCGTGGAGATCGCCTATGACGCTGAGTATGGATGGGCCAGTGTGGTATGGGCCTGGCCGGACTGGCCCCTGTTCTACGACTCGGCCATGGGCGATGCCAACCGGCTCCCGAACGGCAACACCCTGATCACATCCTCTCAACACGGGAGACTAATCGAGGTCACGCAGAACAAAGAAGTCGTCTGGGATATGCAGCTCGAGCCGGTCTTCGATGTCTTTCAACCGATGATGTACAAGTGCGAGCGGATCATCATGCCGTAATGGCCGGCCAAGTCCTACCCCTAACATTGTGTAAGAAAAGGGAAAAGGGGAAAAAGGGAGAAATGGAAAAAATTAAAAATATTTTCCCTGTTTCCCAATTTCCCATTTTTCCCTTGCTTACACATCTTTTTGGTTGCGGCTTCGCCGCTCTAGGCTCTATTTATCGACGAATTGCTGATGCCAGATCTCCAGCATGAGCAGGTTCCATAATATATAGGTGTTGTCCGCGATGTTGTTCCTGTGCTCCTCGACGATCCGCTCGATCGCTTCAGGACGGAAATAGCCGCGGCCGGGAAGCTTCGAATGAAGCAGATTGTCCCGGATGTATCCATACAGCTCCTTCTTGAACCAGTATCCTATTGGGGCCCCAAACCCGGTCTTGCGTCTCTTCACAACCTCTTCGGGCAAAAAATCACTGAACGTATCCTTGAGAATGTGCTTTTTGCTACGTCCGTGCAGCTTGTAGTCGGCCGGCAAAGAGGCCGCAAAGTCGACGACCTCATTATCCAGCAATGGAGCCCGCGTAACGATCCGGTTCGCTGCGGCTGCAACCTCGACCTTCACCGTCAGATCGCCCGGCATATAGGTCGACAAATCTGTATCGAGCAGCCGGTCCAGCACATCGTATTCCTCCGGTGATTCACTGAAGCGGTGGCGAACGAAATCGATGGAATCGATATCCCTGACCTGCTCGCTGAAATCGCCGGTGTAGAGCTTCTCCTTCACATCGCCGGACATGACACTCATAAGGCTCCCGTACCTGTCCTGAAGGGGCATCCGCAGCATATCCAAAAAGCGCCGGCTGTATCGCAACAGGCTCCTCGACCGAATATCCTTGGGGTAAGCCGCCAGTACGGCACTGATGATGCGGTTCATGAGCGAATGGGGAAGTATGTCGAATTTCAGGGCGGCCTTGATCGCCCAGTATCGCATGTAGCCTGCGAACGAATCATCGCCCCCATCCCCGAGAAAGGCCAGCGGCACAGATTGCCGGGCCAGCTCCATTACATAGAATGTCGGAAGGGACGAAGAATCCCCGTAGGGCTCCTCGTAATGCCAGACGAGCTTCGGCAGGATATCGATCATATCGGGTTTGACGACGAGCTTGGTAAGATCGCAGTTGTATCTCTCGGCCGTCCTCTCTGCAAAAGGCAATTCATTGAACTCATCGATATCAAAGCCGATCGAAAACACGGGCAATGATCCGCCCGTCATCTTTGTCAGGAGCCCGGTTATGATCGTTGAATCGATACCGCCGGAGATGAGGCAGCCGAAGGAGTCCCCGCCGGGCAGCATCAACCGTGCCGCCTCCTCGACCAGCCCTCGCAGCCTCTCTTTGCAGTCTCTATAGCTCAGGTGAACCTTGGGCGTGAAAGGCAATGACCAATATCTCTCTTTTGAAAGGTCGCGGTCCTTGATTTTGACGATCGAGGCGGGCGGGACTTTTTTTATGGCCTTGTAGATGGTCGCAGGATAGGGGACGTATTGAAGGGTCAAAAAATTGTGTATGGCAATGACATCGACCTCTTTCTCGACACATCCGCTTGCCAGTATGGATTTGATCTCTGACGCAAAGAGTATCCCTGTATCAAGAGCTGCATAAAAGAGCGGCTTCACGCCCAATCGGTCCTTTACAAGGTACATGCAGCCCTTACCCAAATCCAGAACGGCAATGGCGAATACGCCGCGCAGGTCTTTCACAAAATCGACTCCCTCCTTTTTATACAGTTCGACAAACAACTGGGCATGCGAGATCGTCCCCCCCTTGGCGGAACGGTTGATTTTACAGCAAAGGTCGCTCTCGTTCAGTATGTCGACGTCCGCCGCAACATAGACGCCCGCACTCGAGTCCCTGCCAATAGCATCGGATATTTCGCCATGACCGCCGCCCGGCGATATGTGACAATATCCGAGACCTGCTCCCTTTCCGACAACCTCCGTGTGCATCCCGTCAGGGCCTCGATGGGACATTGCATCGATCATGGAATCGAGGATTCTTTCCGGACTCCCAGCCATTTGAAAATAGCCACATATACCACCCATGTCGCTCTCCTCCGGATTATCTGGTTGTTGGATGTCATATCCATACTCAATTTCTTCTATTTTGCCAAGATCTGACCCTCTACGATGGATTGTTTGGCGTGAGGGTGAATCCATCACCCTTGATTTAAATGGGAATTAGGAGTAAAATAGTCGAACTATTTTTCATCAGAAACCTTAGAGAAGGAGGTAGAAGAATTATGAAGGAGTTGAAAGATAAGCGGAAGTGGTTGATCTGGGTGACGGCAATTGTCCTCACAGCCTTCTTCGTCGGAGCCGGTCCGACCTTGGCGGCAGGGGCACAAGTGGGGAGCCTGGCCTCGGACTTTACCCTGGAGGACATCTACGGAACCACCCACAGCCTGAGCGACTACGCCGGCACTGTGGTGGTGCTCGCGTTTTTGTCCGACACCTGATATGCCTGCTACCTGGAAAGCTTTCAGTTGGAAAGCGAAATCTGGCAGGCCTATCCTCATGATGATGTCATCCCGATCGCGGTGGGGATCGGAATGACCCCGGCCGACTGGTACTACGCCTACGAACCGGCATCCCTGAGCTACCCACTGCTCTGTGATATTACCTCCTCCGTCTACTCCGACTACTACTACGATGGCTTCGTGCCCCTGAACTACGTGATCGACCAGGACGGATACATCCGATACCGCGACAGCGGCTTCGATGTGGGCGCCGTCCTCGATGTCGTCGATTTCTATCTCATGTCCGATCTGGACGGCGACGGCTACCGCGAACCCGAGGACTGCGACGACACGGATTCCACGATTCACCCGTGCGCCTATGAGATCTGCGGCGACGGGATCGATCAGGACTGCAGCGGGAGCGACCGGGCCTGCGGCTACGAGGACGAGTTGGAGCCAAACGACGATCCGGCAGAGGCCCACGACCTGGGTCCCCTTGGATCCGGGGCCGCCGTGCAGGGGTATCTCTGCTCGACCGGCAGCGACGGGTACTACTACACCGGCGATCACGACTACTTCCGCTTCAGCACATCCTCCGTGGCGGGAGGCGTCCACACCCTGACCCTCGACTGGGAGAACATGGCCAACTTCGACCTCTGGCTCTACGAAGCCGACGGCACTACCCTCGTCACTAAGGACACATCCCTCGACAAGCCCGTGGTCCTCGAGCCGTCCCTCGATGCGGGCACGGAGTATGTGATGCTGGTCGTCGGGTACAGCGGCTATACCGCCGAATACACGGCCACCATCGAGCCTCCCGGCGGATTCACGCTCGAGCTGGATGCATCCTACGGGGCGGGCTCCCTCAGCCTGGACTATACCCTGGGCGCGCCGGAGTCGTCCACATGGTCGAACTACTTGGTTCTGATATCCCCGACAGTACAGGTCATTCCGCTCTGGAGCATCTCACTGCCGGCCCTCGATCCTCCCTTCGAGATACCGATCTCGTTCCCGTTCCCGAGCCTGGGAACGGTAGGCATCTTCACGGGCCTGTTCACGGGAGGAGGCCCCCAGGCCACTGTTCTTGAATGGGTCGACACATAGATGTAACAAACATCAACGCGAATTAGCACCCATGGCCCCTGTCGCTCACCCGGCGGGGGCCTTTTTTTATATCAGACTTCATTTTCACCCCCTCCTCTTGTCATTTCGACCGCATCCTCCTGTCATTTCGACCGCAGGGAGAAATCTTATCTTTCCGAACCTGTGCAATCGGAAAGATTTCTCGCGGAGTTTATCCTGAGCGAAGCGAAGGGCCAAAATGACAGGCTCTTGATTGCTGGACTTTTATCTCCGAATGCCTGATAATTCCTGTTATTGCGGCCGAAGGAACCATGGCAAAGAGGGAGAATCACCATGACCAGGACAAGGAAATATTCAACTGTTTGCGTACTTTTTCCGCTTCTTCTCGTCGGCTTCCGGGTGAGCGGGGCCTATGGGGACACGGAATTCGGAGGAACCGGGGGCGGCCCGATTGCGGGCTCATTGACCGTACGTGTCATTGAGAGGGTCGGGGAGGAATTCAGGCAGCCGGTACCGATCGAAGGGGCCATGGTGATGGTCGGTATTCGCGAGGAGGTCCCCTTTGCCGGGAATGTAGGCTTCGCGGACGCCGACGGGTACGTCTCCTTCATCGACCCTGCGCTCGAGGGCGCTCAGATCGTCACGGCCGGCGCCGACGGCTTTGGGTACTTCACCCTGGTGGACGTCGATGCGGCCGAGATCGTAATCCCCTTAGAGGAGTACGACCCGGCGATCGAGTTGGTCGAAGTGGACGGATTCTGGACCGGATTCAGCGCAACCGACTGCGATAATATACTCCATGCCGGCTTCACACTCCCGACGATCGACCTGTCGAGGCTGATGAGCTTCGGCGTAGAATCACTGCTGGTAAACAATGACTGCCATGAATTCCCCATCATCGGGGCGCTCCCGGTGCCCGGGGCCCTTGTCATACCGGATAAGGAATTCCCCCTGGTGCCGGATATGTGCTGGCTCTTGGGGGGCGCCATCACGATCCCCGACTACATGGTGGAAGTTCCGAGGGACACATACCAGAACTTCTTTGGCTTCGTTGGCCAGAGCGACGCCGCGGAGATATTCGAACATATTATGGCGACCTACCTTGATCCCGATTTCGCAGAGATCATATCCCTCCTGGAGCCTGTAATGGTCGGGATGGTGCGGGACGTCTATGTGGACGGCCCGGCCAGTCACAATGTGTATATCGGCACATCCCTGGAGGCCAACCTCACGGTGACCGTGGACCACGCCCCGGACGAGAGCGATGGGATCTTCATCATATCCGCCGGCGAGATCAACGGGGATGTGGGATCAGGCCCCGGCACGGGCGACCTGTTCTTCATGGGGCTGGATGCCATCGATGAGGGCGTCTCCGGGACCAGAGTGCTCCAAACAGCGCCCGCAGGCGAACCGTTCCCGGACCTGAGGTACATGGCCACGGCCGTTGCCCGGGGAGAAGACGGCGCCTATTCGGCCCTGGCGGAGCGTTCGGACTTCACTCCGCCCGCGACGCTGGCCATGGATTCCTTCTTCTCTCTGCTCGAGCTCGATCCGGTTCAGGGGGGGACCCTCGGCTACAGCGATGCCTACAACCCGGGCGTGAGCCCGGCCCCCGACCTCCAGGTTTCCAAGCTCTCCCTGGTGGTGAAGACGGCCGACATACTCCCCTGCAGCGCCGTGCAATATCTGGAGGAGAGAAAGACCTTCTGGACGGTCTATGCCCCGGGGGACGTTCTCTCTTTCGACCTCCCCGTGCTCCCCGGGAGCGCGCCCGTGACCCTGCCCGATCCGGAGGGGACTCCGGATGTGGACTGGCTGGAATGGACGCAGACTTCAGCCGGGATGGGGCTCGAAAGGGCCTTCGACCTCGACGACTACGCCTTTGATTCCTTTGACGACCATGTGACCGCCGTGTCGAGCAACGCCATGACCAACGAAACGGTCCCGGCCTTCACCTTTGACAGCGACGGAGACGAAATCGATTTTCCCTATGACAACTGCCCCGTGGATTACAATCCGGGCCAGGCGGACCAGGACGGCGACGGGATAGGCGATGACTGCGACAACTGCCACGAGGTCTATGATCCGAGTCAGGCGGACTCCGATGGGGACGGTTACGGCGATGTGTGCGAAATCCCTTACGGCGACCTCGATCAGTTCGGAGCCGCCGACGGCGAGCTCACGGCCGGTGACATCAACGTATCGACATTGTGTACGACCTCGACTCTGACGGTCGAGGAAGAAAGCGTCGATCTCTTGGATGTCTCACCCTTTGAAATCTGCGACGATTCGGCCATACCGATCCTTGTCACCCCAAATCCCGACGGCGTGGTGGACTCCTCGGATCTCATGGTACTCACGCAGGCCGAATCCGGGCTCATCGAGTTCGTCCCCTTCTGTCGCTGAGCCGCAATAAGGCATGCACATAACAGGTCCATTGAAGGCAGTGGCCACGGCGGCCCTCATCGTGACACTGGCGCAGACAAGTCCCGGCCGGGCCGAGGAAGGAAGTGACATGCTCGAGCGGGCAAGGGCCCTGCACCAAGAGGCCTTCGTGGCCGACCTCCACGCAGACCCCCTCATCTGGAACCGCGACCTCAACAGGCGCTCGAAAAAAGGGCATGTAGACTTCCCGCGCCTGCGCCAGGCGGGCGTCGATCTCCAGGTCATCGGGCTCCCCACCCTTTCGCCCCCATTCAAGTGGGCCTTCGGGCTCTTCTGCTGGTGGGAGCGGATGCCCCGGGCCGCGCGAAAAGAGCTGCCCGGTAGGGCCGACTGGATGATCGACCAGCTCGAACGCTTCGTCCGGGAGTCCGAGGGGACCGTCGGGCTCGTGGGCGACCCCCTCGACCTCGAGCACAACTCGAGCCGGGGCATCCTGAGCACCCTGCTCGTGATCGAGGGAGGGCAGATCCTCGAGGGCCGTGTCGAGAACCTCGACCGCTACTTCCGGCGGGGAGTGCGGGGTATCGGGATCTCCCACTTCGTCCCCAACGACCTCGGGGGAGCCACCTACAAAAAGAAGGACCGGAAGCGGGGGCTCACCGAGCTGGGCCGGGAGGTGACCCGCAGGGCCAACGACCTCGGCATGATCGTCGACCTCGCCCACGCCTCGGAACCGACGATCTTCGACGTGCTCCATGAGAGCCGCGCCCCGGTCATGGTCTCCCACACCGGCCTCGCCGGAGTCCACCCCCACTGGCGGAACATCAGCGACGACGTGCTCCGGGCCGTGGCCGCCCGGGGCGGCATCGTGGGGATCATATTCCAGGCCGGCAACTTCGGCCCTTGGATGGACGACTTCCTCGGTGGCCGCTCCATCGATGCCCTTGTCGCCCACATCATGCACGGCGTGAAGCTCGTAGGCCCGGAGCACCTGGACCTCGGCTCCGACTTCGACGGGTTCATCAGCCCGCCGAAAGGGATAAAGGATGTGACCGATCTGCCCCTAGTCACCGCAGCGCTCATGGAGCGCGGCCTCTCGGAGAACGACCTGAGGCTCATCCTGGGCGGGAACTTCCGCCGCCTCTTCCGCCAAGTCTGGGACGCCCGGCAGGCCGAATAATCCCGAACAATGCAGTAGATGGCTACTGCATTGTTCGGGATTATTCAACTCATCATTTCAGTCTCATCAATCACTCATGGATGTCATTTCGATTACTCCTCTCTGTCATTTCGACCGAAGGGAGAAATCTTATATTTTCAGATTTATTGGAAAGATTTGGGGGGGAGGTTTCTCCTGAGCGAAGCGAAGGAGTTCAGCGACAAAGAAATATTCACCATGAAAATAGGGGCACGGCATGCCGTGCCCCTAAACAAATTGAATTCGAGCCGATTCACCGGCAAAGCCGGGGGATCGGCTCGAATTCAATCGGGATCACAGAGCCCGTCGCACGGCATGATGAACGTTCCGCCCTGCAGGAGGAAGGACTCCGCTATCGCAAGCGAAGATTCGGTGAAGGGGACGGCGCCGTGGCCGCCGGCGTCGATCGGGGGGGGCTCGCATCCGTACGGGACCTGGGGATCGCCGATGTCGATGGAAACGTAGCCCGAACCCTGGAAGGGGGCGTCCCGAACCTCGAGACCCCACGGCTCCCGCACCGAGCCCCTGACGACGGGGATCCCGGCCATCCGCATGGCCAGGTCGGAGGAGAGATTGGGCACCTGGGCGTCGTTCTCGGCCACGATGTAGGCAAAGCTCTTAGGGCCGATGCCGGGCAGCCCCTCTGTGGCGAAGGGGAGGTAGCTGGACGGATCCGAGGCGTCCCAGAGGTGCTGGGTCGCGGAGAGCAGGACTGCCCGGTCGATCCGTTGCGGATAGCCTATCTCGAAGATCCCGAAGTAAGGGGCGAAGGAGATACTGCGGTCCAGCATGAAAGAGTAGTTCGCGCCGCCCACGAAGAGGGCCCCCCGGTCGATGTCCGGGGAGAGGGAGAGCAGGGTTCCGCCGTAGATGCCCCCCTGGGAGCCCCCAGCGTAGTAGAGCTCGCCGGGATCGATGAGCTCCGCGCCCTCGACGCAGAGCTCCGGCAGGGACCTGCCCACCCCGGCGAGGGTCCGGGTCAGGGCCATCTGGTTGATCATGCCTTGCTGAAGCCGCTCCGTCATGTTCGGGAACTTGGATACGTCCATCAGGAGGACGCCCAGCGTGAGGAGGTCCTCGCTGCTCATCCCGTCCCAGTCCGTGCCCGCGATGGTCACACCGAAGCGGTTCGACATCTCCCGCAGATCGTCGCTGTCGATAGAGCCCTTGGCCGATCCCAGGAGCCCGTGCCCGAAGGTGACCAGAGGGCCGGCCGTCGGGCCGCCCGGGGCCTGGGCCAGCGCGGCCGGGATGTTGGCCACGAAGGAGACCTCCACGTACTCCACGAACTGAGGCCTTCCGTCAGGCCCCCTCACGAAGCGGGCGGGCGGAGTCGAACTGTCCATGTAGGAGGGGACCGTGAAGGTGCCCTCCACGTAACGCCAGATCTGCCCCTTGTCGTTGTCTTCCACCCTTGTGATTGTACAGCCAATGCCGGAGGGGCCGAGGCGCTCCAGGGCGTCGGCGCGCATGGCGAGGATGTCGCCCCGGATCGCCTCACCCGAGGCGGTATGGAACCACCAGGCGGCCTGGAGCCCGGCCCGATCGATCCCGGCGCCCTCCAGGGCATCGAAGAGTGTCTCGAAATCCGGGCGCCTTCTCTCCATGATCGGCCGGCCCGTGGGGAGCCCGTCCCGGAGGCAGACGAAGGTCTCGCTCGGCCCGAGGGGGATGCCGTCGATGTCGAGGAGGCCCCGGATGGCCACGCCATAGCGGCGATTCTCCGCAAGGCGGGTCGCCGGGCGGATGAAGAGGAGCTTTTCATCATCCGAGGCGGCCTGCACATCGAGCTCAGTCCAGTGGGGAACTCGCTCGCCCGTGGCCAGGTCGAGGATCACGGTCGGTGAACCGGGTTCGAGGGATCGGCCGATGTCGTCCTGGGATGCCGCGGGCGCCAGGTCCGGGGGCCGCGAGAAGAGGGTGATGATCTGGGTGGCCGGGCTCGCGCCGTCGAGCCGCTCATAAGGAGTCGTGTCAAAGGGCTGTTCGAGCAGGTTCTTCGGGATCGCCCGGACGTCGTAGCGCAGACGGTAGCCGGTCACGGTCGTCGGGTCTTCTGCCAGGTAGCGGTCGGAAGGGTAAGGGAGGAGGCAGTAAAGGGGGTTCAGCTCGTCGCACGGATCCTGACCGCAGCCGGGGGCGAAACCGATGAGGAGGAGAATTAGGGCGACCGTTCGGACCGTGGCTCTGGGCTTCATGACTGGGCTCCTTTCACCTCGTATTATCATATCACAGATCAGGGGCACCCCACAATTTGCCCATGCCTGTAACGCCAGCCTCTGGCCAGCATCGCTGTAGGGGCACGGCATGCCGTGCCCCTACCTGCAACGTGTGCTTTTCCGTGGCTCCATCCCTTCAACTGTGGTATACTCGAAAAGAGTCCACTTTCCCTTCAAGGAGGATCGTACCATGAGCGCCACATTGCACAGAGACCTGGCTATATTCGTCTGTCTCCTGGCGGCATTGCTCCTCGCGTCCGGCTGTGAGAGGCCGAGGCCCTGCCCGGGGCCCTATGAGCCCGAAGTCCTCCCCTTCATCCTGGGCGTGAGCAACTGTGGCTCCGGGACCGGAGACGTCCCCTACGTGGCGGAGCTGGGCGTCCGGTACCACCGGCCCCACATCTTCTGGCGCGAGGTGGAGCCTGAGATCCTGGTCAAAGACCTCCGGGTCGAGGACGTGGACGCCGATCCCCAGATGGTCCACGACTACATCGACACCATGAACTGGGAGAGGCCGGACCAGCTCATCGCGGCCATCATCGACGCCGGGATGACCCCCTTCATCAACGTGGGCCTCGGCTTTACCTTCTTCCTCCCCACCTTCGAGGGCCAGGAGGCCAACCCGGACTGGATCGGCAAGGAGAACTACATCGGCCACCTCTATCTCCACATCCGGGCCGTGGTGGAGCGCTACAACGGCGACGGCGACCACGACGCCCCGGGCGGGCTCGTGGTCAAGCACTGGCAGGTCGAGGGGGAGCTCAACCAGGCCTTCCTCACCGCCCTGTTCGGCTGGCGGACCCCGAGCTTCGCCGGGGCTCTGGGGTGTGCGTGGAAGGACTGGGACTTCCTAACCGACATCATCAGCAACGCCGCCCGGGCCGTGAAGGTGGAGGACCCGGAGGCCCTCACCACCACCAGCATCCACTCGGACATCCACCCGAACATGAACCACCTCTTCCGCATTCCCACCTGGCGCGAGGCGATCGCCGAATGGCGGGACCACCTCGACATCATCGGGATCGACCTCTACCCCAACTATTACATCGCCGACCCGCCCCGGGGCGACTGGGTGGGCGAGCGGGTGCGCGAGGCGATCGAGCTCGGATGCGGGAAGCCGGTGGTCGTGATGGAGACCAACTACCCGTCCGGCCCGGACCTGCTCGGCTACACCGAAGAGAAACAGGCCGACTACGTCCAGGCCGGGCTCCAGAGCGCCATCGACAACCAGGCGAGTGGGTACTTCCACTTCGGCATCAAGGGCCCGGACCACCACAGTGTGGAGATCAGCGATGAGGACATGGAGAACCTCCTCCTCCTCGG
This sequence comes from uncultured Thermodesulfobacteriota bacterium, assembly GCA_964522545.1. Lineage (GTDB taxonomy): Bacteria > Desulfobacterota > DSWW01 > CAZFWM01 > CAZFWM01 > CAZFWM01. The sequence goes on from CAZFWM010000174.1 coordinate 14,323, forward strand.
TACCCTGTTCGAGGAGGGGGCCGTCCTCGAAATGCTCCGCTTTGCTCTGACCCACATGGAGTACATGGAGGACCACTTCATCCACGTCCTCCAGGCGGTCGAGCACTACTGGGGCATCGTCCGCCCCGACGGCACCCACAAGCCGGCCTGGGACGTAATCCGGGCCTACACGGAGTAGGGGCGCGATTCATCGCGCCCAGGCAGGGCAAGACCTGACCCGGAGGAAAACATGAGGCTGATCCCCTGCATCGCTCTCATAGCACTTTTTCTCTTTCCCTTTTTCGCACCCAATACCCTTGCTGCCACGATCCACGTCCCGGCCGATCACCCGACGATCCAGGCCGGGATCGATGCGGCCGTGGATGGTGACCTGGTGCTCGTGGCTCCCGGCACCTATGCGGAGACCATCGACTTTCTCGGCAAGGGCATCACCCTACGCAGTGAGGCGGGGGCCGATCTGACCGTGGTCGACGGGAACTATACCGGTTCGGTGGTGACCTTTGACAGCGGCGAGACGGAATGGACGATCATAGAGGGGTTCACGATCCAAAACGGGAATGCCGAAATCGGCGGAGGGCTCTTCTGTAATAGCGCCTCCCCAACGATCGTGGATTGCACGATCTCGGACAACTTCGCTGATTTCGACGGCGGAGCGATTTACTGCCGGGACGCCTCTCCGGTGATCACGAACTGTACGGTCACGAGGAACAGCGCTGAATCCATTTTCCCCGGCTACGGCGGCGGGATTTTCTGCAGCGGCACCTCCTTCCCAACAATCACGAACTCTACGATCTCGGACAACAGGGCCGACAGCGGCGGCGGGATCTACTGCTACTACTCCTCCACGCCGAACATCAACAACTACAGCTAGTCGGTCAGGGCGTCTTACAGCCCGGGGGCGAAAAGCTGG
>CAZFWM010000175.1:0-15179 GCA_964522545.1 uncultured Thermodesulfobacteriota bacterium
GAGTGTATGGGTCCAGGCGTGTGCGCATGGAAGCCAGAGATTTGTACAATGCACTTGGATCCGGTCTGTGGTTGCGATGGTCTTACAAAGAGCAACCGCTGTGTGGCAGCTGCCTTCGGCATCTCGATAGCATATAAAGGGCATTGTGTGACATATGAGGTCCCATAACTCGAAAGGGAGTTTTTCCCTTTCAGGATCGAAAGCGAATCATGACGACCCTATGTAAGAAGGCTGGAGTCAATTACTTCCGGTTTCACGTGCTCGGACACTCTGGAGCTTCGATCATAGATAACGTTGCATAAAACGCAGAGCGGAAACGCGTCAGAGTGCGACAGATGGGGCCGCGCGCAGGCTTGGACAGGCCGGAGCGTACTTTCCAGTACGCGAGGACCTGGCCGAGGCGAGCACTGCCGCAGAAGGCGTGCTCTGGCGCGAGCGTTCGCGGTTTCCGCCTGCGGTTTTATGCAACGTCAGGGTACAATTACGTAGCCGGCTATTCATTTTTCGTCATGCCGCTCCCCCACCCTCTCCTCTCCAAGCGAAATCTTAAGCGTTAACTACCTGTTTATAAAGAAGGAATGCCACCCACCCTAATATGCCTGATGGCACTTAAATTGCTCAATATGCGTTGGGGTGAAGCCAGTCATGAATGATAACGTAGCTAAAATTTCTAACCTTCGGGAGAAGTCTGAGGCGAGCAGGACCCTCGACAAGGTCCTTATCAAGGCCGACGATCTCCCTACCATTCCGTCTATAGCCTGGCAGATCCTCCAGGTCACCAACGATGAGCGCTCCTGCGCCGGTGACCTGTCAAAGATCCTCCACGCCGACCAATCCCTTGCATCGCGGGTCCTCAAGGTGGCCAACTCCCCTATGTACAGCGTTCGCGGAAGGATCAGCTCGATCCAGCAGGCCGTGGTCCTCCTGGGCTTCCGTGAGATCCGGTCGATCGCCCTGGCCATGTCGGTCTTCAACGCCTTCCACGTGCGGAGCGCCGGTGCTTATTTCAATCGACACAAGTTCTGGGAGCATTCTCTCTTCACCGGGGTGGCCGCCAGAATAATGGCGAAGAAGTACAGGCAGAATGAGAACGAGGCCTTCATCGGCGGCCTCATACACGATATCGGCAAAGTCGTCTTCGACCGCTACCTTCCCAAGACTTTTGCAAAAGTCATCAATCGGGTCGACAGGGATCGCTGTACCATGGAGCAAGCCGAGTTCGAAGAGTTCGGCTTCACACACGCAACGATCGGAATGAAGCTACTGGAAAAGTGGAATTTCCCGGGAAAGATCGCCGAGGTGGTGGGCCTCCACCATGCTCCCTGGCAGGCGGAATCGTTTCAGGCGGTGACCTCCCTGACCTACCTGGCCAACATCCTGTGCAAGATCGATGGGTACCCTTCCTATGTGAGCGAGAGGGTCCCCACACTGGACGAATTTCTCGAGTCACGCGGAGCCGACTTCCTCCGATCCAATGGATTCAAGATCGACGAGGAGTCACTCTGCACGCTCGGGGAGGAGTTGCTCACGGAGTTCAACCGCACCTCTGAGCTCACGCAGGTCATGGCCGCCTGACCTCGATAACTATTTGGGCGACCGCCGGTCGCCCCTACAAGATGTCGTCGCCAAATCGGTAGGGGCGACCGGCGGTCGCCCTACAGGCAGTCCAAAAAAAGGGCCGACACTCAGGTCGGCCCTTACGTTTTCCGTATGTCGAGCGGGCTACCGCAAAACCTTCTCCCGCCGCGCTCTGTACTTGAGCCCCCCGATCAGCAGCAGGGGAACCAGATAGACAATCACCGCCGAAGCGAGCCCGTCTCTGTAGCCGGCCCCGTAGGTCGTGCACCCTCCTCCGCCTCCACTACTCTCCTCGGGAGCCGGAGGCGGCTCGGATCCGGGAGGCAGAGCCGCATCCACGAGGCATGCGGCCAGGCCGAGCAGGGCCAGGCTCTCGATCAGCTTACAGGGGCCCTCGTCGGCCTCACCGTCGCAGTCGTTGTCGCGCAGGTCGCATAGCTCCTCGGCTCCCGGATAGACCATGGGGTCCTGATCATCGCAGTCGCCATCCAGACACTCGTTGTATCCATCCCCGTCGTCGTCTTCCTCGCCGGGATCCAGCAGTCCGTCGCAATTGTTATCGATCCCGTCGCACTTCTCCTTGGCGCGGGGGTGGATGCCCAGATTGTGGTCGTCACAGTCGTCCCCGCCGCAGGCGTCCGTGATGTAGCCGTCGCCGTCGTCGTCGATGTCGTCGATTTCACCGCTGCAGTCGTTGTCGATCCCGTCGCAGAGCTCAATGGCGCCGGGGTTGACCAGGGGATCCTCGTCCCGGCAGTCGGTCGGGCAGGTATATCCATCGAGGTCCAGATCGCTTCCCGGGTATATGGCCGGGTCCTCATCGTCGCAGTCGTCGCCCCCGCAGGTCGGGTCGTAGTATGAATCGCCGTCTGCATCGGTGCAGGTACCCGGCATCACGGTGAGCGTGCACTCTCCGCCATCACCGCTCCGCCCCGCCACCAGAATGATATAGGCGGTCATGGGTTCGACAATGACTTCGAAGACCTCGGGATGAGAATAGGTCGACTTCTTCAGCAGACTCTGGGCATAGCCGTCATACAGGAGAAGGTCGAAGTTGCCCGTTCCCGGCCAGTCCAGCTCGAGGCGGAGAGAGATGACGTCCCTTTCGGGATCCCCTTCTCTTTCGCTATCCCCCTCCCTACTCAGCTCGGGCGTAATCAGCTCATAGTAGTCGCGGTCCCCCTTGTAGAAGCCGCTCGAGTAGTCACAGCTGCAAATATTGCCCTTCACCGTAACCGTCTCTCCGGCGGCAATCCCATCGAGAGGTTGAGCCCAACCGGACGTATCATTCGGTTCGTCCTCGCTCAGCTCACCGGGTTCGAGGACTCGGTCACCTCCGGAGCAGTCTTCATCGATGCCGTTTTCAGGGATCTCCAGTGCGCACGGGTGGATATCGCTGCTCCTGTCGTTACAGTCATCCCCCCCGCACTCGCTGTCTTCGAACAGGTCGCCGTCACCATCGTGGCAAGGCGGGAAATAATCCATCATCGTCGTATTGTTGCCGATATAGCTTTCATACCACCGGATGCGGAAGTATCCGCTCTCTCCCCAGCCGCCGCCCCAGCTGTTCTTGACGATCCAGCATTCGGTTGCGTCATCCCAGCCGATCAGGATCACCGCGTGTCCCCCCTCCTGTCCTCCCCAGACGTGCTCGTAAACCCCGCCGGAGTATGCGCTGAAGTCCTCGTAGACGATCATCGTGGTCGAGAGCGGCTGATCGAGGATGGCCGTCTTTATCGAGCTGACCTGGCTGCCCACATAGCTCCAGCCCTCGATGCGGGTAATCCGGTCCTCCCAGTCCGCGCAGCGGTCTTCACAGGGAAGGTCGGCCGCGTGATAGGTAAAGCATTCCTCGTCGGGCGTACCCGTTTCCTCGAGGAAATTCATGGGTCTGGCCATGCTCCACGTGCCGCCGCACCCGTCATCCGAGCACGACACCAGGAACTGCTCGGAGAGATCGATGTCGAGGGAGGGAGTGCTGTGGCGAATCCTCACGAGCGCTTCGAGCGCACCGACCGAGGAAAAGGCCCAGCAGCTCCCGCAGAGCTTTTGGTTTTTCACCGTCGTGATCCAGTTGTGGCCGTTGTGCTCCCGCCAGTCGAAGTGGGAGGGGAGCTCATCCGATCGACCCGTCATATCGACGGCGCCTTCCGGCACGGAGGTGACGTCGAAACGGGCTCCCAGCATGAAGGCCCTCTCCTGTCTAGACATACGGAAGATCGGGGTCTCTTCGGCACTCCACGAGGCCCCATTGTCAGCGATCGCCTGCCGTATTTCGTCGATCGGAGCGGCCCCGGCCGGCTGCGCCCAGAGGGCGAGCAGCCAGACGATCAGGATACTCCGGAAGGCTACTTCTCTTGGCTTCAAAGCGTCACTCCTTCTAACGGCAAAGCCGAAAGCTGTCAGCCGTCAGCTCCACCACCCTTTCTCCAAATCATGAAAGGCGCTAGGTATCGCCTCCTCTTAAAATCTTCAATTTCCAATTCGACATTCGAAGAATGCCGCCTAGCGCCGCTCGCGGCGCTTCATGATCATGATGAACAGTGCGGGCACCAGGTAGACGATGGCGGATGATGCCAGAGCGCTCCCCACAGGGCTCCGGTAGAGAGCGCAGCCGCACCCCCCTCCCCCGCCCCCACCGTCATCTTCCTCAGGCTCGGGAAGCGGCTCTTCTCCATTCAGGAGGCAGCTGGCAATTCCGAGCAGGGCGAGAGCCTCGACCAGCAGACAGGGCCCTTCGTCCGCGGAGCCGTCACAGTCGTTGTCGCGAAAGTCACAGATCTCCGGGGCATCCAGGTACGTGAGGGGATCGGAATCATCACAGTCGCCCTCGCACTCTGTCATAAGGTCCCCGTCATCGTCTAACTCGAGCTCTCCGAGAAAGCCGTCGCAGTCGGTGTCTATGAAGTCGCATCCCTCATTCGCACCGGGACGGATACCAATGTTATCGTCGTTACAGTCTTCTCCTCCGCATTCCTCGTCCACCCAGCCGTCGCCATCCTTATCCTTGTCAAAAGGATCCCCGCTGCAGTCGTGGTCTATAGCATCGCAGACCTCATAGGCTTCCGGGTTGATATCCGGATCCCCGTCGTCGCAGTCCTCTCCCCCGCACTCCATCGCCGCGTACTCATCGCCGTCAAGGTCGTAGCAGGTGCACTCAATGTCGGCGTAGTCGACATCACCGTCGCAGTCATTGTCCAGGCTGTCGTTGCAGACCTCTACTGCGTCCGGGCTGATCGCGGGGTCTGCGTCGTCGCAGTCCGGGCCGCCGCACCAGTCCCCCTGATAGCCGTCGCCGTCGGCGTCGGTGCACAGCCCCTGGGTGATCTCGAGAAGATAGTCGCCGGGATCTCCCGAGTAGCCGGCCACCATGAGCTTGAACTCCTCGTCAGGGACCGCCTGGTAGAAGAGGACCTCGGGATTGTTCGTGGTGGTCGCCTTGGCGAGCCAGGAACCGAATTTATCGTAGAGCCAGATATCGAAGTTCCCTCCGGACGCCCACTCGAGATCGATCCGCACCATCGGGTCATAGCCGGGATCGGAGAGTTGGAAGACGAAGAAGTCCTGGTCACCGGTATAGGTCGATCCCGCGTGGCCGGTCGTGCAGAGGCGGCCCTGGGCGATGATTCCACCGTCCACTGTGCCGAGCTCGGTGGCCCACCCGTGGGTGTCGTTCGGCTCCTCCTCCCCTATACCCTCGCAGACACGGTCATATTCGTCGCAATCCTCGTCGATTCCATTTCCGCAGATTTCATGTACACAGGGGTGTATCGTGGGATTAGAGTCATCGCAGTCGGCGCCGCCGCAGCTGTCGTCGTCATACCCGTCGTGGTCCAGATCCCAGCAATTGGGGCAGTAGCCGTAGATGAACTGGATTCCGGCCTTTTCGTCATCCTCGATGGTCTGCTCGCTGACGCCGTTGTTACAGACGCTGGGGCACATGGTCGGCCGGGTGCTGCAGGGGCCGCCGCAGCTCGTGGCGTGGCCGAGCCCGAGGGCGTGGCCGAGCTCGTGGGTCGTCACCCCCTGTATATCGTAGCGCGCCTCTATGCAAAGAGGGATTCCGGAATCGAAGAACTGCATGTCCCAGCCGTGGTCGACCGAGAAGCCGTTGCAGTAAGTGGCGGCTATGGCCCCCCCACCGCCTGTGGCCGTCGAGAAGATCACGTTGTGTCCGTCGTAGAGGCTCACGTATCGAATCGTCGTGGTCCCCTCATACACGAACTCGAAGCATGCCTCTCCCGCGAAGTTCCACTCCTCGGCGGCGGCACGGACCGCGTCGATCTGTTCCTGGTATGTCCCGGCACAGGCATCGGTCCAGCTCGGGTTCACCTCGTACTCCGAGACACCGTCATCGTGTTGGCCGCACCAGAGTTCATAAGCCCACGCTGTATCGAGTACGACAAGGGGGCTTGAAATCACCATCCCCAAGACCAGTAACGGTACTAGAAGCGAAAAGTGCTTTTTCATTATTCCACCTTATACTTTACCATTATCTTATTAAACGAACCCAGTATTTTATTTTTACTCCTACTTCTAATGATAAGGAGAGAAAAAATAAAAATGTGCAAGAACTCCGAATTATACATTATTTTAAGATTTGGATCAATAATAAGGCCCTGAATCGGAGTGACCGGGCCGTCTCATGGGGGATGGGGAGTGATAAACTACAAATATTTTACATTATCCTGGGATTGTGCTGGTTTTTCCGGCCCTTTGAACCCGGCTCCTCACCCCCCAGCTTCCGGAATCCGCCAATCCAACTCCCTCATCACCGCCTTCACATCCTCCCAGAGCTCGGCGCGGAGGCGCCGGTCATAGTTCTGATGAAGAATATAGGCGGGATGATAGGATGCCATGACCTTCACTCCCAGGTACTCGAACCATGTACCCCGCTCTCTGGTGATCGATACGGGCCGGTCCATAAGGGTTGAGGTGGCAGGCCGCCCGAGAGTCATGATCACTCTGGGACGAACCGCCTGGATCTGCCTGTCCAGAAAGGGCCGGCACGATGTGATCTCCTCCGGCTCGGGATCGCGATTTCCCGGAGGACGGCATTTTACGATGTTCGTGATGTAGACGTGAGAGCGCTTTTTTTGCATCCCATTTTCAATAATCCGGGTCAGATACGCCCCGGCCGCGCCCACAAAGGGCTCGCCCCGGCGGTCCTCCTCCTCGCCCGGGCCCTCTCCGATGAACATGAGATCCGCTTCGGGGTTCCCCGTCCCAAAGACGAGGCGGGTCCTGGCGGTGTGGAGCCTGCAGCGCCGGCAATCTCCAAGATCGTCCCGGATCTCCTCGAGGCCCGGTGCGCCGCAAATCGCTTGTGAGCTCCGAACGAACCCGGCCCGCCCCCCTTCCGGAGATGAGGCTCCGACCTGTGGCTCCGGGGACAAGGCATAGTAGGAAGGAGACACTGAAATGCCTTCAACTCCGCACGACTTGAGATATTCGAGATAGGCTACCGCCCGTCTGAGGGTATCGGCGAAAACGAGACGTGGATCGTCTTCTCTCATTATTGACATTTTTTTTATAATGGTTACTGCATTAATCAACAACCATTATTGAAGCTGCACGTTGGAATAGGATGGTGGTATACAACCGCCTGCGTCCGATATCATTGCGATATCATTGAACGAAACAGATAATAAAAAAATATCTTGACAAAAACAGCAAATTCAAATATAATGGGTTAGTTTTATCTATATGCAATATCAAAACGCAGATACTACACCATAATGCAGCAATGACCAAGGGATGGATTAATGAGACACTTTTCAAAACAGCTGAACAAAGCCGTTTCGAAAGAAAAGCTTCTCGAGGAAATGGAAAAAAACCTGAGCAAATCGGGCAAAGTAGATCCCCCTCTGCCAAGCCAGTTCTTTCATGCCGGTCGCACAAAGAGGCTTGGAGAAGGTGAGCGGAGATTGATGGTAGCCATCCTCAAAGACGCGCTGGAGTGCTATGTAAAGAACGTAGACAACCGAACGGTCTATGGGAAGCGGATCTTTGGCGAGACAGAGGGCTGGTTTCTCCAGGACGATATCAACTATCTCTACTCGTTTCGCAGCATTTGCTTGTGGCTCGATTTCGATCACAGGTTGATCAGGAAAAAGCTGGAGCAGATCAAGAGAGAAACGCTGAATAATTAGAATATTCACCACGAATAGGTCCACAGCATACCTGGCCATTTGAGCCCCTCGATTTTTCGTCACAGTGAGCAGGTGAACGGGAGAGGCTGGGAATAGCGAGGGCCTTTTCTTTTTTTTCGGAACGGAAAGGCTGGAATTCTCCGATGTATTCGAAAAAAGTGCTTGATCATTTCAACAGTCCCCGCAATATGGGAGAGATCGAGGAACCCAGCGGGGTGGGCGAGGTGGGCAACGCCGCCTGCGGCGACATCATGAAGATATGGCTCAGCATCGATGAGAAGGGTATCATCGAAGACGCAAAATTCAAGACCTTCGGCTGCGCTTCTGCCATTGCTTCGAGCTCGATATCGACCGAAATGATCATCGGCAAACACATCGACGAGGCAAGGGCCGTGACCAACAAGGCCATTGCCGATGCGCTGGACGGGCTCCCTGCACACAAGCTCCACTGCTCCGTGCTGGCTGCCGACGCGATCAACAGGGCGATCGACGATCACCTCGGCATCGAGCGCGCCGGCAAGGACGAAATCATCTGCCAGTGCAACCAGATCACCATGGGCGAACTGGAGGAGGCGATCCATCACGGGGCCGCCACACTGGATGAGATAGCCGAGCTTACCGAGGCCACCACCGGCGCATGCAAGGGACTCCGCTGCAAGCCTGCGGTTGAAGGCCTCCTCGAAAAATATCGCCACTAACTCAAGAGGATATCGATGAAAGAGGTCTATCTGGACTACAACGCAACGACCCCGATTCACCCGGCAGTCGCCGAGGCGATCACGGCTTCGCTGAACCTTTTCGGCAATGCTTCGAGCCACCACAGCTTCGGCCAGCAGGTCAGGGAAGAGATTGAGAAATCACGCCAAGAACTCGCCGAGTTCATCGGCGCCTCCCCGGATGAGCTGATCTTCACCAGCGGCGGATCGGAATCGAACAACCTTGTCATAAAAGGGGTAACCTGCGAAGGCGTGATCTGCAAGCCCACGCAGGCCAAGATGGGCCGTCACGTGATCACGACCCAGATCGAGCACCCCTCGATAATGAATACGGCCAAGTGCCTCGAAACGACCGGGTACCGCTTCACCTTCGTCCCGGTGGACTCATGCGGGATGGTCGACCCGGCCGAGGTGGAAAGGGCGATCACACGCAACACCATCCTCATCTCGATCATGCTCGGAAACAACGAGGTCGGAACTCTTCAGCCGATCGTCGAAATCGGAAAGATCGCCCGCGAACGGGATATCTTTTTCCACACCGATGCGGTCCAGGCCCTGAGCAAGATTCCCATCGATGTAGATCAGCTCGGGGTGGACTTCCTGTCGCTCTCGGCACACAAGCTGTACGGCCCCAAGGGCGTGGGGGCGCTCTATGTCCGAAAAGGGGCCCATGTGTGCCCTCTCGTGCACGGCGGACACCAGGAGCAGGGACGACGGGGCGGAACCGAGAACACGCTGGGAATCATCGGGCTGGGCAAGGCGATCGAGGTCGCCCGACAGGAGATGGAAACCGAGACCGCCCGCATCCGCGCTTTGAGGGACAGGCTCTGGGAGGGCATCTCGAGCTCCATCGACGAAGTCAAGCTCAACGGGCACCCCACCGAACGCCTTCCGGGCACCCTCAATGTCTCGTTCAAGTACGTCGAGGGCGAATCGATCCTCTACCGGCTCGCCGGCCTCGGCATCGCCGTCTCCACAGGTTCCGCCTGCAGCTCCGGCTCTCTCGACCCCTCTCACGTCCTCTTGGCCATGGGGATCCCCCACGAAATGGCCCACGGCTCGATCCGTTTCAGCCTCGGCCTGAACAACACCGACGAAGATATCGACTACGTGCTGGAGCACCTTCCCCGGGTCATCCAGGATCTCCGGGACATGTCCCCTTTATATACGAAGCAATAGGGCGACCGCCGGTCGCCCCTACAAATAGGGCGGGCCGTGCCTGTCTACCTATTCGGTTTTTATTTTCATTTTTAAATTCTCCAATCAATGAATTCGAGCCAATCCGCTGGCAAAGCCGGTGGATTGGCTCGAATTCATCGTCCTTGACATCTCTCCATGCATGGTTACCATTTCTAAAAAGGAACGCGGGGGAAACGTGTGCGGAGGATTCAATGTCTTATTCGAAAAAGAAAGATAAGAAGAAGAACGACGAGTCGAAGGATGAGGCTCAAAGCCTGGTCCATGCCAGCATAGTCTATTCTGAGCTTCCCATACTCCCGGTCAAGGGTTCGGTCCTCTTTCCCGATATGATCATGCCGGTGCTGGTGGGCAAGCCCGGCTCGCTCAAGCTCGTCAAAAAGGCCATCAAGGGCGACAACATCATCGGCGTGCTCGCCCTCCAGGACCAGAGCGCCGAGCCGGTCAAGGCGTCCGACTGCTATAGCGTGGGCGTGCGGGCCAAGATCCTCAAGTCGGTCGAGCTCCCGGACGGAAACATCAACGTCATCATCCGCGGGCTCGAGCGGTTCCGCGTGATCGAGTTCCTGACTCAGAAGCCGTACCTCAAGGCCAGGGTCATGATGACCAGTGACGAAGAGGTGGAAGACACAGAGGTCGAGGCGCTCACCGAGAACCTGAAGAACCTGGCCGTCCAGGCCATCGACCTCGTCCCGAACGTCCCGGAAGAGATCGGGACCATTGTCGCCAACATCGAACGGCCCGGGTTCCTGGCGGACATCATAACCGCCAACATCGACATCCCGGTCCCGGAAAAGCAGGACGTCCTCGAGGCCCTCAACACAAAGATCCGCCTGGAAAAGGTCACCGTGCTCCTCAACAAGAAGATCGAGATCCTCGAGCTGGGCGAAAAGATCCAGTCCCAGGTCAAGGGCGAGATCGACAAAATGCAGCGCGAGCACTACCTGCGCGAACAGCTCAAAGCGATCCAGAAGGAGCTCGGTGAAAAGGACGAAAAGACCGCCGAGATCGATGACCTCCAGGAGAAGATCGAGAAGAAGGGGATGACCGAGGAGGCTTGCAAGGTCGCCGAGAAAGAGCTGGACCGCCTCTCGCGCATGCCGGCCCACGCGCCCGAGTACTCTGTGCTCAGGACCTACCTCGACTGGCTCATGGACATCCCCTGGTCTGAAAGCACGAAAGACAACCTGGACATCGCCCAGGCCAGGAAGATCCTCGATGAGGACCACTTTGATCTGGAGAAGGTCAAGAAACGCATCCTCGAATACCTCGCCGTGCGCAAGCTCAAGGATGATATGAAGGGACCCATCCTCTGCTTCGTGGGCCCTCCCGGCGTGGGAAAGACCTCTCTGGGAAAATCGATCGCCCGGGCCATGGGGAGAAAATTCTTCCGCATGTCCCTGGGAGGGATCCGGGACGAGGCCGAGATCCGAGGCCACAGGCGCACCTACATCGGGGCCCTGCCGGGCCGCATCGTCCAGGGGATGAAAAAGGCGGGCACGGTGAATCCGATCTTCATGCTCGACGAAATCGACAAGGTGGGGACTGACTTCCGGGGCGACCCCTCCTCTGCCCTGCTCGAGGTCCTCGACCCCGAACAGAACTTCGCATTTTCGGACCACTACCTGGAGGTCTCCTACGATCTCTCCAAGGCGCTCTTCATAGCCACGGCCAACATTCTCGACACGATCCCGCCGGCCCTGCGGGACCGCATGGAGGTGATCGAGCTCCCCGGCTACACGGAAGAGGACAAGGTCCAGATCGCCAAGACCTTCCTCATCCCCAAGCAAGTGGCCGAGCACGGGATCACCGCAAAGGACGTACGGTTCGACGACAAGGCGCTCCAACACATCATCAACGCCTACACCCGCGAGGCCGGGCTCCGCAACCTCGAGCGCGAGATCGCCACGATCTGTCGGGGCGTGGCCCGAAAGATCGCCGAGGGGGATGACGAGCCGACCAAAATCGCCGAGGAGGATGTCTTCGACTACCTCGGACCGGTCAAGTTCTTCTCCGAGATCGCCGAGCGCACAGGCACACCCGGCGTGGCCGTGGGGCTCGCCTGGACCCCGGTGGGGGGAGACATCATCTTCGTCGAGGCCACGCGCATGAAGGGGCAGAAAGGACTCACCCTGACCGGGCAGCTGGGCGACGTGATGAAAGAGTCGGCCCAGGCGGCCCTGAGCTATGTCCGCTCCAAGGCGACCGATCTCGGAATCGACGAGGACTTCTTCGAAACCAGCGACCTCCACGTCCACGTCCCTGCCGGGGCCATCCCGAAGGACGGTCCCTCGGCCGGAGTGACGATCTTTTCATCTCTCACATCGCTCCTCACCGGTACACCGATCCGCAACGATGTGGCCATGACCGGGGAGATCACCCTGCGCGGGCGGGTCATGCCCGTGGGGGGGATCAAAGAGAAGGTGCTGGCCGCCCGCAGGGCCGGCCTGCGAAAGGTGATTCTGCCCGAGAAGAACCGAAAGGACCTCGTGGAGATCCCGGACAATGTGAAAAAGATGATGGACTTCTACTTCGTCAGCACCATGGACGAAGTGCTCGACCTTGCGCTGAAAAAGAAGAAAACGAAAAAAAACAAGAGCAAAAGTAAGAGTAAGAAGCGGATTCCCATCGTGAAGGATAAAGAGGCCACCGCGTAAGGCACTTGCTTTTCCTCATTTTTTGTTTACTTTCCCTTCCAATTTTGGTATACTTATCATTGATTCGCCTCACCAGAGTTTTGTTCATGTATGGGAAATTATAAGATCGACAATTGAGCACATTGAGGATGTTGCGAGCGAAGCGAAGCAATCCCCCGAGTACAGTATGCCAATGGGCTCGGGGGATCGCTTCGTCGCTGGCGCTCCTCGCGACATCCCTCAAATGAGTCCGTGTCGAAGACGCGGCTTTGTTCTGAATACGAAACAAAGGAGGGTAGAATGGGACAGACAAAATTCCCGCCCAGCGCATTTCTGAAGATCACGCCCCTGATCGCCGCTCTCTTCGTCATAGCCGGCGGGGTCGGCCCGGGCCTCGACGGGAGCTTGCTCGAGCCCGAACCGGCGTTGGCGGAGGATGCAGGAGAGCCCCGGTGCATTCGCTGCGATCCGCCCACAATCGAGAGCTATACCTGGCAGGAGATCGTCCAGATGTGGAAAGAGGGGATCCTCCCGTGCGGCCACGAGGATTTCGGGTCGTTCTTGGCGACCGGCGTTAAGGTCGATGCAAAGGCTGACCTGGATGGTGCCGGCGCGCCCGAGAGCTCGAGAGACGGGATCACCCTGTTCCCCTCCGTCTTCGACCATCAGATCGGAGATGAGCTGTACTTCAGAACAACGGTGCCAGGCTGGGTCCCGACTCCCGCGACCGCCTTTGCCATAAGCTGTCTCTATTACTGCATGGACGATACACAGTCCGGCCCGGTGTCGAGCTTCTCCATGAGCGCACTGGAGGTGAGCCAGGTGGAGCAGGAGATCGCCGTGTGCGATCGCCTGGGCCTGACCTGGCGGGAGTGCCACTCCGATCCTTACTTACCCTATACGTCCGAGGTGACGGTCAATTATGTTCCCTCTTGCCGGATCGAAAGCCGTGAGCTCGTTCGGGTCGAGGTGGGCGACGTCATAAAGATAGAAGAGATACAGTAGAGCCCGAAAAACTAGAGTACGAAGCAACAGGGGCACGGCACGCCGTACCCCTCACCTGACACCTGATCCCCTCAAATCGCTGATCATTGACTTGCCCATAAAACTCATCTACCTTTTTCAACCATGGCGACACAAAACCACGAGGGGGATCTTCGGCTGGCTCGAAGATGCATAGAGGGTGAGCATACGGCATGGGAGGAGTTCGTCGAACTCTACTCCGGAACCGTCCACAAGACCGTCGTCTGCACCCTCGTTCGCATCAACCTCTATTCTCTGTATGAATCCCACGTAGAGGACATCTACGCCGAGGCCTTCCGCTTTCTCCTCGAGAACCTGAAAAAATTCGAAGGGCGCAGCTCCCTGAAGACCTGGCTCGTCGTCTGCGTGAAGAACCTCACCCTTCATGAGCTCCGCAGGCTGCGGCGTCACGTGCAGTCCGAGGAGGATCTGGAAGCGGAGGAGTACAGGCTCTCCGATCCGGGTGAGCCCGCCGAGGCCGCATACGCCAGGCGCGATCTTATCGCCAAGGTCGAGGGCAGCCTGTTCGAGAGCCTCTCGCCGAAGGGGCGGATATTCTACAAGTTGATCTTCAAGAAGGATCTCCCCGTAAAGGAGATCCAGGCGATGTTGGACGTCTCGGCCGACGTGGTTCGGATGTGGAAGATGCGGATCACCAAAATGCTCAGGGAAATATACCAGGATATGGAAGAAGCTGAACTGGGCGAACAGAGATGAGAAGGCCCCCTCATTTTATGAAAATACTCCTCGCCGCCTCTAACAGTGTATACAGGAACAGACCTGTTCGAGGGGAGGACCGGATATATGGATGAGAAAAACAAAGGATTCGACCAGCTCCTCGAGGCGCTCAAGACCGAGCCCCCGTCCGAGACGTTAGCGGGGCCGGGCCCGGAGTGCCCGGACGACGAGGTGCTCGCCGCCTACCTGGACGGCAGTCTGGAAGGGGAGGAAGGTGAGACGATCGAGGCCCACATCGCCGACTGCGATCACTGTATACTCTCAGTCGAAGTGCTGGGCTCGACCCGCATCACCGATGACGACAGCCTTCCGGCACTCTCCCCCGATGTCCGTGAAAAGGTCAGCTCTCTCGTGCCCGAGAAGGCCGCGGCACCGAAGGAGAGCCGGTTGCTCGAATGGCTGAAGTCGATCCTTTTCGATCCCTTTTTCAGTCTCGCCCAAGGACCGGCCCTCCGGCCCGCTCTGGCCACGGTGGCGGTGGCCCTCGTGGCCGTCATCGGCGCCCGGCACCTGATGGCTCCCCGCACCCCGGGACGAGTGGGACTGCTTCTGGCCGCGGCGCCCGTATCCCTCGAGCGTGCCGGAGAGGCCGGAGCGCCTGAAACGACCGCGGCCCGTCTGACGCCCGGCAGGGCCCTCGATCCCGCCTCGTTCCTGCGGATCGAGCTCCGGGCCACGGCCCGGGACCGGCACATCACGGCCCTTTTCATCGACGCATCGGGCCTTGTCATCGACTCCTTCGCATCTCCGCCGACAGGAGAGCGCCACACCCTCTCTATCCCGACGGCCCGCTCGGCCGGGCCGGCCGTCCTCGTGACCGCTTCCGAGGGATTCACCCTCTTCGAGGCAAAGGCGGACCGCCTCCTTGAGGACCGGTTCGGCGAAGTGCTGTCGGTCTGCCTCGTCTCTGAAAAGGAGCTCCGGGAGCCGGACCGGCAAGCTATGCAGGCCACGATCTCGTCTGATTGGAAGGAGGATTTTGAGGGCGCCGAGAGCCGCCTTCGGAAGTGGTCCCGGGGAAAGGCCGAGACCTACGCCATCGAGACCTTCACCTACCGACCTGCCATGGCTCCTTGATAATCCCTAACTTGTGAGTACCGATTTTGAACACCGATAATGGTTATGCAACCAATCGTAAC
>CAZFWM010000176.1:0-15122 GCA_964522545.1 uncultured Thermodesulfobacteriota bacterium
CTATCGGATTATAGCAACCTTGTTGGCCAAAAGGGGCAGAGCCCCTGGGGAACTCCGTTCCGAGGCAGAGCCTCGGAACGAGTTAAATCTCGCCCCACCGTTCCTTCTTGATGACGATTTCTTGCCATCACTCCCCTGCCTCCCACTCCCGGAGGAACTCCTTCTCCTCCGGGATCTCACAGATCCCCGCAAACTCCCGGTAGCCTTTCGCGCGCTCCAGGCACGCCCGGGCCTCCTCCCGGTTTCCCATACGCTCGTGCACCATCGCCTTGAAATACCACGAGTGGAAGTGGGAGAGTGGATCCCGGCAGACGGCGAGGTCGGCCTCAAACTCAGCGAGGGCCCCCTGGTAGTCCCCGGCAAGGTAGAGACATTTGCCCAGGCTGAAATGCGCCCAGTCTATCTTCGGCTGTATGTTGATCGCTTCACGCAGGGCCCGGATCGCTCTTTCATGATCCCCCTTCTCCATGAAAAGCTCCCCCTGGTGAAAGATGAGAATCGGTTCCCCGGGATGGCGGGAGAGCTCTTCCGCAACCCATCCCATAGCTTCATCACAGCGGCCCAGCTCCCGGTACCAGCGCACGAGGCTCCCCCACAGCAGAGCCAGGTTCTGCACGGCTCCCTCCGTGGCCCCGCATATCTTCACGGCCTCGCGGACATAGTCTATCGCCGCTTCACAATTACGGTAACGCATGAAGAGATCTTCGAGCTCCTTGAAGAATGTGTCATCACCATCAGCGGCCCGCAGAAGGACCTCGACTTCACGGCTGCGCAAGAGGGCTTCTTCCGTATCTCCGCAAACCTCGTGGCAGAGCTTCATCATGAAGAGGCAAAGAGCCAGGTAATGCGCGTTCATGTGCGATCCATCATCGGCCGCTCTCAGGAATTCCTCCCCTTGCCTGCAGTGCCGCAACGCACGCTCCACCGAGCCTGAATTCAGCGCTTCCATGCCCATTTCGGAATAAATGCGGCCCATGAAATGATTGGCTTTGACCACGATCTCTGGGCGATCGGCCCACTTTTCCCTGATATCCGAGTACAGCTCGAGTGCCTTTTTCTTCTGCCCGACTTTCAGGTACAGATTGGCTCGACAGCAGAGAATTCGTGCATGCTTGTCCGGAAAACCCCGAACAAGGCCGAGCGCCTCCTCACACGCCTCCAGAGCATCGTCTGTCCGGCCTGATTTGGTCAATCCATCGATCCGGGCCTCGGCTATCTCTGCCAGTCCCCGCTCCACCCTCCCTGCGGCCCAGTTGTCCGCGGGATTGAGCTCGAAGGCTTTCCTGAAAGCGGCCGCGGCTTCATCGTAGCTCTCCTTCTCCTGGTAGAGCGCGGCCTTGGCGCAGAGAATTCGTGCATGCTTTTCCGGGAGACCCGGAACAAGACTGAGCGCCTCCTCACACGCCTCCAGGGCCTCATCGGTCCGGCCCGATCGATTCAACGCCCCGATCCGGGCTTCGCCTATCTCCGCCAGTCCCTGCTCGGCTTTCCATACGACCCAGCTGTCCTCGGGCTCGAGATCGAGGGCCTCACGATAGGCGGCCGTAGCTTCGTCACAGCGCCCAAGCCCATGGCAAAGCTCGGCTTTAAGACTGAGAATTCGTGCACGCTTGTCCGGAAGACCGCGAATCTGGTCGAGCGCCTCTCCGCAGGCCTCCAGGGCCTCTTCCGCACGGTCCGATCCTATCAGCTCCTCGATCCGGCCCACGTGTTCATCGGCCAGCGTTTCGGGTTCGGCTCTCTTTTCATGAAGAGCGCGAACCGGGCCGAGCGCCTTCCCACGGGCCATCGGGGCCTCTTCCGCACGGTCCGATTCTATCCGCTCTTCGATCTGGCCCAGGTGTGCATCAGCCGGCACTTCGGGTTCGGCTCTCTCTGGAATTTGTCTTTCATGAAGGGCAGGGACTTCGTCCTTTCTTTCACTGGCCAGTGCCGCCTCTGCCAGACCCTGCTCCGCCTTCCATGCCACCCCTTTTTCCTTGGGCTCGAGATCGAGTGCCTCCCGGTAGGCGGCCGCAGCCTCATCGCGGCGCTCAAGCCCAAGGTAAAGCCCGGCCTTGAGGCAGAGGATTCGTGCACGTTTGTCCGGGAGATCCTGAATCAGGCCAAGCGCCTCCTCACAGACCTCTAGGGCCTCTTCCGCACGGCCCGACCGGATCAGCGCCTCGATCCGGCCCAGATGAGCATCGGCCAGCGCTTCGGGTTCAGTTGTCTTTAGGATCTGTTCTTCATACAGGGCGAGAGCTTCGTCCTCTCTTCCTTGAGCCACAGCTATCTCTGCCAGGCCCTGTCCGACCTCCCATGCCGCCCTTCTTGCCTTTGATTCGAGTTCGAGGGCCTCCCGGTAAGAAGCCTCAGCCTCATCATGACGCTCCTGCCCCAGGTAGACACGCCCCCGGGAGCAGAGGATCCGTGCGAGCTTGTTCGGTTGGTCCTTGGCCCGGCCGATCGCCTCCTCACACGCCTCCAGGGCCTCTTCCGCACGGCTCAACCGGGTCAACGCCTCGATCCGGCCCAGGTGGGCGTCGGCCAGCGCTTCAGGTTCGTCAATCTCTATGATCTGCTTTTCGTACAAGACGAGTGCTTCGTCCTCTCTTCCTCTTGCCAGCTCTATCTCTGCCAGGCCCTGCTCGGCCTTCCAGGTTATCCCTCTCTCCTCGGTCTCGAGTTCGATTGCCTCCAGGTAGGCGTCCGCGGCCTCGTCATGGCCCCCGAGCCAACGGCAAAGCTCGGCCTTGGTGCAGAGAATTTGTGCATGTTTGTCCGGTAGGTCCCGGACCAGACCGAACGCCTCCTCGCAGGCCTTCAGGGCTTCTTCGGTGCGTCTCGATCGGATCAGCACCCGGATCCGACCCAGGTGAGAGTCGGCCAGCATTTCGGGTTCATCCGCATTCTCGATCCGGCTTTCATACAGGGCGAGCGCTTCTTCGACTCTTCCTCGGGCCAGCTCTGTTTCAGCCAGGCCCTGCTCGATCTCCCCTATTGCCCCTCTTTCTTTGGGCTTGAGCTCGAGGGCCTCCCGGTAGGCGGCAGCCGCATCGTCATAACGCCCCTGCTCCCGGTACACGCGGCCCCGGCGGCAGTGGATTCGCGCATGCTTGTCCGGAAGGCCCCGGATCAGCTCGATCGCCTCCTCGCAGGCCTCCAGTGCCTCATCCGAACGGCCGGACTTGATCAGGGCATCGATTCGAGTCAGACGAACGTTGGCCAGGGACTCGAGGCCGTCTTCAAGGCACAACAGGAAGAGAGCCTCCTCAGGTTCCATGCCGGACTGCAGGGAGATATCTCTATTCAATAACTTCTGCGTCTCACTCAGTCTCTCGAAAGACTTCTCCGTGGCGGACTCCCTCTGCTCCCAGGTCAACCCTCCCTCCTCATCGAACTCTGTCTTGTTTCCAGGAATTTCTATTTGATCGCCTTTGTCACTGCGGAACCGGATCCCAAAGCGTTCCGGCTCAGTCCTGTATAGACCTTCTATCCAGAACTTGAACAGGTTCACATTGCGCAGGTACTTCTGATTTCGTTTGATGAAATCGATCGTCAGAGACACATCCAGATCAGACTCGTGAGGGAAGCCGCATATGATCTCTATCTCGCACCAGATCCCCATCTCGTGAGCGAGCCGGATCATGGCCTCGACCTCGTTCGGATCGACAGGCTTTCCGATGGCGCTCAGGATCTTCGGGCTTGCGGACTCCATCCCGAAGATAAGCCTCGATGCTCCGCTCCGGCGCATCTGTTCGATGAGCCGTTTGTCGAGATTTCGGACATTGACGCAATCGCTCCAGTGCAGCCTGACACCCTCTGCCCGGATGGCCTGACAAACCTTATCGGTGTATCGATATGTGGGATTGAAGCCGCTATTGAGGAAGTAGAAGTTCGACGTGGCGTACTGCTCGGAGAGAAAAGCCAGATCCTCGGCAACCTGCTTGGGCTTTTTCGCGCGCCAGAACGGCTCTGTGGAGCAGGAGCAGAAGGCGCAGCGGTTCGGGCATCCCCTGATGAAGAAGTAGGGCAGGACGAGGGCTTCCTCGCTGTGAATCGTCCAGGGGGACTCCACCACGGTGACCTTCTTCCGGTAGAGCTCTAGCGGAAGCCCTTCGAATGTAGGTCTGCTGAAGCCGTCGCGTTGGGTCGCGGGTGGATTGACGATGATCTGTTCGTCCCGCCAGTATGTGATGCCTGCAACATCCCGCGGCCCCTGACCGCCCTCGACCATCCGGCAGAAATTGAGCAGATTGACGTCTCCCATGCTTCCATAATCATCCCGGTTGATCCGATAATCGATCCAGCCCGTACGGAGCATGGTCGGCACGACTTCATCCCGTATGTCCCCGCCCATCACGACATGGGCGTCATAGCGCTCCTTGAACAGCTTGGCCAGGACCAGAGCGGCGGCGATGGTGGACCGATTGTATGTCTCATAGATGGACAGGCCGAAAACGTCGAATCCCTCTGTGTCCGTGAGTGCCAGGATCTTTGCCCCTTCTTTCTCGAGCTCACTCTCTGACCCCGTCTGGATAAAGGTCTCGATTCGATCCGGCTCATAGAACTTCTCTATGTGTATCCTGGAGGACGGATCGGTATGGTTGCGGTTGTGGTGGTACACCCGGGTCAGCAGATCGTCCTGGGAGGTATCGATACCCTGTTTTCTCAAAAAGGATGTAAGTGTGGCGATGCCGAGAGGAGGCAAATATATTACGTCGGTCCTCGGCAGACCGTCATTGACCCCCACCCTATAGTATGGATTGAGAAGAAGCTTGACCCTCATGAAAGCTCACGATTCCGGTAAAAAGCGTCTGTCATGCTCGCTGACCCCTTCTATTCAATTCTCATCGAATCCCCTCGTCTAGTCAAGGATACAGAGGTTTCTTTCCCTCGCGAGGCAGGATGATGAAGTCGGTTTAATTGACTCGATCGTTTTCGGAGTGGTAGGGTGTTTGTGCATTTGAGAGGAGTGTGAGAAATGAATGTCAGGGGAACTCTCAAACAGTTGTCGGGATTGGCGGTCCTGGGAATTGCTTTTATGATCGCCAGCGGCGGCTGCGCCCATGATGAGGATCAACAGGACCTCCCCGTGGTAATGCTCATCACGGGGAGCATGATCGTGGATGACTTCTTCGACGTGATGAAAGCGCGCCTCGAGGAGAACGGATTTCGCCCGGTCGTGTTCCAGCCTCCCGATCTTTTTTGTCAGCGGCTGCCGATCGGGGCCCAGAGGATCGGCGAGGCGGTCGACTCGATTCTGGCGGAGTACGGTCTGGAGCGAATCGATATCATCGCCGAGTGCAACGGTGGCGTTGCCGGACGGTACTACCTCGAGCAGCTCGGCGGGCACCAGTACGTGGACCGCTTCATCTCATTCGTGTCCGCTCATCATGGTACCGAGTGGGCCGAGCTGGTCCCGCTTCCCTCCCTCGTCGACATCCGACCGAACAGTGAATTCATGCAGATCATGGAGGAGAGCCGGCTGCCGGAAGGAAGCAAGACACAGATGATCTCGATCTACGTCTGCGGGGACGAGGTCATGAAGCCGTACACGACCTCCCGACTCGACGGCGCCCTGAACATCAATATCTGCGATGAAGGTCTTGCCTCGAGGGCCAAAGCGAGGGCACCCTATGATGTGCACCACCTCATCGGGCAGATCATGATCCCTTTTGCCCCGAACCACTTTGCCGGCTTCTGGGATGAAGACTTCTTCTATCTGCTCCTCTCTTGTCTGAAGGATGCTCCAGACACCATCCGCGATTTCGATCTGCTCGACGTCCGTTTTGATTGATGACGCCTGATTTGTAGACCATGTCATTTCAACCGCCACCCACTTGTCATTTCGACCGCAGGGAGAAATCTTCCATCTTCAGGAGGAGTAGTATGAAACCGTACGCAGGCTTTCTATCGATCGTTTTTCTCGCAATCCTCTCCGGCTGTGCGGCCGAGGTGGCCCTTAGCGGCCCGTCCGGCGCCGGCCCGGCAACGGTATTTCCGCTCGAGGCGCCGGGTACGCCCGCCATCGACCTGGAAAACCCGACGATCGTCAGCATGGCCCGGCCGGACCTCAGACACTACACCGTGGAGCAGCTCTTCCAGACCCGGTATTCCGGGCGGCACGAATGGTCGCCGGACGGCAGGCACATCGCCTTCGTGACCGACATCAACGGGCGCTACAACATCTGGGTCGTCCCCTCCGAGGGGGGCTGGCCGCGGCAGGTGACGATCTCGGATCAGCGCACGCTCGGGCCGAACTGGTCGCCCGACGGAAAGTGGCTGGCCTACGTCTCGGACGAGAACATGAAGGAAAAGTACGACATCTACATCATTCCTCCTTTCGGCGGCGTGCCCCGGAACCTCACCAACACCCCGGACGTGGACGAAAAGAGCGTGGACTGGTCGCCCGACGGGAAGAGGATCGCCTACAACTCGAACGCCGAGAATCCCGGCACCTACCAGGTCCACATCATGGACATGGCCGACGGCTCGAGCCGGCGGCTCACGTCCGCGGAGGTCTCCTCCTACTACCCCCTCTGGTCACCCGACGGGACGCGGATCGCCGTGACGCGCACCGACACGGACTCGGACGCCGACATCATCGTGGTCGACGTCAAGACCGGAGAAGAGACGAACCTCACGCCCCACGAGGGGGAACAGGCGTGGCTCGCCGTGGACTGGTCGCCCGACGGGACGCATCTGCTGGTCCGCTCCGACACCTGCTATGGACACGAAGGGTACAACAACGTGGCCGTCCTCGACCCGGAGACAAAGGGAGTCTGGTGGCTCACCGAGGGGATCTGGTCCTCCACTCCGGGGGAGTGGGCGGATGACGGCGCCCGCATCTCCTGGATCTCGAACCGGGAGGGGAACGCCGAAATCTTCATCCACGACCTCCGCACGAAAGAGACCCGATCCCTGGCGATTCAAAAAGGGATCAACACGGCGCCGGACTTCTCCCCCGACGGGACGAGGCTCGCCTTCATCTACTCTGGGCCCACCCACCCGGCTGACATCTGGACCTATGACATCGACACGGGGGGAGTGAAGCAGATCACCCATTCCATGCTCGGAGGCGTCCGGCCCGAGGACCTCGTGGAGCCGCACCTCGTGCACTATCCGACCACCGGGGCCGAGAAATTTCCCGAGATGCTGGGCGGCACGGTGCCCGCCTTTCTCTATGTCCCCCACAACCTCGCCCCGAACCGCACCGCACCGGCCATCGTCTGGATCCACGGCGGCCCCTCCGGAATGAACACGAACCGCTTCAGCGCCTACCTTCAGTATTTCGCCAACAATGGGTACGTGGTGCTGGCCCCCAACCCGCGGGGCAGCGTCGGGTACGGCAAGGAGTTCGAGGATCTGAACAACATGGACTGGGCCGGGGGCGACCTGGCGGACCTGGTGGCCGGAGCCGAGTTCCTCAGGACCCTGGAGTACGTGGACCCGGAGAAGATCGCCGCTGCGGGCGGGTCCTACGGGGGGTACATGACCCTGGCCTGCCTGACAATGGCGCCGGAGGTCTGGGCCGCCGGGGTCGACATCGTGGGCCCCTCGAACCTCTTCACCCTCTTCGCGAACACACGCAAGGACTTCCGGGAGTACTTCAGGAGGGAGATGGGCGAGCCGGGTCAGAGCAAGTCCACGGACGCCCTGTTCCGCGACCGCTCCCCCATCTTCTTTGCGGACCGGATTCAAGCGCCCCTGCTGGTGCAGCAGGGCGAGACCGATCCCCGGGTCCCCTTGAACGAGGCCGAGCAGATGGTCGAATCGATCCGGGAGCGCGGGGGCGAAGTCCAGTACACGGTCTTCCCGAAGGAGGGCCACGGATTCATGCGGCGCGAGAGCCGCATCCAGTCCATGGAGGAGATCGTGGAGTTTCTCGACAGGGTGCTGAAGTAGGGACTTAACGCGGCGGAGCCGCAATTAAAAAGAGAATATCGAATATTGAACAAGGAATATCGAACCGCAGAAGGCTGCAAAGATAAAAAGGGACCTTTCTTTCATTCGAAATTCTGCGGTTCCTTGTTCTGCTGTTCGATATTCTTATTTCGTTTCCGTCCGCGGTCCGGGTGGAACCGGACCTTCCATTTTTTTTAACGTAGATGTCTCGATGAAAAATCCCAAAAGAAAAGGGGCACGGCATGCCGTACCCCTTTTTCCCCTCAAATCCTGACTGACTATCGAGTCTTCCTTCGTCCTATATAGTAAAAGAGCGCCGGGGCGAAGACGACCATGAGGGTGCCTAGAAGGATCCCCTCAAGGCTCGCACCCGCCTTCACGCTGAAAAGAGTACCGCACTGCGGCCCCCAGCACTGTTCATCCACCCTTCCGTCGCAGTCGTCGTCGATGCCGTTGTCGCAAACCTCTTCGTGGCCCGGGCTGATCTCCGGGTTGGCATCGTCACAGTCACAGTCATCCCCGTATCCGTCATCGTCCGCATCCGGACTCGGAACCGCGGGATTGGGATCATATTCGTCAAAACAGCCGTCGCCGTCGGTGTCCTCGTAGAGGAGGTACACCTGGGCGTTCATGGGGAAGCCGCATCCGTTGCCCGTCATCTTGATGTAGCCGAAGCCTTCCATGCCCCACTCGGTGCCCCATGAGTTCTTCACGATCCAGTACCCCGTATCGCCGGTGCCGCTCCAGCCGATCAGCAGGAGCATATGACCGCCGAGCATGTGACCTTCGGTGTGCTGGTAGACCCCGCCCTCGTAGTAATAGCGGAAATCTTCATAGACGAACATCGAGGTCGGAAGGGGGCCGTGGGTGTACAGGGCGTTCTTCACATAGGCCTCGCCCATGGAGAGGTACTTTGTGTCGTGGATCTTTTTGATGCGGGAGGCCCAGTCCGCGCACCGGTCCTCGCAGGGGAGCTCCACGGCAGCGTAGGGGAAGCACGCCTCGTCCACAGTGCCGGTGTTCCTGAGCCATTTTGCCGTGCCGAAATCGGTGTATCCGTAGCACCCCCCGGGTGAACAGCTCACCATAAACTGCTCGCTCAGGTCGAGATCGTGCCCGGGCATATCGTAATGGATGAGGTAGAGCGACTCCATGGCGGCAACACCCCCGTGGGCCCAGCACGACCCGCAGGGATAGGGGTGACTCTGGTTCTTGATGGAGGTGACGAAGCCGAGGTCGTCCCAGTTGAAATCCTCGGGGAGCTCACGATCTACGGCGGGCGTGTAGATCATATCGGGATCCGTTACTTTGGTGGGAATGTAGCCGAGCCCCTCCCGGGCCTCTTCGATGCTGGGCTTGTGGTCCCCGTAGATGTCCGATGCCTGCCAGGCGGCCCCTTTCTCCTGGATCGCCCTTTGGACTTCCTCCAGGCCGATCGGCTCCGTGGCCGGCGAGCTCTGAGCGCCCACGAAGATCATCAGCGTCAATGCGGCGAGTACGTAGAGTCCCCTCTTTCTCATGGCTTTTCCTCCTTTTTTTTCCAAGATGAATCCTGGATGTCTGTGTTTAGGGATTAATAAATATATGACTTTTATTTGTACGATTTTCTTACAAAGATGATGGGGCGACATTCATAACGCCCTGAATCGTAGGGGCGCACCTATGTGTGCGCTTTTCAGGGATCGGGGATCAGGGATCAGGATTCTCTCTCGACTCTCGACTGTCAACTATCGACCTAACCTTGTGCAAATGTAAAAACCTCTGACGCATCTGCCCCCAAGAGGCGATCAGCCCTAATACCCCACTTCCACCTCGAGCCTCCCGCCCGGCGCAATCTCCACCTCCTCCAGCCGAATCCTCGATCGCCCCCACTCGGTCTTGGTCGGATAGTCCTGCGGGTCGCGGGGGGTCCCGTCGACGGTGAGATCGGTGATCGGCCCCGGCACGGAGACCGTGAGATCGAGCAGAAAAGAGCGCGATCGATTGGCGACCAGCACCTTCCTCCGCCCGCCCGGATCAGAGACCTCGAGGTCGAAGGTGTCCTTGCCGATGGGGAGGCGATCCGCTGAAAAGTCCTCCCACTCCGGCGGGAGGTGCGGCGCCAGCATGACGCGCCCGTTCCCCGCGTCCGGCTCGAACCCGGTGAGGTAGCCGAGCAGGGCGGCCCCCACGATCCCCCCCTCCCACGGCCTGAGCCTGGAGGTGTAGTCGCAGACCAGGCCGAAGGGCTCGTAGAACAGGGCGAGCCGCCCGTGGTCGTCCGCCACGTGGACCTCGTAGACGCTGCCGGAGTCGCCGAAGACGTCGGCAAAACGCCGGAAGGCCTCCAGGGCCATGGGGTGATCGGCCCGGGCGAGGTTGTCCAGGTAGTAGCCAGGGGCCATGCCGGTGTAGATCCCCTCGTGGATGTCGAGGATCTGCATGAGGGGAAAGTAGAAGGGGTGGGGCGGACTCTGGATCGTGCCGTCCGGTTGGCCGAGCCGGTCCATCACGGTGAGGAGATTCTCCCGGGCCCGTGGGTCGTCCGGCCCGGCATAGCCGGTCCAGAGCGGCTTCAGGGAGACATCCTCGTAGGGCTGGCGGACCGGCTCCAGGGTGTGGATGTCGATGATCGGGGCGTAGTAGCCCTCCCCTTCGACCCAGTAATAGTCCTCGGTGCACAAGCGCACCTCGTCAGCCATATCAATGAAGAGGGCCACGTCCTCGTCGTAACCGAGAAGCCCGGCCAGCTCGGCCATGAACTCGGCGGCCGCCACGAAGAGGAAGGAGGAGTTGACCGAGAGGTGGGTATCGCGCAGGATCTGGCCGAACCAGTAGCCGTAGGCGACCTTCATGATCTCCCGGTAGGTCTCGTCCCCGGAGAAGGGGAGCAGGCAGCCCTCCCGGAAGTCCTGATGAAGGATGCAGTGTTTGAAGAGGCCGTAGCGCTCGGCCAGGGTGTCGAGGTCGCCCGTGGCCCGGTAGTAGGACTTGTACTGAAGCGGGATGTAGCTCGGCGTCTCGGCCCCGACCCGCCCGGTCAGCGTCCCCATGGACTCCCAGTCCGGCTGGGCCGGGAGGTCCGAGATGTCGAGGTCGGCCGCCATGGAGTTGGCGATGTCGCCCCGAAGGAGGGTGGCGCCCCAGTAGTAGTCGAGCATCCGCTTGAGGTCCCCCGTGCGGCCGAGCATCGAGTAGAACAGGACCGGGCCCACGGTGTCCCGGATCCAGGTGCCGGTGTACTCGCTCATCACACAGGTGGCCCCGGTGGCGGCCTGCTGGCAGCGGATCAGGACCTGGAGCCCCTCGATGAGGTCGTCGAAGTGCGGGTCCGGCGTGCTGATCGCGGCCCCCTCGGCGTACCAGGCATACCACCAGGCACGGGTCCGGTCGAGGATCGTCCCTGGACCGATCGACTCGATCCGGTCGAGGACCGCCTCAGCTTCCGTACGGGTGCAGGCACAGGCGAAGGCAAAGGGCACGACCGCCTCGGCACCGGGCTCGAGTGGGCCGATGGGGACAGTCAGGCGGCCTTTCCCTGCCTCCGTGACCGCCGCGCGGGAGAGGGGCCGGGCGATGAGTCGCTTTTCCTTCCAATCGCTCTCGTGGAGGGACCCGCCGAGAGTGAGGCCCAGGGTCGATTGCATCACGAGATTCACGTCCTGAACCGCCCGCTCGCCGGCGTTGCGCACCACGAGATGTCGGATCAGAGACCGCTCCGCCGGGTCGCCCTCCAGGCCCGGGACGAGCGGAGCCGCGTCCACGGTCCAGAGCTCGAGGCCCTCATGTGGCTCCCCCGGGGCGGCCGCGGCCCGGGTGATCACGATGGCGGTGCGCCGCACCCGAAAGGCCGAATCCTCCGTGAAATGAACCGTCGCGCCGCCTGCCTCCAGAGAAAAGACCTTGTCCGTGAAGAAGCGGTCTCTCTTCTGGTAGCCCGGCCCGATCAGGTTGTGGATCGTGTTGTAGGGCCGCCGGCCCGCGATGAGGGCGAAGACCGTGCCGTTGCCCACGCCGAATCCCCCGATCATTCCCAGCCTCATCGGCTCGGCGTCCGAGGCGTGGCTCGACCAGGTCGACCGGTCCTGCAGCCAGGGCCGCTCCTGGAAGAATTGGGGAAGATCTTCCGCTCCCCCGGAGTCGGAATCCACGGAAGGCGGATCCGAGTGGCATGCGATGTTCATACTGAAAAGGGCGATGAGAGTGAGAACGGTCAAGAGCCGCTGCTTCGAGCAAGTCATCCTCGTCCTCCGGCGTTGGAGATGAAGCATGAATGACCGGGAGTGGCCTCCGCCGGCCCGTGCTCGGCGACGCGGCCGTCCGGGGCCATGACCTTGAGCTTGTAGTAGTAAATCTTCCCCGGCTCGATCCCGTGGTCATCCAGAAAGGAGTAGTCGGCGCCCTGCGCAGGTCCTCCTCGAGCCGGGATAAGAGTCTCGTTCACACGTTGATAGATCCCGTAGGCCGACTCGCTCCGAAGGACGTGGAACCCCGCGGCGTCGATCTCGGCCGCCGTTGTCCACTCGATGAGCACCGATTGGGTTTGTCCCGTTGCCGTGAAAGAGACGAGCTCCACCAGGGTGGGACTGCATTCGAAGGTCTCCATGACGCTGTCGATGAACAGGCTCGGCTCGAGGGTCCCGCCCGGATATCTCAGGTCGTAGCTGAGCTCGGCGTGGAGGAAGAACTCTGTGGCGCTCGAGGCGGCCGTGTCGCACACATCTTCCGAAAGGACTCCGTTGATGAATCGGCCCTGCGTATTCGTCGTGGCACACAGCTTGTTCAGGTCGCCCACGCGATTGCAGCTGTTCCCACCCTTTGTGGAGCCGGCGTCCAGGATCCTCTGCTCCAGGTCCGCCGCGAATCGATTCGGCAGGTACTGGTCGCTGACGTTGTCGGTGGTCGTCCCGTCGCTTAAAGTGAACTCGGGATCGGAGCCTCCGGAAACGAAGCCGTGGACCTGCATCACGCGGGTCGATCCGGGCACTTCCTCGGCCGCCGCCTCGTGAAAGACCTGGAAGAAGGAGCGGTCCGTATGGGCCATGTCGGATTCCCGGTAGGGACCCGATACCAGTTCGTTGCAGACCAGGGTCAACCCGTCGCACAGGGTGTCGGCGGCGTTCGCGCAGCGATGCGTACCGGCCAACAAGAACGCCCGGGCCCCGGTGTTCCGGAACACCTCGCTTGAAAGCACGCCCGTGCGCGAATCGAACTTCGGGTGGGGCGACTCGATGACCAGCTCGCACTGGATGGCCGCCCGGGGCCGCACGAAGTAGTGGCCGCGACCGTCCGTGTTGCCCGGGTCGGGCTGGAGCCCGTAGAGCGTTTCATTGCCGTTGCCCGTGTCCTCGATCTCCACGACCTCGTAATTGACCGCGGCGGCAAGAGTCTGCGCCGATGCCCAGCTCTCGTCGAGAAAGGCCTGGACCGCCGCGAAAAAATCGGCCTCCTCGAGCTCTGTCGGCTCGACGAACCCCTCAGAATCCCGCCCCGGCATATCCGCGACAATGTCCTCGATCCAGGAGACGAAATCCACCTGAAGCGCCCGGCCCACGACCCGAGGCCCGGGCTCGCCCGTTTTCAAGGGCGACAGCCCAACGCAAGCCCAGGCAAGAAAGCCCAACAGGCACATGGCTGTTTTTCTTTTATGCAATCGGAATCCTCCTTTTCATATGGTATTGTCCGGGAGTCAACATATTTTACATGAAATCTTGATCCGGATCAAAAGAATGAGTAGGATTGATCAAATCAACCTTAACAGAGGGGGCTATCATGAAAAAATATTCGATGATTTTCATCTGTCTGGTTCTGCTTTGTTGTTTTGTTTTTCCCTCCCGGGCCAAGGCGTGGGAGTGGGTCAACACTTCGGACTTGAGTGGAGCGGCACATGTCCTGGCCCTGCTCGAGGCCTCAGATGGATACATCTATGCAGGGACGAAAGAAAATGGAGACGTCTTCAAAACAAACGATGGCGGGGCCACCTGGATCATGACCTCAAACCTCGGAGGCGTGACCGAGGTCCGGCGTCTGATCGAGGCCTCGGATGGCTATATCTACGCTTCCACGGTATACAATGGAGACGTCTTCAAGACGAATGACGGAGGAAACACCTGGATCAACACCTCTGAGCTTCCGGGAGCGACCATCGTCGGCTCCCTGTTTCAGGCCTCGGATGGTTACATCTACGCCGGGGCGGGATATCCAAATGGAGATGTATTCAAGACGAACGACGGAGGTTCTACATGGACCAACACGTCAGACCTCCCCGGGGCGGATCAAATTTGGTGCTTGATGGAAGCTTCAGATGGCTATATCTATGCAGGGACCAGGCCCAACGGCTATGTATTCAAGACAAACGACTGGGGTGGTACCTGGACCAACACCTCGGCACTCACTGGGGCAACTGATATTTTCTCTCTATTGGAGGCATCGGACGGGTATATTTATGCGGCTTCCGGGATCGGCAACGGAGACGTTTTTCGAACGAACGATGGAGGAGGCACCTGGACCAGCACCGCGGAGCTCACCGGCGCCACTATTGTGGGGTACGGTATAATAGAGGCCTCGGACGGGTACATCTATGCAGGGACATATCCGAATGGAGATGTCTTCCGAACGAACGACAGGGGGGACACATGGACGAACACGCCGGAAGTGGGGGGATCAACGAATGTGCTATGTTTGCTTGAGGCCTCGGACGACAAAATATACGCAGGGACTTCTCCCAGTGGAGACGTTTACAAGACCGATGATGTCGTTTCCCTGATCGAGCTGATCTCATTCGATGCCAATCCTCATCGCTCCGAAATATTAGTAGTCTGGGAGACGGCCTCGGAGATCGATAACGAGGGATTCCATCTGTGGCGGGCCAAGGAGGGTGAAGCAGAGTATACCCGGATCACCTCAGCCGTGATTCCCTCCGAAGGTGGGCCCATCTGGGGTGCCAGCTATGAGTATGTGGACGAAGATGTGACCGAGGGCCAGACCTATTTCTACAAGCTCGAAGCAATAGATATCTACGGCATTTCCTCCTTCCACGGGCCAGTCGAGGTCATGATGGTTGAACTTGGCTGCTTCATCGGTGTGGTGATATGAGAGACATCCGCCCGAAAAAACAAAAGCCCAATTTTCATGATCCTCAGACGGAACCTCGATCCGGATTCAAAGAATGGGGAGGCTTGATCAAGAAAGAAAGCGCAAAATCTGTTGAACTAAGGCCGCTTCGCGGCAGTTGACCTTTCGAAATCTATCCC